>JAEEJJ010000076.1 GCA_016281805.1 Clostridiales bacterium
GTCCACCGGACTGTCAATTCACTACCGTTTCCGTTCGAGTCCCCGAAAAAATACTTCTGATAGCAAAAAATCCTCAGATTTGTATCTGAGGAAATCTGGCGCGCTGTGAGGGACTCGAACCCCCGACCTACTGGTTCGTAGGGCTCTAAAAGCCAGTGTTTGCAACGGTTTGCGTCTTGACGACTTGATTTACTGCAAAAAACATCGGATTTTATCGGGTTTAAAAATGGTTTTTTCATTCTTTTCAGATGGGATAAAAACGATACAGCTTTCATCAGTTTTATATGACAAGACGACATTTTATAAAATATTGCTGAATGAATTGCGGAAATCGTGCTGAATAAAAATTAAAAATTATGCTGAACGGTATTGCAAAATCATGCGGAATATGATATAATGTCAATGAAAAAGAAAGGTGAGAAGATAATGAGCATAGCAGATAAAGAAAGGTATAAAAAAAGAGTTATAGATGAACAGGTTGTCAGATACCTTCAAAACTTCGGTGCGATTTGCATCGAAGGTCCAAAGTGGTGCGGGAAAACCTGGACATCATCATTTCACAGTAAAAGCGAAATATTGCTCGGATCTCCTGACAATAATTTCCAGAACAGACAGCTTGCCATGATATCCCCGTCGATAGTGCTGGAGGGAGAGACACCAAGGCTTATTGATGAATGGCAGGAGGTTCCACCGATTTGGGATGCAGTCAGATATACGGTTGACCAAAGAGGGGAGAAATCGCAGTTTATTCTTACGGGATCGTCAACGCCTGACAGAAAAGGGATTTTACACAGTGGGGCAGGAAGAATCGGAAAACTTCATATGAGAACAATGTCTCTATATGAATCCGGAGATTCCTCAGGTATCGTTTCTCTTAAAGATCTCTGCAACGGTTTTTTGACTCAGACTCTTACAGGTAATGTCGATCTTCGCGATTTAATATATTATGCGGTTCGCGGAGGCTGGCCTGGAAATCTTGGGGTATCTGTTGAAGATGCACAAATTCTTCCAGAATCGTATATCAATGCAATCATTGATGATGATGCTCAGAGAATTGATGAAATAAAGTATGATAAACAGAAAATGAATCTTTTGCTTCGTTCACTTGCAAGAAATGAAAGCACAACGGCAACTCAGAATAAGCTCCTCAATGATATAAAGGCATTTGACGATGAACTGATAGACAGAAATACCGTAGCAGTGTATCTTAACGTTTTTGAACGTCTGTTTTTGCTCGATAATCAGCCTCCGTTTTCAAGCAACATACGGTCGTCAATAAGAGTAAAACAGAGTGAAAAGCGACATTTCTGTGATCCTGCGCTTGCATGTGCCCTGATTAAAGCTACACCTGAAAAGCTTCTGAAAGATTTAAGAACATTCGGATTTATATTTGAGGCAATGTGTGAGCGTGACCTGAAAATATATGCTGAGTCGTTAGGCGCTAATGTGTTCCATTATCAGGACTACAAAAACCGTGAGTTAGACGCAGTTATTGAACTTGACGACGGACGGTGGTGTGCTTTTGAAATAAAGCTCGGGGTAAATCAAATTGATGCCGCAGCGGAAAACCTGTTGAATATCCGCAATGAAATTTCAAAAGAAAAAAACGGTGTTCCCCCATCTGTGATGTGTGTGATATGCGGCTTGTCAACAGCGGCGTATCGTCGTCCTGATGGCGTGTTTGTTGTTCCCATAACTGCACTGAAAAACTGATTTGTGTTTATCTCCGAAGTCAATCCACAAGAGCAATCGTTTTTATATTTTTCTCGTATTCTATTCCACTTTACGTTCTTTATATATTCCCCTGAAATATCGTAGTTTTGATAAAATAGAACATAACACTTTTCCGTCGTTTCAACAGACAAGTTTTAAAATCAAAACAAATTACGATAAGTGTGTTTTTCTCTATCAGCCATCCATCATAATTTGAGATGCGCTGAACCGAAAGTTGAATCTATTTATAAACTCGGATAAGCGCGGTTTATTCACGCATTACTGAGACAATTCGAAATAGTTGAAAGATGCATCACTCAAATGTAGTTTTGAGTGATGCATTTTTTTGCCTTGAAATCCGAGTTTTAATCCATCTTTGCTATCGCCCTTAAGTAACTTAATTATAGCTTGATAAATGAATCGAGCAGGTATTATTAAACATTAATTTTTCGGTTACAGTACATCATCCATTTCAGCAATTTGAGAAAAGAAAATCACTGCGTTGCGTTGCAGTGCAAAAGTTTTGTTCAATCTTTCATTACATTGTGCTTTTCACTTTTCATTACAAATCGTTCCTATTAATTGTTTCGAAATTCATTTTTATAAAATATCTCTGAGTGCGCTAATTTAGCACAGACTCATCATAAATTACGCTTAAAGCTTTGCCGATGAGAAATATAAATACACAGACGCGCAATATCCTGCTTGTTCTTATGGCAAACAAATCAGTTGTGGGAAAAATTATTTTATGACAAATACTTGACAAATCAGTAGGGGATTTGATATAATAGCAATATGATATTTAAAGAATATCTTTAATGCCAGAGGATGAAAACATGAGCGCGCTCTGGATTCCCAGGGAATGGAGTCGCTTTCTTGCGAGAAAAAAATAGACGGTTTTTCATTAAGCAGAAACAGCTGTTTGATGCGTTTCTTACCCGCCATGCTATTTCCAAATATCAGTATGATGAAGGGTTGAAATATCTGAGTGCGAGGGCGAAAACGAAAACACAATAATAGTTAACAACTTAACAGAAAAAGGATAAAATATCATAATAAAAAAGCTCAAGGGAGGATTACGAAATGTCAAGAACCATAAAAATACTGTCTTTATTACTGATGATAGTTTTTATGTTTACAGCTTGTCAGCGTGCCGCGGATGAGACAGTACCGGAATATGATGCCGGCCTGACTGGTGAAA
>JAEEJJ010000077.1 GCA_016281805.1 Clostridiales bacterium
CGCTGTGTATCGTTCTTGCGGATAAGATCCGTTCGTCAAATTCGTTTTCCATCGTTTTTCCTTTTCAGTTTCTCACACATTTCTCGAAAGCATTCTGAGCGCCTGTTTTACTATATCGTTCGTGTTGTCTGCCGAACAGCGTAAAACGGCTTTTGAAGCGTCCGATTTGCTGTAACCGAGCGCAACAAGCACCGCAACTGCTTCAGATACGGCATCGGAAGAGACGGCGTCGTCTCCGTATGCGGAAATATCGGACGGCACGACTTTTGTTTTTGCTATCTTGTCTTTCAGCTCAAGGCATATTCTCTGCGCAAGTTTTGCGCCTACGCCTGCCGCTTTCGTTATTCCCTTCGCATCGTTTGAAAGCACGCATGCTGCAAACGATTCGGGCGTATGAGCGGAAAGGACTGCAAGAGCCGCCTTTGGTCCAACGCCGCTGATCGAAAGAAGAAGCTCGAAAAACTGTTTTTCCTGCTCGTCGGCAAAGCCGTACAGATCAAGAGCGTCTTCTTTTACATTAAGGTAAGTATATAAAAGCACCGACTCTTTTTTTGCGATCTGTTTATACGTGTTTTCGGATATTGCGCATTTATATCCTACGCCGCCGCAGTCTATAACGGCGAGATTCGGCGTTAAAACCGCCGGTTTTCCCGAAAGATAATAATACATTTCAACCTCTCTTTATCTTATGCAGTGCGCACAGCAGATCGCCATGGCAAGCGCGTCCGCGGCGTCGTCCGGTTTAGGAATCTTATCAAGATTAAGAAGCATTTTTACCATTGCCTCGACCTGTTCCTTTTCTGCTCTTCCGTAGCCCGTAACGGCCTGTTTTACCTGAAGCGGAGTAAATTCGGAACAATGAAGGCGTTTTTTTGTGAGCGCAAGAAGCAAAACGCCTCTTGCCTGAGCAACGTCTATTGCGGTTTTTGTGTTTGTGTTGAAAAACAGCTTTTCCATTGCCGCAGTTTCAACATGATAATAATCAACAAGTCTTGTGGTTTCGTCAAAAATCTGCTCTATCCTGTCGCAGAAAGGCGTGTGCGGGGGTGTGATTATCGCGCCGTAGTCAGAACCGTAAAATTTATTTCCGCGCCAGTCTACAACGCCCCATCCTACAGTTGCAACTCCGGGGTCGATACCCAAAATTATCATCTGTCGCTACCCATCTTTCTTTCGATTTCACGCTGAGCGTCTCTTTTTGCGGCAGACTCGCGCTTATCATAAAGTTTTTTACCTTTGCAAAGCCCGATCTCAACCTTTACTCTTGCGTTTTTAAAATAGACCGAAAGCGGGATAATGGAATATCCCTCTTTTTTTACGTCGTTAAAGAGCTTGAGTATCTCTTTTTTATGCATAAGCAGTTTTCGCTCGCGCAAAGGGTCTTTATTGAAAATATTGCCTTTTTCATACGGCGAAATATGCATTCCGTGAACGAAGATCTCTTTTCCGTTAGTCTGACAGTATGAGTCTTTCAGATTTACGGCGCCCTGCCGTATGCTTTTTACTTCAGTGCCGGCGAGTGATATTCCCGCCTCATATTTTTCTTCAACAAAATAATCATGATACGCTTTTCTGTTTTGCGCTGCGATCTTAGGCATTCTTTTTCACCTCAAACGATCAGTCCCTCGTCCTTTTTAATTCTGCCGGCGTCGATATACGGTCTGATACGCGGAAATACCGTTTTTTCGAGGTATTCCTCAGTCTGCTTCGGAGCTCTGCCGACAAATTTTTCGGGCGAAAGCAGAGATGCGATCTCTTCTTTTTTAAGCATGAAAGCTTCATCTGCGGCAATTCTTTCAAGAAGGTCGTTTTCTCCGCCCTCTTCTTTTACCTTCTTTGCCGCGGCAACGCTGTGAACGCGGATCTTTTCATGAAGCTCCTGCCTGTCTCCGCCGTTTTTTACGGCTGCCATCATAATGTTTTCCGTTGCCATAAACGGAAGCTCGTTCATCAGTCTTCTGCGGACCATTTTCGGGTATACAACAAGTCCGTTTGCAACGTTTATATAAATATTCAGTATTGCGTCAACGCCTAAAAACGCCTCGGCAACGGCAATTCTCTTGTTTGCGCTGTCGTCAAGCGTTCTTTCAAACCACTGCGTGCCTGCCGTAAACGCCGGAGAAAGCGAGTTTGTGATAACGTATCTTGCAATTGCGCATATACGCTCGCTGCGCATCGGGTTGCGCTTATACGGCATTGCCGAAGAGCCTATCTGATGTTCCTCAAAAGGTTCTTCCATTTCTTTGAAGTTGGCAAGCAGTCTTAGATCGTTTGCGAACTTCATTGCGCTTTCGGCTATTCCGGCAAGAGTGCAGCAGATATTCGCGTCTACTTTGCGGCTGTATGTCTGACCCGAAACGGGGTATGTTTCATCAAAGCCCATTTCGTTTGCGATCATTTTTTCGAGTTTCGGTGTTTTTTCGTCCGCATCGTCGCCGAAAAGCTCTTTGAAAGACGCCTGTGTGCCGGTCGTGCCCTTCTGTCCGAGAAGCTTTAAGCCTTTTATACGAAAATCAAGCTCGTCAAGATCGAGCATAAGCTCGTTTATCCATAATGTTGCTCTTTTGCCTACGGTCGTGGGCTGAGCCGGCTGCAGATGCGTATACGCGAGACACGGCATATCTTTATATTTATACGAAAAATCGGCGAGCGCTTTTATGACGGTAACAAGTTTATCGCGAATAAGCTCAAGACCGCTTTTCATAACGA
>JAEEJJ010000078.1 GCA_016281805.1 Clostridiales bacterium
ATAGGCATTATGCCGAGATACAGAGAATTTATAGACGTATGAGGAGGAGACCATGAAAGAGCATATATACACCATTCCGCTCAACGAACACTTTTCAAAGCTTGAGGGCTGCCCTCTCTGCGGTCTTTTTGATATGATGGAACGCAATGAGATCGAAACCGTAACAGGCGCATCGATGATGGAACCCGACGTAAGAATAAAAACGAATGAATACGGTTTTTGCGAACGCCATTTTTCTCAGATGCTTCTTGTAGGTAAAAAACTGCCCGTGGCGCTTATTCTTGAAAGCCATATAAACGAACTGTATAAAAGCATCAGCCGCAAAAAGGGAGATCTGCAGGTCAAAAGGCTCAAAACGCTCGAAAACGACTGCTATGTGTGCCGCAGGATAAACAGCAATATGGAAAGCGTTTTTTCAAATCTTTTTTATCTTTACAAAAACGATACCGCTTTTCGCGACCTGTTTGCAAAACAGAAGTTTTTCTGCCTTCCGCATTACAGAGAGCTGATAGAATACGGCGCGAAATTTCTTTCAAAAAAGGAGTTTGCGGCATTTTTTGAGATCGCCGACTCAATAGAGATGAAATATCTTGAAACCCTTCACGGTGATATAGACTGGTTTTGCCGCAAATTCGATTACAGATTCGCAAAAGAAGACTGGAAAAACAGTAAAGACTCGATCGAACGGACCGTATACACTCTTACAGGACATATGCCGAAATTCAGAAGCGACAATATTGAAATATAATTCATTCGGAACGCCGTGAAAACGGCGTTCCGTTTTATAATTTAATATTTTCTGTGCTTTTTCCAAACGTCAAGCACAAGCTTGTATCTGTCTGCAGGCAAGCCTTTGAACGGAACGTTTGACGTGCAGTATATATATCCTCCGCCGGGTTTGGCGTATTTAAGGCAGTATTCCGCGCTCTCTGTTACTTCCTGCTCTGTTCCGGTCTGCATGAGCGCACAGTTAACGTTACCGCAAAGCGCTACCTTATCTCCGTATTTTTCCTTGACGTATTTTATATCAACTCTTGCCATCGGGTCAAGCGAATGAAGAGCGTGGGGATGACATGAAATAAGCTGATCTATTATCGGCATAATGTCGCCGTCGGTATGTTTTATGACATATGCGCCGTTTTCGCGTCCGCTTGCACATATGCGCGCAAGATACGGGGTTATTATATCGGCAAATGTGGAAGGTGATACGAATGGTCCCATATTATAGCAGTAGTCTGCACAGAGAATAAGCACTTCCACGCCGGCATCAACGATCTGCTTGTTTCTTTCTATCGCCCCAACGCAGTTTCTTTCCGCCTCTTCAAGCACTCCGTCAAAATCATCGGCAAGCCTGTATGCAAATTCATACATCCCGTTTCCGTCGGGCAGAGCAAACGTGCCGTCCCCGTGGCAGTGGATCATATATTTGTCTTCGGCATATTCGCGCAGTGCTTTGAGAACTATTTTCTGGTATTTGCCCAGAGTGCCGTCTTCGTTCCACATATCAGGAAGATATATCATCGGCCATATCGCGTATTCGAGCTTTTTATACATGTCGGCGTGATGTTTTGCCCATACCCTCAGCTTTTTTTCCGCTTCAAGGTCGGAAAGCTTTTCAAGCTCTTTTCTCTGATACTCATTATAATTTATGGGAGATTTTCCGAACATTTCTTCTTCAAGCTGAAATTCAAGCTCAAAAGTAGGTACTTCGTCGGGTTGACGGAGAGTAAGTGCAGCAATCGCTCGTTCCTTAGGTGTCATATCTGCTCCTTGATATTTTGATAAATTATACTGAAATCTTATCATATTTTTATTCTTTTGTCAAGGAGTTTCACCGAACTTTGATGCAAGAAAAACGTATCGTATCGTTCGGCGAAAAAAATGAAATTAAATTGACAATATCGTATGTATTGTTGACTGTTTTCGCAAAAAGATGTAGAATATAATCATATTATTACAGGGAATATTAACAGCGAAAGGACCATAATTTTATGTTCGGACATATGATGGGCCCTCCGGGCGAAAGCGAACGCGACAAGCTCAGAGAACCGAAGCCCAAACGCCTTCGAGAATGGCCTTCCTATTTGTTGCGAAATACCAAAAAGCTTTTTCGCCGCCTTTTTTATATTTACGGACTTGTTTGGGATGCCAGACCGTGGATATTCATAACAATGATATTCATGACTGTTTTCAACGGCGTTTCTCCTGTTATCGGCGCATATATATCAAAACTTCTTCTTGACGCCCTTGCAAAGGCCGCGTCAGGTCAGCTCGGCGACGACTTCTGGGCTCTGGGCGGACTTCTGATATTCCAGATCGCCTATCAGTTTTTTGTTTCTCTTGTTAATTCGCTCAACAATATGGTCAACCGTCTTTCAAACGAGATAATCGTTTACAGCATCAAGCTTAAAATAATGAATAAGGCAAAAACGATCGATCTTGCAAACTTCGACCTGCCCGATTTTTATTCGAAGCTTGAAAATGCCAACAGAGAGGCGGGCAACAGACCTCTCTCCATAATGTCCGCATCTTTCAGCGTGATAAGCACCATAATCAGCCTTTTCGGGTTTATTGCGATCCTCGGTTCGCTTATGTGGTATGCTCCGCTGCTTATTATCCTCGTTTCTCTGCCGTCTGCGATCGTCAGCTTCAGATACCGCGGCAAGATGTTCCGCTACATACGGCACCGTTCGAAAGACAGACGTCAGATGGAGTATTACAGCGGACTTCTTGTAAACAAAGATCTTGTAAAAGAAGTAAAACTGTTCAATCTTGCCGATTTCTTTATCGGAAAATACAAAACGGTATTCCTCAATTACTACAAAGGCGTAAGAAACCTGATAATGACCGAAAGCTTTATCGGCATAGGTCTTTCAGTTCTGAATACCGCACTATCGGCGTTCATTTTTCTTCGTATCGCGCGCCAGGTCTTTGATAAAATACTAACCGTCGGTGACTGGTCGCTTTACACAAACGCACTTTTCTCTATCTCAAACAGCGTTTCAGCCATCGTTCATACCGCAGCGACTATTTATGAGGGAACGCTTTATATCGACAACATGATAACGTTTATGGATGAGCCTACAACAATTGTGTCGTCCCTCGCTGAGCCGAGAAAAGTAGATAAAAAAGCCTCTCACGTTATCGAATTCAAAAACTGCTCGTTTTCTTATCCCGGATTCCAGAAAAAAGTGCTAAAAAACATAAATCTGCGTATCGAACAGGGACAGACCATCGTGCTTGTAGGTCTTAACGGCGCAGGCAAAACAACGCTTCTGAAGCTGCTCACGCGTCTTTACGATCCGACCGAAGGCGTGATCTACTTTGACGGACACGATATCAGAGAATATGACGTAAAAGATCTCTACTCCGTTTTCGGCATTATTTTCCAGGATTTCGGCAAATATGCGTTCACTGTCGCTGAAAATATTGGCTTTGGCCAGCTTGATAATATGAACGACAGAGAACGCGTTGAAAATGCTTCCCGGAAGAGTGCAGCCACCGAGTTTATAGGCAACCTTTCAGATGGTTACGATACTGCTCTCACCAGAGTATTCGAAGAATCAGGAAGAGAGCTTTCTATAGGTCAATGGCAAAAAATCGCCGTTGCCAGAGCGTTTTTCAGAGACAGCTCCATAATGATACTCGACGAGCCTACCGCTTCGCTCGACCCGATGGCGGAACAGGAGATTTTCAATCAGTTTGACGAACTTGCGCATCCGTCAGACGGCGGCGTGCCGAGAACTACAATATTCGTTTCGCACCGTCTTTCTTCCGCAACCATCGCCGACAAAATAGTCGTTCTCGAAGAAGGCTGCATAGTTGAGGAGGGTTCTCACAAGGAACTGATGCGCCTGAACGGAAAATATGCCGAACTTTTCAATACTCAGGCAAAACGTTATATAGACAATGTGTCAGATAATCCTCCGCCCGAGGGAAACGGTAAAAATATGCCTTTTCCTCCTCCCGACGGAAGCCCTCGTCCAATGAAACAGTAAAATATTTATGATTTGAAAGAAGGATAATCATGAAACGATTTTTGACCCTCGCACTCAGCGCCATAATGCTCATCACACTTATTTCTGCATGCTCAGGTCCGAATCAGAAAGACCTTGACGCGCTTTACGAAGAGCTTATGAAAAAAACGCCTGAGGAAATCACACTTGACTCAAACACTGCCGTAAGGGCTGTTCGCGATCTTGTCTGGGAATCGTATAAAGAAGCAGAGCGCAAAGACCCCGAAAGAGTTGCGGAAATAACGCAGAAGGCTATAACGTACGGCGAAGCGACAATGCATTTCGACCTTAAGATCGTCGGAAAAGCCGGTCCGGAAGGTTATCCGCTCATTATCGCTCTTCACGGCGGCGGAGGCGGAGAGAAAGAAGTTAACGACCAGCAGTGGGACCACATGAAGATATACTATCTTGACAGCGTTACAAACGGTCTTTATGTTGCAACGAGAGGCGTTCGCGATACGTGGAATACTCACTTTCATCCCGAAAGCTATCCTCTTTATGAAAGACTTATAGACGACCTTTCGATTTATTACGGAATCGATACGAACCGCGTATATCTTGTCGGCTATTCCGCAGGCGGAGACGGCGTATATCAGATAACTCCGCGCCTTGCGGACAGATTTGCTGCAGCCAACATGTCTGCTGGACACCCCAACGGCGTAAATCTTACAAACCTCTATAACGTTCCTTTCCAGATCCAGTGCGGTCAGAACGATTCTGCATATGACAGAAATAAAATGGACGCATATTACTGCGAAGTGCTTGACAAGCTTCATGAACAATATAACGGCGGATATATCCACAATGTAAATATACACCTCCTCCGCGAACACGGTATTATCGATAACGACCCGCAGATGAGCGAACAGGGCGTTATGGCAAACCCCGTTCAGTGGTATTACGGCGAAATGCCCGTTCCGACATCGGTAAACTCGAATTCCATCTACTTTGTTGAACAGTTCAAAAGAAATCCGGTTCCCGAGCGCGTAGTATGGGATCTTTCAATGAGAGCAGAGGAGGTTTCAACGGAATCTTTCTACTGGCTCAGAGCGTCTACCGATATCACTTCCGGCGTGATAGTGGCAAATTACGATAAGAGCACGAATACGGTTACTATTGAACAGAATACGGTTGAGGGCGAAATAAAGATCATGCTCAACGATGAAATGGTCGATCTTTTCAAACCCGTAAAAGTTGTTGTGGACGGCAAAACGACCGAATACAACGTAACTCCCACGCTCGAATATATCAGAAAGACCGTCGAAGAACGCTGCGACCCGAATATGATTTTTGCCGCTGAAATAACGATAAAATAACGGCGAAATCAATCAATTATTTTTTACAGCTTATTGACAATACTTTATTTTGATGATATAATAAACCGAATTTAAACCGCAAGGACGCTTCTGCATAAAAAAGCAGCGGCGTAAAGGATGATAAAATGTATAACGGCGTAATAAAACGTTACAGACAGTATCTGAATATCGAAGACGATTCGAAAATAGTTACAATGAACGAAGGAAGGACCCTTTTTCACAAACTCGTCAATCTTCCCTCGTCTCTCGGACTTAAAAATGCTGATATCTACATAAAATTCGAAGGACTCAATCCTACCGGTTCTTTTAAGGACCGCGGAATGACAATGGCAGTCACAAAAGCAAACGAACAGGGCTCCGGCGCCGTTATATGTGCCTCTACCGGCAACACTTCCGCTTCCGCAGCCGCATATGCGGCAGTTGCGGGAATGAAAGCGTTTGTGCTTATTCCCGACAGAAAAATAGCCCTCGGCAAGCTTGCTCAGGCGATCATCTACGGCGCCAAAGTAATTGCCATAGACGGTAATTTCGACGACGCTCTCAATATGGTTATAAAACTTGCAAAAACCGAGCCGGTAACGCTTGTAAACTCCGTAAATCCCAACAGGCTCCAGGGACAGAAAACCGCAGCTTTCGAGATATGTGACGATCTCGGCCGCGCACCGGATTATCTTGTTCTGCCTGTAGGCAACGCGGGCAACATTTCCGCATACTGGATGGGCTTTAAAGAATATTACGAAAACGGAATAATTACATCTCTGCCCAGAATGACGGGCTTTCAGGCGGCAGGCTCCGCTCCGATCGTTGAAAACAGGATCATCGAACATCCCGAGACCGTGGCGACTGCAATACGCATAGGCAATCCCGCAAGCTGGGATAAAGCCGTCAGAGCGAGAGATGAAAGCAACGGTTCGATAAGCGCCGTTACCGATGATGAGATACTTGAAGCGCAGAAACTTCTTGCGTCTCAGGAAGGCATATTTGCCGAGCCGGCATCATGCGCATCGATTGCAGGCGTTATTCGTTTTGCAAAAGAAAATCGATTCGAAAAAGATAAACATATCGATATCGTCTGCATTCTTACAGGCAACGGACTTAAGGATACGTCGGTAGTTATCGGCAACGGTTCTGCGGAAGACAAGATCATTCATGCAAAACCCGATTTTGACGTTCTTGCGCAAATAATAAGAGAGTAATAAAGGTTTTACCATGTTTAAAGTAAGAGTTCCCGCCACAAGCGCAAACATTGGTCCGTGCTTTGATACTGCAGGCCTTGCGCTTACCCTTTATAACGAAACGGAAGTGTTCGATAAAAACGATATCGAACAAAATCCGCGTCCGCTTATCGAGGTAAACTGTATTATCGAAAAAAGCATCCGTGCCAATCAGATAATACCTGACGACGAAACAAACCTTGTATGGCAGACCGTCAATCTCTTCTGCGAAAAAGTGGGTGTTCCTGTTCCGTTTTTCGCTATACGTCAAACAGACTCCATACCGCTCACGCGAGGTCTCGGCAGTTCCGCGGCATGTGTTGTTGCAGGGCTTATGATCGCAAATGAGCTTACAAAAAGCGGTATTTCAAAAGATGAACTTATAAATATGTCCGTTGAACTCGAAGGACATCCCGATAACGTCGCCCCTGCTTTTCTCGGCGGCATGGTCGTCGGAGCGTCGGACGGAAAAAGATTCGAGCATGTCAGAATAGACGTGAGTGACGAACTCGAATTTTTCGCCGTAATTCCGGATTTTCCGCTTTCTACCGAGGATGCGAGAGCCGTTCTTCCCCGCGCATACACTAAAGAACAGGCAGTTTTCAACTGTTCGCGAGTAGCTCTTCTTGTTTCCGCAATGATGAGCGGTAATTTCGGCGCACTTTCTGTAGCAATGCAGGATGAAATTCACCAGCCCTACAGAAAAATACTTATACCCGGCATGGAAACGATAATCCGCAGCTCTGTAGAATTCGGCGCTTACGGTGCGTATCTTTCAGGCGCGGGACCGACTATAATGGTCGTAGCTCCCAAAGGTTCGGAAATCAAGGCAAAACTTGAAAACCTTGTTTCCGCATTCAGTCATTTTTGGTTCGTATTGCCTCTCGGTGTTGACAAAAACGGCGCCGAAGTAATAAAATACAGTTAGAAATTCAATAATTAAAGGAGAATTCTATTATGGCAGGAGATTCAATTCTTTCAAAATTCAAAAAAGATGAAGAAGCGAAAGCCGTTGATACTTCAAAAAAACTTCGCGTAGGTATCATTGGCACCGGCTGGATCGCCGAAGCGCATATCGACAGCTACAAGCGTATGCCCGATGTTGAAGTTGTTGCGCTCGCTGATATCATTCCCGGCAAAGCAGCTGCTTTCGCTGAAAAATACGGCGTTCCCGATGCTCATATCTACGGCCATCACACAGAAATGCTCGCAGCTGAAGAGCTTGACGCAGTTTCTGTTTGTACCTACAATATGACTCATGCGGAATGTACCATCGATTGCCTCAACAAAGGTATTCCCGTTCTTCTTGAAAAGCCGATGTGCGTAACTCTTGAAGAAGCGATCGAGATCAGAAAAGCCGAACTCAAGAGCGGCAAAGTTCTTTCCATCGGTTTCCAGCCCCGTTTCGACCCGAATATGCAGATGATCAAAAAGATCGTTGAATCAGGCGAACTCGGCGAAGTTTACTATATCCAGACAGGCGGCGGTCGCAGACGCGGTATTCCCGGATCGACATTCATCGAAAAGAAGACCGCAGGTATAGGCGCTCTCGGCGACATAGGCTGCTATTCTCTCGATATGGTCCTCAATGCTATCGGATATCCGAAGCCTCTTACTGTTTCCGCATATAAGTCCGATTTCTTCGGCACTAACCCCGAGCTTTATCCGCAGGACGCAAAACGTTTTAACGTTGACGACTTTGCAGCTGCATTCATTCGTCTTGAAGGCGGTATAATCCTTGACTTCAGAATCTCCTGGGCTATGCATATGGACACTCCGGGCGACACTCTGATCCTCGGTAAGAAAGCCGGACTCAGAATTCCTTCCACAGACTGCTGGAACGGTTCTGTCGGCGGCCCGATGAAGATATACCGCGATGTTGCGGGCGTTTGCACTCAGTTTGAAGTTCCCATTCTCGGCGGCGGCGGAAATCTGTTTGACAAAAAAGTCCGTTCGTTCCTCGACGCTGTAAAGACAAACGGCGTATCTCCCGTTCCCTCAAGCCAGATCATCAAGAATCAGGCTATCCTTGACGGTATCGTCAGATCCGCAGAACTCGGAAGAGAAGTTGAAATCAACCTCCCCGATATCGACTGATAACAAAACAATCAAAGGGACGCATAAGCGTCCCTTTTTTTCGAAAAAAAACCGACGCTCATGCGTCGGCTTTTCTATTTCCGTAAAATTATTTGATTACGTTGTCAAGAATCTTTACTTTGCCGACAATGGGAAGTTCCTTGGCTTTGCCCTGAGCAGCATTGATGATGCCCATGATTGAAAGGACAAAGAATCCTATGTTGATCAGCCACTGGATAATGCTGGTTACGATTAAGAGAGCGGGAAGGATTGAGCCGAGAATAGCATTAATAATCATGAAAACTACGGCTACAATGATTTCGCAGATCGCAAGAAGCAGACCCTGCTTAACATGGAAACGTGCGAACGGAGAATCCTTTGCTGCAAACAGAGGGATAAGAACAAGCCATGACAGGTATGCAAGAATTGCCATTACCTTGTTGTTCTGGATGTCGTTGGGATCGAGAGTATCCGTAATGTCAGCCGTATTTGTAAGTTCGGTTACTTTTGCGGAAACATCGACCTTTTCTTCGAGATTTGCGCCGCAGGTCGGACAAACTTTTACGCCGTCTTCAACCTGTGCACCGCATTTGGGACAGAATGCCATAAGATTACCTCCTGATGATTTATTGAGTTTTTTTGTGTGCTCACTTTAAATTGCGGATATATTTCCGTTACCGACAAAAACGGGTTGAAATCCTTTTGTTTTTGTGGTATAATTACGAAAATACGGATTTTACCCTATATATCCGATATTATAGCACATTTTTTTTTATTTGTCTATACTTTTTTCGTTAAAATTTAAAAATTTTGAGTTTTTTGTTAAAAAAGTGTATGAAAGCGCGGTTATTCAAAAAAATGCATAAAATCATGAAATAATACGAATGATATATTGAAAAAGAGGCGATATTCTTGAGAAAAAAGAAAAATGAACTCGAAAAACCCGGTCCCGACGCGACGATCCTTGAAATAGAAGAATATGAAAAACAAAAAAACCGCATAACCGTAAATATTTATGATTCTCCGGCAAGAATGTCGTTTGTATACGGCGGTCTTTCGCTTCTTGCGGCGATAATCGGCATGATCTGGAATTTTGTCCGCCCCATCGTCAGAGGCGATTTTATGCCGGGACTTGAAGGATTTTTTTACGGTCTGAATATCTATCGTATCGTTTCGGGCTACCTTTATGCAGTGGTAATAATCGTTTTTTCAGTCGTTGCCATTGTATTATGGAAAAAGAGCAGGGATGCAGAAGCATCATTTCAGGGCATGCGAAAAACCGGACTTGTTTTCGGAATAATCGCCGCAGCGATGCAGCCGTTTTCAATGGTCATAGTTACAATACAGGCGATCAATTATCTGGCAACTTTCAACTGACATATCAAAAACAGAAAAAAAGCCTTCGATAGCGAAGGCTTTTAACTTTTTTCAGTCAAGGCAGAACTCGCCTTCGCCTTTCGGCGTTGTTTTGTCAAGCCAGCTGCCGTTTGTGAAGTCCGGAAACAGCTGCGGTGTTCCGCCGAGCGCAACAGACTGTTCTGAAAGCACTGTTACAGCTATCCACGACGCCCAGTCGTAAACGTCTATTGCGGGATGATTACCGTTTTTCACACTGTCCACAAAAGCGGCGTCAACAATATAATCCATTCCGCCGTGACCGTATTTTTCAAGATCGACAGTGCTGAATTTTTTCCATATCGGATGATCGTATTTATCCATGTATTCCGAAAACGGCTTCCATACCTC
>JAEEJJ010000079.1 GCA_016281805.1 Clostridiales bacterium
GCAGAGCTCGAAAAAACATTTGAAAAATATACGCTTTATCCTTATGACGGATTGAAGACCGACCCTGTGGGCAGCGGTCAGAAAAGAAAAATACTAAAGGAAAACGATGATGTTTTCGACAGGGAGGTCTCACTTTTCAAAGATACGAAAAAACAGAATAAAACCGTCCCGATATAACTCCTGCATCATCCCGATATCTCTTAAAAATAAAAACTCCCGTGAAAAACGGGAGTTTTTTAAAATATATGCATCTATTACATTACATGTACATTGAAAAGATACCTAAAATAAATACTACATATATGATTACAAACAGAATACTGAAAACAACACTTGAAATAAACCCGGTAAGTGCGCCCATTCCGCTTGATTTGGCTTTCAGAGGAGTCTGATCTTTCCATACAAGGTAAAGAATAAGACCGATAAGCGGGAAAAAGAAACCGAGAACGGCAAAACCCGCGGACGGTCCGTCCTGGGCAACGGCATTGCCGGTGAAGGTTGCGGCATTGTTTGCAGGCGTGCCGCATTTCGGACAAAACTGCGATCCGTTCGGTATGATCTCTCCGCATGCTGTGCAGCGCAGGTATGTATTGACAACGGTTGCAGATGCGTTTGTATTTTTGTTTTTTGAAATAAGCACGATTATTATAATAACAGTGGCAATCAGCCATATTAACAACAGTGCTGCCAGAAGGATGAAAAGTAAAGTTGCTGTTCTCATTTTTGAACCTCTTTTTTTAGATAATATTTTATTTATGTTTACTATTAATTAAATCAAGTCGGAAAAAAGTGAATAATCCGCTTATGATCAAAAAAATTCAGTTAAATGATCATATATTTACGCTTTAACTTTTTTTCTTGTTATAGCGGCGATGATGATCAGTATGATTCCTGTTACTGCAAATATAATACCGCCCCACAGCATATATGAGAAGAAAATATATAATATATCAAACACTATCATTGCAAGGCTCAGCCACAGGCCGGGTATAACAGATGCTACGATCATGGGAAGGCATCTTGCGGCAAGAAGGATACATCCTGCGATAAGGCTCGATGTTCCGAGAGCTATCAGGCAGGTGCGGTTTCTGTTGATAAGAATTATCGCAAGAATAAGTATTAAATTAACGGCAATTATGGCATAAAACCAAACAGGAGAAGACAGTATTCTCGACGATAGCTCAATAGCGGGTACGGAAGATCGGAAATTATCAAGATCGAATGCCGAAAGATCCTGCGAGTCAAGATATTCTTCAAGATCCTGAAAGTCCGAAGGATCGGGCTTATAATTCAGCAGCGATTCAAGATCTCCGCTCAGATCATGAGCAAGATTCATCAGTTCCTCTTTTGTGATTTTCCCTTTTCCGTTTTTTTCGTAAAAATCACTTACGTAATCCTCGATTTTGCCTTTTACGGCTGTGTGAAGCGTGCCGAGTGCGGAAACGGCTTTCAGTCCGTCTTCCGAATAAACGATTCTTGTGAGCAGATTGTCGTCAGATTGCTCCGTAAGCCATTCCTCAAGCGTTTTTCCGTCTTTTTTCAGACTTTCCGACAGCGATCCGTATAAATCAAGTCTGTCTGAAATACTCTGAATACCGTCCGGCGAAAGCTGATGGCGTATCGCGGCAATACAGCATGTAGCCGTAAGAAGCGAGGTCAGAATGACTGCAAGAATTACCGTGATGACTATTTTTGCGGCTTTCATAATAGCGCGTCCTCCATGAACGGTTTTCTTTTTCAGATTATAGCACATTTCCGATAATAATGCAAGAGATATTATCGATTTGACAAAAAAAATACTTCCGTAACGATTTTTCCACGGATAAAAATGAGACGGTCATTAAAATAATTTTTTGTAATTAGTGTTGCTGTCAGCAACAATTCGGTTGAATTTTGTTCATAAAATCAAAAATGTCATACTTTATTGACAACATTTCCCTTGCAATTTTTTTGTTTTTCTGTTATAATGTTTTCGTTTTACGATGAATTGATTTTACATCTGCAAATACAAATACGGAGAAAAATATGAAACATCTATCACTTCAGCTTCTTGCCGAAACTGTATATTCAAAAAGAAGATCCATGAAGCTTTCGCAAACAGAGCTTTCGGATAAAACGCAAATCAACCGTTCCGTCCTTTCACGGCTCGAAAGAGGCGATTACGCTCCTTCGGTGGATCAGCTGCTTGCGCTTTCTCAAACACTTGATTTTCAGCCATCCGATGTGTTTGCAGAAGACGAAAACGATCCCGCGGCCGTACCCGGAAAAAAGATCGCGATAGCGGGCACGGGCTATGTCGGTCTTTCGCTTGCCGTTCTGTTTTCACAGCATAACGAAGTGACCGCCGTAGATATAGTTCCGGAAAAGGTTGAAATGATAAATAACTGGCAAAGCCCGATCCGGGATGAATATATAGAAAAATATCTTGCCGAACACAGCGAAAGAAATCTGAAGCTTCACGCAACGACCGACGCAATAAACGCTTATGCCGATGCGGATTTTATTGTAGTGGCGGCTCCTACGAACTATGATCCGAAGGAGAATTTTTTCGACTGTTCCGCTGTCGAAACAGTTCTTGCCACGATTAAAGAAGCCACCGAAAACAGAGAAAACAAACCTGTTGTCGTAATAAAATCCACAGTTCCGGTCGGTTATACCGCGCATATCCGTGAAAAAACGGGAATGAACAATATTATCTTCAGTCCCGAATTTTTAAGAGAATCAAAAGCCCTTTACGATAATCTTTATCCGTCAAGGATCATAGTCGGGGCAGACGAAAACAATAAAAAAGCGGCGAGCGAATTCGCCGATCTTTTATGCCTCGGGGCGATAAAAAAATCCGTTCCCATCCTCTTCATGGCGTCAACTGAAGCAGAAGCAACTAAGCTTTTCGTAAACACATATCTTGCTCTCCGCGTATCTTATTTCAACGAACTTGATACATACGCTGAAGTAAAGCATCTCAATACGGCATCTATAATCAAAGGCGTTTGTCTCGATCCGAGGGTGGGGGACTACTACAACAATCCTTCGTTCGGCTACGGAGGGTATTGTCTGCCTAAGGACACAAAACAGCTGCTCGCAAATTACCGTGATGTTCCTGAAAACCTCATTCAGGCAATAGTTGAAAGCAACAGAACAAGAAAAGATTTCATTTCCGACCGTGTAATGGAGATCGCAGGCACATACGGCAACAGCGAGGCATATTCAAAAGCGAGAGAAACAAAACAGAAAGATATAATTGTGGGCGTATACCGCCTTACCATGAAAAGCAGCAGCGATAACTTCCGTCAGTCTTCCATTCAGGGCGTCATGAAACGTATTAAGGCAAAAGGCGCGACTGTGGTAATATATGAACCGTCTCTTGAAAACGGCACAACATTTTTCGGATCGGTCGTAGTAAATGACCTGAAAAAATTCAAGAAGATGTGCGCCTGCATAATAGCCAACCGTTACGATACGGTCCTTGACGACGTGAAGGAAAGAGTATATACAAGAGACCTCTTTTTCAGAGACTGAACAGTCGAATTATCAATAAAGGAGCTTTTTCATGCGTTGCGAAGAAAGATTATACGAAATATATAAAAAAGACCCTGCGGGAATTACATTTTCGCCATACAGAATATGTCCGATAGGCGCTCACAGCGACCATAATCTCGGCAAGATAACCGGTTTTGCGATCAACAAGGGAATACATATTGCTTATTGTCCGAAGCAAAACGGCGTTATTGAAATGCAGAGCCTTCAGTTTGAAAAGCGCGCTCAGTGGCATATAAAGGACGTAGGAGAAAAAACGGGTGACTGGGCGGATTATCTGCGAGGCGCAACATGGGCACTGAATAAGGAATATCCTCTTTCTTTGGGCTTGTGCGGCGTAATAGAGGGCAGCCTTCCTATAGGCGGTCTTTCGTCCTCCGCTGCCGTTATCCTTGCTTTTCTTACTGCTTTATGCAAAGTGAACGGTATCGTTTTGTCTTCACAGGAGCTTATCAGTATTGCTTTTGATGCCGAAAAAAATTATGTCGGCGTCAATGTGGGAACACTCGATCAGAGCTGCGAGGTGCTCAGTAAAAAAGATCATCTTTTATATCTTGACTGCAAAGATAACACTTATGAGCTCATTCCCGCAGATCCTTCAATGAAACCGTATAAAATTGCCGTATTCTTCAGCGGACTTGAGCACAGTTTGGCAGGCTCTAAATTCAATATGCGTGTAGATGAATTGCGCGCAGGCGTGTATGCTCTCAAAGCGTTTGCCGGTCTTGAATACGGAAAATTCGGACAAACAAACGCCAGGGACGTTGCTTTCGAGATATTTGAAACATATAAAAACAGACTTCCGTCTCCGTGGGCAAAACGCTGCGAACACTGGTTTACGGAATTTAAACGCGTTGAAGCGGGCGCGGAAGCATGGCGGAAAGGCGATATCGAAGCATACGGACGTTTGTCTTTCGAATCGGGTCTCAGCAGCATAAACAACTGGGAGTCGGGTGCTCCCGAACAGATCAGACTCTATGAAATCATGCGTGAAACTGACGGAATATACGGCGGACGTTTCAGCGGGGCAGGCTTCAAGGGCTGCTGCATGGCGCTTATAGACCCTTCAAAAACCGACGCTATCAGAGAACGCGTTGAGCGCGAATATCTGAAGTCGTTCCCCGAAATGAAAGGCAAATACAGTTTTCATCTATGCGAAAGTGCAGACGGCACAGCAAATCAGAAATGAGGTACGCATTATGAAATGTCTTATTCTTGCTGCGGGTTACGCAACACGTCTATATCCTCTGACCGAAAATTTCCCGAAACCGTTGCTCAAAGTCGGTGAAAAAACAATTCTCGACTGGCTTATCGACGATATCAATACTTCCGGTCTCATTGATGAATATATCGTTATTTCAAATCACAGATTCGCCGATATTTTCCGCGAATGGGCATCGAGCCATACTTTCAGCATTACCGTTGTTGACGACGGCACCTCTTCAAACGAAACGCGCCTAGGAGCGGTTTGCGATATTCGTTTCGCGATCGAAAAACTCGATCTTGACGATGATCTCTTTATTATTGCCGGCGATAATGTGCTTGATTTTTCTCTCACGAAGTTTTTAGATTACGCTCGTCTGAAAGGCACGTCATGCACAATGAGATATAAAGAGGACGATATGAAAAAACTCAGAAAATGCGGCATTTCCGAGGTGGACGAAAACGATATCCTCATAAGCCTCGAAGAAAAACCCGAAAATCCGAGATCTCACTGGTGTACTCCTCCTTTTTATTATTACAAACGCGAGGACGCCGCAAAAATAGGGGATGCTATCGCCGAAGGATGCGGTGTTGACGCTCCCGGAAGCCTTGTATCGTGGATGTGCGCCCATACCGTTATGCACAGCATGGAAATGCCCGGCAGCAGGTATGATATCGGCAATCTCGAAAGCTACGAAGCAGTCAAAAAAAATTACAGAGGTATAACAAAATGAAAACTCATGTAGATCTTAACGGAAAAACAGTGCTCGTTACCGGTTCTCCCGGTTTTATAGGTGCAAATCTTGTTCTCCGCCTTCTTAATGAAATGGGATCGGGCACGGTAATATCTCTTGACAGTATGAATGACTATTATGATCCCGGGCTTAAAGAATACCGCCTGTCGCTTATCGAAAAAGCGGCGGCTCAAAGCGAAGTGAAGCATATTTTCATAAAAGGAAATATTGCGGATAAACATCTTGTTGAAAGCGTTTTCGAAAAATACAGACCGACCGTTGCAGTCAATCTTGCAGCTCAGGCGGGGGTACGTTATTCTATAGATCATCCCGACGTTTATATCGAAAGTAATATCATAGGTTTTTATAATATACTTGAGGCTTGCAGAAAATATCCCGTGCAGCATCTTGTTTATGCGTCAAGCTCTTCGGTATACGGCGGCAATAAAAAGGTTCCGTTTTCGGTAGATGATAAGGTCGATAATCCCGTAAGCCTTTATGCCGCAACAAAAAAGAGCAATGAGCTCCTTGCATATTCATACGGCAAGCTATACAATATACCGTCTACAGGTCTCCGCTTTTTTACTGTTTACGGACCTGCCGGACGTCCCGATATGTTCTATTTTTCTGCTGCAAAAACTCTAACGGCAGGCGGTAAGATCAAAATATTCAATTATGGCAAATGCAGGCGCGATTTTACCTATATCGACGATATAGTCGAGGGCGTATATCGTGTTATGCAGGGTGCGCCCGAAAAGAAAAACGGCGAGGACGGACTTCCGCTTCCTCCGTGCGAAATATACAATATCGGCGGCGGACAGCCCGAAAATCTTCTTGATTTTATCTCCACGCTCCAGCAGGAGCTCGTTTCCGCCGGCGTTCTTCCAGAAAACTACGATTTTGAGGCTCATCGCGAGCTTGTCGGCATGCAGCCCGGCGACGTTCCCGTCACTTTTGCCGATACCGAAGCGCTTGAAAAAGACTTTGCGTTCCGTCCCCATATAAATATCCGTGAAGGCCTTGCAAAATTTGCCTCATGGTATAAAGAATACTATAATTGAACGCCTTTTGCCGCTGTTGATATGCATCAACAGGCAATGATCATAGGCAATATTCGCAATATGCGTATACGGTCATCTCCGTATGCGCATTTTTTGTTGTTTCTGACAGCTTTTTGAACAAATCTTATTTATCGTTTTTCAGCTAATTTCTGAACTTTTTTATTTTTTTTCTTTTTTTATAAAAAAAATGCTTGACAGCTACTTGACAATGTGATATAATCTATACTGTATAATTGTCAGTATGAATTACTGCAAACTCTACCTTATTATATATACAAATCCAAGAAGGGGAAAGTAAATCATGAAAAAGACACCAAGGATCAACAGATTTCTGGCATTCTTTATCTCAGTGGTAATGATTGTCAGCCTGATGCCTCTCGATATTA
Source organism: Clostridiales bacterium (assembly GCA_016281805.1). Taxonomy (GTDB): domain Bacteria; phylum Bacillota; class Clostridia; order Oscillospirales; family UBA644; genus HGM12619. Next base: position 6,922 of record JAEEJJ010000079.1, read on the forward strand.
TCGCAGAGACTGTTGATTCGCAAACGCCAGGCATCAGCGAAACAGAAATAATAAGAGAGGAGGATACCGCAAATAACGAACTGACCGATATTTCGAATGACGTGCCGTCCGATGAAGACGGATCATCTGATGATCAGAACACGCCTTCAGAAAATACCGAAGGCACATCAGAACAGTCTTCGGATATCGTTGCGTCTGATAACAGCAGTTTACCTGAAAACGGCGAAGATATCTCGTCCGACGTGCCGTCCGATCAGACCGGTTCAGCAGGCAACGCTGTTCCCGACAACGGACAGTCTGACGACAGTGAAGGCGATGAGCTTTCCAGTGATGGACAGTCTAACGGCAGTGAAGGTAATGACCTTGTCAGCGACGGTCAGACGACCGGTAACGGAAACGGTGAAGTTTTCGACGACGAACAGTCTTCCGACAACGATGAAAATGTTGTTAACAATGACGAACAGACTGTCACGGAAGCCGAAGTAACGGATTCTTCCGAATCTGAAACGGACGCTCCGTCCGAAGACGTTTCTCCTGATGAAAACGGCGAAAATGTGTCCGCTGAAAACGGGGAAACAGAGCCCGCAGCAGATGACTCGACCGGCGATACCTCCGCAAGCGAAGATGTCTCTTCGGATGAACCTGCGGAAGGTGCTGAAGCAGACACTGTTGTTACGGATAATATCACCCTTTATTCGGCTCTCAGCAACGTATCGCTGAAAGGCGAACTGCCTGTTGACGGCTCCGTAAGTGCGGAAAAGCATATTGGGGCTGGCGCTGTTGAGAATAAGCTTCTCAAAGGTATAAAAAATCTCTTCGGTATCAGATCGTCTGATTCTGTCGGTGCTGATCTTGCCAGCTATGATATTACTATCTATGACGGCACCAACACCTTATGGCAGCCCGAAGACGGTAAAACCGTAGAAGTAACTATCTATGATGAAAGCTTTGAGTCTGTTCCTTTCGTAAACGTTTATCATGAAGGCGAAAACGGCAGAGAGCTCGTCGCGGAAGATATAAGACCCGAAAACGGCAGCGTAACGTTCAACGCGGCTCATTTCTCCGTATACGTTGTTGTTGAAAGCACCGTTCCCCGTCTTACCGTTACGTTCAAAAACGGCGACAGCGAGATCGAGTCAATGATCATCAAAGCAAGCGATACCGCTGAAGAAGTTGACGATATCATCTGGGATCCGGGTGCCGGAACAGTTCCCAACGGTCAGGTCTTCAAGGGCTGGACTACCGAACAAAACTACACTGTCGCTACTCCCTTGCTCACAATAGCTCAGGTTCGCGCCGATGCTATTGAAAGAGCTGCTGATCTTAACGGCAGAAACTCCACCGTGACCTACTATGCCGCGATATTCAAGCAGTTTAATATGACTTATAAGGATGGAAGCGGCATTATCGTCGGTTCCGACGTTGCTATTGTCCCGAACAGAGACACAACTGCGTCTTATACCGTAAATCAGGGC
>JAEEJJ010000080.1 GCA_016281805.1 Clostridiales bacterium
GGTCTGCCGAGACCGTCGAATATTCTGCCGAGGATATCGGGAGAAACGCCGAATTCTATACCTGTTCCGAGAAAGCGGACGGAGCTTTCGGCAAGATTCATGCCTGCAGAAGAATCAAAAAGCTGAACGACTGCATCGGTTCCGTTTACCTCAAGAACTTTGCAGCGGCGTATTTCGCCTGTCTGCGTGCGTATTTCACCGAGTTCGCCGTATGTTACGCCCGACACATTGCGGACGACCATAAGAGGACCGGCGACTTCCTGAATCGACTTATACTCCTTATGCATTATTCGTCGACCTCCTTTGATTTGAGAATACTGTCTATCTCTTCATCAAGCTGTTTTGATACTTTTGTGAACTCTTCCGAAACAGAAGATTCCGGAACATCCTTCATATGCGCGATCATATCTCTGACGGGTGCGTTGATCAGCTTATCGAGACTTGCGCCGCGCGAAAGTGCATCAACAGCTTTTTTATTAAAATTCATAATAAGCGTAAGAATTGCATTTTGTTTGAATAAAGAAGAATACGAGTCATCTATGCTCATAGCATCCTGCTGCAAATAGTCTTCACGTATGGATTTTGCGGTTTCCATCGTAAGACGGTCTGAGGCAGAAAGCGCATCGATACCTACAAGTTTTACGATCTCTTCAAGCTCGCTTTCGATCTGCAGTATTTTCAGCGCCTGCGAAGACTGTTTTTTCCATTCAGGGGCATTATTTTCTGTGATGTAGTCTGCTATTTTATCATAATAAAGGGAATATGAATTGAGCCAGTTGATCGCTGGGAAGTGACGTTTGTATGCAAGAGAAGAATCAAGTCCCCAGAAAACTTTTACGATACGCATCGTTGCCTGCGCAACGGGATCCGAAAGGTCACCGCCTGCCGGAGATACGGCGCCTATTGCGGATATGCTGCCGTGTCTGACATCGGAGCCGAGACAATTGACGTATCCTGCGCGCTCGTAAAACTGAGCAAGGCGTGATGTAAGATATGCGGGATAGCCCTCTTCGCCAGGCATTTCTTCCAAACGGCCGGATATTTCGCGCAAAGCTTCAGCCCAGCGTGAAGTAGAGTCTGCCATAATCGCAACGTCATAACCCATGTCACGGAAATATTCGGCAATGGTGATTCCGGTATAAATTGAAGCTTCGCGGGCTGCAACGGGCATATCGGATGTGTTTGCGATAAGAACCGTTCTGTTCATAAGGCTCTGTCCGGTACGCGGGTCAGAAATCTCGGGAAATTCAAGAAGAACGTCTGTCATTTCGTTTCCGCGTTCGCCGCAGCCTATATAAACTACGATATCGACATCAGACCATTTAGCGAGCTGATGCTGAACAACAGTCTTTCCGCTGCCGAAAGGACCCGGAACGCATGCTGTACCGCCTTTCGCGAGGGGGAAAAACGTATCTATTGATCTCTGTCCCGTTAGAAACGGAGCAGACGGTGCGATTTTAGCCTTGTATGGTCTTGCTTTTCTGACGGGCCACCGCTGCAAAAGCTTTATTTCAACAGATTCCCCGTTCGGTTTTTTTACTTTTGCGACCATTTGATTTACGGTGTATGAGCCCGATTTGATATAAATAATTTCGCCTTCGATATCGGGAGGAATCATGATTTTGTGAACGAAAACGGGTGTTTCCTGAACGGTGCCGACGACATCTCCGGGTTTTACCATATCGCCTATTTTAAGAGTTGCTTCAAAATTCCAATATATTTCGCGGTTCAGAGACGGAACATCGATACCCCTTTCGATCAGCGCTCCGCACTTTTCGCGTATAGCTTCGAGAGGTCTCTGGATTCCGTCGTATATATTCTTTATCAGACCGGGACCAAGTTCGACCGACAGCTGCATATCGGTCGAAACAACCTCATCGCCGGGGCCGATACCCGCAGTCTCCTCATAAACCTGGATCGACGCCTTGTCGCCGCGCATTTCGATAATTTCGCCGATAAGGCGGGATTTTCCGACACGTACAACGTCATACATATTCGCGCCGCTCATACCTTCCGCAACAACGAGAGGTCCAGCAACTTTGATTATTTTTCCTTCTGCGTTATTTGCTGCCATTTTTAAACTCCTTGAATAGTTTGTTAAGAATTAAGCGCAATATCGGCGCCTATAGCCTTTTCGGTAAGCGCCTTCACAGCGGCAAGGCCCGTGCCCTGAGAACCGTTTTTGCCGGGAATGGAAATTATCGCAGGGACGGTTTTTTCGGAATATGACGATATCAAATGCTGCATGCCGTTGTAATATTCTTCGGTAACGAAAATAACAGGATACTCTGCGGATTCCGCAAGAGATTTCACCGTCTTTTCCGCTTCGGGCAATGTATCAGCGGTATGAACTTCAAAGCCTATTGCCATAAAGCCCAGAACGCTGTCTTTGTCGCCCACACAGGCAATTTTATTCATAACCGAGCCTCAGTCTTTCTTTTATCGTATCACTGCTCTGTCCGGATATCATACCGGCCATAACGATTCTGATATTTTTTATTTCGTATTCTTTTGCGAGGATATATCCGACCACCACCTGCGGACCGAAAGGTGTTTTGCGCATCTGTTTTATCATTTTGCACACGAATATGTCCGCATTTTTTTCGAGACGAGACGGATCCGGAGAAGAAACGTCAAATCCTTCGGCGATCGACGCATATGAAGTATGCGAAAGATATTCGATAAACTCTTCAGGCGTGCGGGTATAAAACTCTGTCATTTTCTGCGGAGCGAACATTTTTCCTCCGGGAAGCACTGTTTCGGAGAAGAAACGGGTATCCTTACCCATAAGCTTCTGACGGATAAGAGACAGAATATTGATTATATCGATCCTGGTACCGAAAAAATCTGAAACAAAATCAAACGGGGATCTTTCCGCTGCCGATTTAAGGCATTCGAAGCATACCCTGTCACATACGGTATCGATTTTCTGCGGATCTGCAGTCTGCGCATATACCTGTCTTGCCGTTTTTACTGCGGACATCATGTATCCGTTCAAAGCTTTTTCGTCCTGCCGCGTATATGCCGCCTTGATTTCGTCAGCGCTCATCGTTCCGCCCGTCACAAGCATGGAATCGGGAGAGATGCCCCTGATTTCCGCTTTTATGATGGCTCTGATATTCATAAAATCGCGGCGGATATCGAAAATATCAATAAGTGCACGGTCAGGAACGTTTTTTCTGAGAAACTCAAATACTTTTTTCTCCTCAGCAGCTATAACAGATTCAAAACCGACAACCGTATTCGCCGCTTCGTCGATGCTGAGACGTTCGCGTATAAAAGACATTGCATCTTCCGATGTTTTCGAAGAAAGTATCCGGGCAAAAGCTTCCGCACCCATCAAACGGGCTTCAAGGTATTTTATCCGCATTGAAATATTAAGATAATCGGTATCTTTATATCTGCTCATTTTTTCTCCGTGTTTTCAGGGAAAAGTTTGGAAACAACGATAGATTCGAGCTCCGGTCTCATATTCTCCACGATAGAGTCTATGGAGCAGTTGATCTTAACGTTGTCGTATTTTATGCAAAAGCCGCTGGATATGTCTTTGACCGTGGATTTTGCGACCTTGTACTGCGGCTTGTCCTTCAGAAGCTCCTTGACCTTATCTGCAACATCAAAATCGGAATTCGCAAAATATAACGTGCCTTTTTCTGAAGATTTTATTGCCACGCCGGCAAGGAAAGCGGCGTATTCATCTTTAGGCATTCTGCGAAATGCTGACGGTAAATCGTCAAATACCTCATCGATTACCGCTCTTTTTGCACCGAGTATAAGCTTTCTTGATTCAAGAGCCGCCGTGCTTTTGATGTGGTTTATGGTATTGATAGCTTCTTTTTCAGCCGCTTCGATCAGTTCGGCTGACGCCGTTTTCGCCTCGGCTGTGCGTTCGGCGTATATCTCGGTCGCCTTTTTCCTTGCCTCGGAGGTGACATCCGACGCACTTTTTTCGGCATCTACCGCTATACGCTCGAGAATGTTATCTATTCCCATTATTTTTTTCCTTATTTGATAATAAAGTTGACAAGAAGGAACGAGATGAGAAGAGCAAAGATCGCAAATGTTTCAACCATAGCGGTTATAAGGATACATTTGGATGTCTCGTTCGGGTTTTTGGTGAGAATGCTTATCGTTGCCGCAGCGGTCCGTCCCTGATATATAGCGGAGATAAGACCGACGATACCCATAGGCATGCATGCAAGGAAAAGAAGCGCGCCCTGAAGAAGTGAAACTTCTGCAAGCTCAGGAGCGAAAAGACCGAGTTTGCTGACAGCAACGAACGCAATGAGAAGACCGTATATAGCCTGTGTTGCGGGAAGGTTTTCGATAATAACGATCTTACCGAACATTGAAGGATCTTCCGTAACAAGACCTGCAGCAGCTTCGCCGGCGATATTAACGCCTCTTGCGGAACCGATGAATGCGAGAAGTGCGCAGAGCGCGGCTCCGAGAAAGCCCCAGAAAAGTCCGCTTTCAAGAAATGCGAATGCGTTTGATCCTACCATTGCTTCAACTTCAGGTGTTGAGGTAACAGGAAATGCTAAATTCATAATATAAACCTCCGAAAAAATTAACGTGATTTTAAATTTTTCATTTATTTACTATTGACCGAGTTCGGTATACTTGAGTTGAATACCGAATTCGTCGAATTTGCGTCCGCCGCTTTCGTAAAACTTCGAGAAGAACTCGATGAACTGAAGACGTGAAGCGTGAACGTATGCGCCAAGAGTGCTGAGTGCCAGGTTAAGTATATGACCTATAGCGAATATAATGATAAAAAGTATAACTCCGATGAAATTCGCGCCGCCGAGGGAGCCTAGTTTATTGAATACACTGCCTATAACGCCTGCGGAAAGACCGAGAGCAAGGATACGGGAGTAAGAGAGGATATCCGACATATAACCCGTAATTCCGTATAAGCTGCCGACACCGCCGATAATCTTACCGACTATGCCTTTTTTCTCGCGTCCCTGTGTAAGTATAAGACCGACCGCGCCGACCGCAATGAGAGCAATTCCGGCAGGAGCATTAAAAAGAACGACCGGAACGCCTGCAAGAAGTAACATCCAACAGCCAACATCGAATATCGCGGAAAAATAATGTCTGTCGCGTATGAGCATATACATTTTAAGCCCAAGTCCGACCATGATATGGATAAAACCTACGGCAAACGAAACGATAAGCAGAGTTATCGGATCGCTGACCGGATCGAACCACAGCGGCGGAAGCGTAAGATCACTGTTGAAAAATGTTGAAGAAATTACGCCGACGGCATCGCCGAAAAATGTGCCGAACAAAAATCCCCACACAACGGTCGAAATACCGCAGATAGCGAACATTTTGACCATGTTTCTCATTGAACCGCGGATGTTGGTGAACTTAAGGATCAGAAATCCGCCTATTGCAAGCAACAGTCCGTAGCCCGCATCGGAAAGCATCATACCGAAAAACAGGAAATAGAACGGCGCGACCATAAAGTTGGGATCAAGCCCCCTGTATGTCGGTAAAGCGAACATTTCGGTGATCGGCTCAAAAGGCTGAACGATTTTTGCGTTTTTAAGTTTTATAGGCGGTTCTTCCTGAGGAGCGGGATCTTCGGCAAAGAAGGGAGCTCCGTATTTTTCAAGAAGTCCGGCAAGCTCTCCCACTCTGTCTTCCGGGGTCCACCCCTGAAGGATAAACGCCGAACCTGTATTCAGTAATTTTTCACGAACACCGGTAAGACGGGCGTTGTTTGAAAGAATGTCTATAGCTTTTTCGGTATCGGAAAGGTTTTCCGAATATTTTTCGAGCTGCTTTACAAGCGCTTCCCGGTTATCAGAAAGCTCTTCTTTCCTTCTCGATATTTCCTCGAGATTACCGGTTACGGTGCCGTGAAGTTCGGGAAAGGATATTCTGGAAAAACCGATATCCGACAGAGAAGATAAAAGCAGTCTTTCCTGACTTGCGAGACATATCACGAGAATATATGCGTATGATTTGTCTTTTGCAAGACAGTCTGTCCACGCGGCGATCTTTTCACCGTCTTCGTCTGTCTGTCCTTCGGTCACAGTTTCTATCTTAGCTTTAAGAGGAACAGATCCGAAGAAATAAGCGGTTTTTTCGGAAACCGGCTCATTGAGGGCGAAAGGAAGAGTCTTCCACGGCATAAGTCTTTGAGTGAGTGCATCAAGTCTGTTTTCTTCGGACTTTATGCTGTTCAGCTCCGCTGCTGCACGCAACGCATTTTTTGCATCTGAGAAGAGTTTTTCTTCTTTGTCCGGAAAAGTATCGAAATCGGCTCGTGTAACGAGCTGATAGGGAGTAAAAAGCGAACGTTTTTCTTTGGAATACAGACGGTATGTTTTAAGCGCCTGTGAAAGAATGGATATTTTGTTGTTTATATCTTCGATATTATCCGAAA
>JAEEJJ010000081.1 GCA_016281805.1 Clostridiales bacterium
AAGATCAATTCCGGCGGGATCGGGAAGATCCGCTATCCTACCGGTGTAGGTATTTTTATCGAGGTCGAGCCAGCCGGGAATCGGTTTCTGATCGTTTGCAGCGAGAACTGCTTTGATCTTTGTGGAATTCTTGCTGTCTTCCTTAATATCGATTACGTCGCCTACTTCAAGGAGGTAAGACGGGATATCTACTTTCTTGCCGTTTACGAGGAAATGACCGTGAGTAACAAGCTGTTTTGCTTCAGCTCTGGACATAGCAAAACCGAGACGGTAAATTACGTTGTCAAGTCTTGATTCACAAATACGAAGAAGGTTATCACCTGTAACGCCTTCTTTTTTGGTTGCCATATCAAAGTAAAGCGAGAACTGTTTTTCAAGAATGCCGTAATATCTTCTGACTTTCTGTTTTTCACGGAACTGAACAGCGTAGTCGGTAGCCTTTTTGCGGCTTGCACCGTGCTGACCGGGAACTTTTGCGCCCTTGGTCATCGGGCATTTATCCGAGTAGCATTTTTCACCTTTAAGGAAAAGTTTTTCCTTTTCACGTCTGCACATACGGCAGACAGGACCTGTGTATCTTGCCATCTGTTATTTTCCTCCTATTATACACGGCGACGTTTCGGGGGACGGCAGCCGTTATGCGGAATGGGTGTAACGTCTTTGATCATAGTAACTTCCATGCCTGCTGTCTGAAGTGCTCTGATAGCAGCTTCACGTCCGGGGCCGGGACCTTTTACATATACTTCAACAGACTTCATACCGTGTTCCATAGATGCTCTTGCAGCGGTTTCTGCAGCAGTCTGAGCTGCGAATGCAGTGCTCTTTTTGGAGCCTCTGAATCCGAGTCCGCCGGCGGATGCCCATGAAATGGCGTTTCCGTTTACATCGGTGATGGTAACGATGGTATTATTGAAGCTGGAAAGGATATGAACGGCGCCCTTGGCTATATTTTTTCTGTCTCTGCGTCTTTTTACGGTTGTTTTTTTGTTAGCTGCGGCTTTAGCCATTTTTATTTCCCTCCGAACTTATTTCTTCTTATTCGCTACGGTCTTTGACGGACCTTTACGAGTTCTTGCGTTTGTTTTCGTACGCTGACCGCGGACGGGAAGGTTCTTTCTGTGGCGAACGCCTCTGTAGCATCCGATTTCGACGAGACGTTTGATATCAAGAGCTACGGCTCTGCGAAGGTCACCTTCGACTGTTACATGTTTATCTATATATTCACGGAGAGCGGAAAGATCTTCTTCGGTAAGATCTTTTACTCTTGTGTCGGGATTTACGCCTGTTGCGCTTAAGATGGTTCTGGATTTATTGATGCCGATGCCGTAGATATAAGTCAGTCCGACTTCTACGCGCTTGTTGTTCGGCAGATCTATGCCAGCAATTCGTGCCATGCTTGTGAATACACCTCCGATTTAATTAACCCTGTTTTTGTTTATGCTTGGGGTCTGAGCATATTACCATTACTTTGCCTTTTCTTTTAATAACTTTGCACTTATCGCACATCGGTTTAACGGAAGGACGTACCTTCATCTGAATTACCTCCTTTGATCAGGTAAATTGCGTTTTTGTTTTTACAGGTCATTCTACAGAGTTTTTTTACGAACTCCGCGGAATGTTATCCTGCCCTTGGTGAGGTCATACGGAGACATCTCAACCTCCACACGGTCACCGAGCATTATGCGTATATTGTTTTCGCGCATTCTGCCGGAGATATAAGCATCGATCTTATGTCCGTTAGGAAGTTCGACGATAAATTTAGTGTTCGGAAGGGTGTCAACTACAACGCCGTCGACCACTATGAGATTTTCTTTTGCCAAGTTGTTTGCAGCCTCCTTCAAGAGCTTTCATTATCGGTATTTGCGAAAAGCGCAATGGCTTTTCGTATTTCCGCATTATCCGGCCTTATACCGGCTGAGATCTTAGAATAAACACGCATATCTTCGCGTTTTGCTATAAATCTGACATGTTTAATCTTTTTGTTTTTCGGGTTTTCGATCCTGCGGATTTTTCCATCAACCAAAAGAGCATAGTCTCCAACGGTGTCAAGGACGAAAAAGATGTGACCTTTGTCCCTGCCCGCAAGGGATTGAACGATACTCCCTTTGCCAATGTCTGTTATATCCATTATTGATCTCCTACAGAGATGTGAGTATTAACGGCTCGTCTTTTGTTATTGCTATCGTGTTCTCGTAATGAGCAGACAGCTTACCGTCTTTTGTAACTACAGTCCAGCCATCCGAAAGAGATTCGACATCCGGAACGCCCAGATTAATCATGGGTTCGACCGCAATCGTCATATTCTCTTCAAGACGACGGCCTTTTCCCTTCATTCCGTAGTTAGGAACGTTCGGGTCTTCGTGCAGTTGTGTTCCGACGCCATGTCCGACATATTCGTAAACAACGGAGCAACCGTTTTTTACGGCGTGTGCGCTTACAGCGTGACCGATATCTCCGAGTCTGTTTCCGGCAGTGGCATATTTCATGCCTTCCCAGAAAGACTGTCTTGTAACTTCGATCAGCTTAAGAGCCTCCTCGCTGACGTTTCCTGCGGGAAAGGTGTTTGCGTTGTCGCCATGGTAGCCGTTCAGCAGAACACCGACATCAATACTCACGATATCTCCATCCTGAATTATGCGCGTATCCGAAGGGATCCCGTGAATGACCTCGTCGTTTATCGAGATACATGCAGTCGCTGGGAATCCGTTGTAATGCAAAAACGACGGATATGCGTTTTTACTCCTGATGAATTTTTCTATAAGATCGTTTATATGCTTGGTGGACACACCGGGTTTTACAGCTTCACCGCCTCTTGTGAGGGCTTCTGCTGCGATTGCGCCAGCCTTGCGCATAAGATCGATCTCTCGGCGATTTTTTATGATTATCATTTTCCAATGACCTTACAAGTTTTTTAATGCTTCATCTACTGCTGCGGAAGTATCGGCAAGTTCTTCTTTGCCTTCTACCGAAACAAGCAGACCTTTGTTTGCATAGTAGTCTTTAAGGGGAGCTGTTTGCTTGTGATAAGCTTCAAGTCTGCCCATAACGACCTCTACTTTGTCGTCTTCTCTCGTAACGAGTTCCGAACCGCAGTTATCGCAGAGATTTCCGTTTTTAGGGCGTTTGTAAACTACGTGATAGCTTGCTCCGCATTTTTTGCAGACCCGACGACCCGACATACGAGTAACTATATCTTCATCTTTGACTTCGATAGACAATACCGCGTCAAGCGAAGTGCCGTTCTCTGCCAGAAGTCGGTCAAGGGCCTCAGCCTGAGGGATCGTGCGGGGAAATCCGTCGAGAATAAAACCGTTTTCACAGTCTTTTTCGGCAATTCTCTGGCCTACGATGGCAACTACGTCTTCATCGGGCACAAGTTTGCCGTTCTCGATCAGATCCTTGACTTTTTTACCGAGAGGTGTTCCTGCCTCGATCGCTGCGCGGAGAATAACTCCGGTAGAGATCTGAGGCACGGAATATTTCTCAGTAAGGCGCTCAGCCTGAGTACCTTTGCCTGCTCCGGGAGCACCGAGAAGAACGAGTCTGTATGTTTTTTTCGTGTTCACAGTGCTTTCTCCCTTTCGCTTATTCAAGGAAGCCCTTATAGTGACGCATAAGCATCTGAGCTTCGAG
>JAEEJJ010000082.1 GCA_016281805.1 Clostridiales bacterium
CAAAAAGCACTCAATCTGACGGATCTGTCAAAAGAAATGGGATACAAGGGTATAACGCAAAAACTAAAGAAAGCCGTCGAAGCGCTCTGCATTACCGGAGTAATCGAGAAAATACCGTCGGAAGAATATGGAATAGTGTTCCGCAAAAAATAAGCGTCTTCAGAAGGTGGTTCGAATTAAGTGACCCGAAATCAGAGCCGGCGTAATACCCTGTGGGTTCGAATTGAATAAGAAATAGAGGTAAATTCATATGGCAATCAAGAAAAGTGAATTATATAGTTCTCTGTGGGCAAGCTGCGATGCGCTTCGCGGCGGCATGGATGCGTCACAGTACAAGGATTATATTCTGACATTGCTCTTCGTGAAATATGTTTCGGACAAGTTTACAGGGGTGGATTATGCTGATATTGAAATCCCGGAAGGTGGGAGCTTCAGCGATATGATCGCGCTGATCGGCAAAGACAATATTGGTGAGGGTATAAATAAAGTCATCGCAAAGCTTGCTGAAGAGAATAATCTGCGAGGAGTTATTGACAAGGTTTCATTTAACGATCCGGACAAACTGGGCAAAGGCAAGGAAATGGTTGATAAGCTCAGCAAACTCATCAACATATTCCGTCGTCCGGAATTGGATTTTTCCAAAAACCGCACCGAAGGCGATGACCTGATCGGCGACGCGTATGAATATCTTATGCGTAAATTTGCAACCGAAAGTGGTAAGAGCAAGGGTCAGTTCTATACTCCCGCCGAGGTTTCCCGTGTACTTGCCAAGGTGATCGGCATATCTCATGAAACAAACCCCAATGCGACCATTTGCGACCCTGCCTGCGGCTCGGGATCGCTTTTGATACGTGCACTGGAAGAAGCCCCCGTCGCGCTTTCCGGCTACGGTCAGGAGAAGGATACGACTACTGCCGGTCTTGCCAAAATGAACACGGTCCTTCACAACAAAGCCACCGCTACGATTCGGTCCGGAAACACTTTCTCCGATCCGCAGTATTTCGAGAATGGCTCCGATGAAACAGTCCTGCGCAGGTTTGACTATATCGTTGCAAATCCCCCGTTCTCACTGAAAAACTGGTCGGAAGGCGCAAAAGAATACGGACGGTTTGAAGGATACGGAGATAGACCTCCGGAAAAGAACGGAGACTACGCCTGGCTTCTACACATTTTGAAATCATTGAAGAATACCGGTAAAGCCGCCGTCATTCTCCCACACGGCGTCTTGTTCCGCGGGAACGCTGAGGCAACTATACGTCAGAATATTATCGAACGCGGATGGATCAAAGGCATCATTGGGCTTCCCGCCAACCTGTTTTACGGTACGGGTATCCCGGCGTGCATTATCGTCATAGACAAAGAAGATGCCGACGACCGCAAAGGGATTTTTATGATCGACGCCAGCCGTGACTTTGTAAAGGACGGCAACAAGAACCGCCTACGTGAGCGCGATATTTATAAAATTGTTACCACTTTCAACGAACAGCTCATGGACGATCCGCATTATGCACGTTTTGTGCCGAAAGATGAGATCGTCAAGAAAAACGGATATAATTTGAACATTTCCCGCTACATAGATTCCGGTATAGCCGAAGATCTGCAGGATATCGACGCACATCTGAACGGCGGCATCCCTATGTCTGACGTGGACAAGCTGACTGTTTACTGGAACGTTTTCGGAAACCTTAAAAGCAAGCTGTTTTCCGTTTTGCGCGACGGTTATTACAAACTGAATGTCGAAAAAGAGAATATCCGCACGGCTATTTACGATGATGCGGAGTTTTCGTCATATGCGGATAAAATAGACGAGGCGTTTACCGTTTGGCGTGATGAGGTGGATCACACGCTTCGCAGCATCAATTCCGATGTTAATGCAAAAGAACTGATTGTTTCGCTTGCCGAGAAGATCTTGACAGCGTTTGAGGGCGTCGAGCTTATTGACAAATATGATGTCTACCAGGTTCTGCTTGCCTATTGGCAGGAAGTGATGTCCGACGACGTGTATCTGCTGATCCACGACGGTTATCTTGCCGGTCGTGAGCTCAGTTATGAGTATGTGGTCAAAACCGAGAAAAAGGGCGAGGAAACGATCACGACCGTTACCGATAAGGTAAAGAGCTGGGACGGCAAACTGATCCCGAAAGCGATCCTTACATCCGAGTTTTTTTCTGAAGAGAAGAAGGCCATTGACGATATTACTGTTATCATATCGGACTTGCAGGCACAGGCGGACGAATTCGAAGAAGAACAGACCGGCGAGGACGGTGTGCTTGCCGATTGTTTGAATGATAAGAACAATTTGGATCAGAAAGTTGTCAAGGAAAGGCTAAAGAAACTCAAAACGGAAGAACAGGGCGGAGAAGACTACAAACAACTGAAGGAGTATTCCGATCTGCTTTCTAAGATAAAAGATCACAACAAAACGCTTAAAGAACTGTCCGCTCTGCTTGAACAGAATTTGAAAGCAAAGTACGCTGTTCTGACCGAAGACGAGATCAAGGAACTGCTCGTCAATAAAAAATGGTATTACAGCATTTACGACGGGATAGACGCGCTTTATACTTCCATTTCACACAATCTTTCAGCCCGTATTACCGAGCTTGCAGAACGGTATGAGAGCACCTTGCCGGAGCTGGAAAAAGAATTTGCGGAATATGAAGCAAAGGTCAAAGCGCATTTGAAGCAAATGGGGTTTGAATTGTGAAGATCGACAAAGACAAACCGCTCCCGGATCATACGAAACTGGATTATGACGAGTGCTGCGCTAAACTGATTTTGGAGGAACTCTTTCCCGAGCGTTATTCCGAATTAACTCTTGCGGATAAGCCGGACCTTCAAGGCGATGGCGTTGGGATTGAAGTTACAATAGCAAACAATCAAAATATGGAAGAAGCCCGGAATAATTGGGTCAAAGCCTACAATTGTGATAACGCTGTGCAAAAAGCGCGTTATATAGAACGTATGGCGCAGTTAGACGTTCGTTATACAGGCGGTGTTCAGGGCTGGCCGGGTTTTGCGCCGACTTTTGATTTGACGAGAAAAGCGGTCGAATCAAAAATCGGAAAACTCAAAAAAGGCGGTTATAAGTCCTTCCCTCAATATGAGTTGTTCGTTTTTACTGATACATGGTATTGTGATTCGGTTGTTTCCGCCGCAAAAACGTTCTTGTTTGATGAGAACGTAAGTCGATATTTCAAAACGGTATACGTGTTATCCAAAGGCGCCGATCTGCACATTTTTGAAACTCAGGAAAAGTACCACAGAAACATTATTATTGATAACGCGGAACAATCAGACAGAAACATTCGTGCCCGCCGTATGGTGGAAGAAGGTGAAGAAGATTGAAACAGGGTTATAAGCAAACGGATATAGGTTTGATCCCGGAAGATTGGGAGATTAAACAAATTGGCGAGTTTACCGATGCCGTTGCCGGTGGAACGCCAAACACAACAATACCTGAGTATTGGGGAGGCGATATACCTTGGATGAGTTCGGGAGAATTAAACAAAAGAAGAGTTCATAGCGTTGATGGACGTATAACAAAAACTGGGCTTGAAAACTCAAGTACACATATGATTCCAGAAAACTGCGTTCTTGTTGGTTTAGCCGGTCAAGGAAAAACAAGAGGAACAGTCGCTATTAACTATATATCGTTATGTACTAATCAATCAATTGCAGCTATTTTTCCTAACGATCAAGTTGAAACAGAATATTTATACCAAAATCTTTATAGCAGGTATGACGAATTGCGTGAATTGTCATCAGGGGATGGCGGACGCGGAGGGCTCAACTTAAAACTAATTAAAAACCTTATCGTCCCTATCCCGCCACTTCCCGAACAGCGCCGGATTGCCGAGGCACTTTCGGATGTGGACGAACTGATTGCGTCGCTTGAAAAACTGATCGAAAAGAAAAAAGCCCTCAAACAGGGCGTTATGCAGGAACTTCTCACCGGCAAACGCCGCCTCCCGGGGTTTACCGGGAAGTGGAAAAAGAAACGCATTAAGGATATTGGAATTCAAATTGAAAAAGGACAAATTCTTACTCAACAAGAAGCAACAATAGGATCTATTCCTGTTGTTGCCGGCGGTCGTCAACCAGCATACTATTGTGATACTTTTAATAGAAGCGGGGTGAATATCACAATTAGTGCATCAGGAGCAAGTGCGGGATTTGTAAATCTATATGATGGACAAATCTTTGCATCTGACTGTTCCACTATAGGCGAAAGCCCAAGTTACAATATTATCTTTGTCTACAATGCATTGTTAAACATTCAGCAGAAGATTTATTCGGTACAAACCGGAGGCGCTCAGCCACATGTTCATCCAAGCGAATTATATAATTTGGAGATATATTATACTTTTGACGTTCAGGAACAAACCGAGATTGCCTCTATTTTATCAGATATTGAAAATGAAATTGTGGAAAAAGAAAGAGAATTGCAAAAGTTCAGAAAACTTAAGTCCGGAATGATGAGCGAACTGCTCACCGGTAGGATTCGATTGGTGTAAAGGAGATTGGAAAATGGCAAGAATTACATGGACAGATAGTATTATCGGAGAAAAAGCACAGTTCATTGCAGACACATTTAATGAATGTTTATTTGACTATTCATTTGATTCTAATAAAGTACCATCTTTGAATCTACACTTTTTCTGCAAGGATTATATTGCTACGTATTTACTTGTAAAAGAGGGCATAATGCAGGATGGCAATATGATCCCTCTTAATGAGGAATTGGAGTACATTATTCAAAGTTCGCCTTGGTTGCCAACGGGGATTTCTAATGATTTATTCTTCTTTAAGAATAATCAGGGTAGATTTTTTAATGTATCGACAGATAAAAATGTTAGTCAAGAAAAGAAAACGGATTACTATTATTCTATTGCAAAACAAATTGATGATTTCTTTAGCTCAAGCAATTCATATTGCAAAAGCATTGTTGATCAAATAAATACACTTTTAGATGCGCCAACATTTTCAATAAGCGAAAAGAGGGTTTTGTATTTTTGCGTAAGAGAGTATATTTGCGAACTCATTAATCTTGGATTAAGCAAACAGCATTTGTTCAATAGAGTGCAAAACGATTTGTTTACTAACAAGGGTGTTGATAACGGGAAAAAGTATATTATTGATTTTCTTCTCTCGGTAATTCCAAATAATGAAAAATACGTTGTTGTTTTTGGGATAAGCGATGATGTATATAAAGAATTGAATGGTGTTATAAAGAAAATTAGAGAATCATCACAATATGAAAATGAGAAACTTAGTTCAAAATATGTTGTGGAATCGACAACAATTGCTATTGATCCTGTTTCTGCATTGTTTCAGGCCAAAGAATATTTTTCAGCAATTATTAGTATTTATAATGCCACTTTGCATAGTAGCGAAATATCACTTTTGGATAATGGGTTGGTAAGAAAGGAATCATCAAAAACTTATAAACTAATTAACGATAAGCGTAATTTGTTAAAGAAATTACCAACAAAACGAAAAGAAGAAAGAGATAAGGTCTTAAAAACAGTTGCAAGCGCAGGATTAAACGCTAATTTATTGAGTGCATTTGAATTACATAACAACGCGCTCGGGTTATCAGATGTTCAATCTCAGCTATTGTCTTTGTGGTCGATTTTTGAATTGCTTATCGAAACCAAACAGAACTTTATGAATCGTGTTAACTATGTGTCAAACGCGGTTATTTCAGTGCTGAATAGCAACTATTATAGAAGACTTTTCGAAAACCTGTACCAGCAGATTAAAATAACCAGAGGTATTAATGCCATCATAAATGCGGAGCCAAGAGGCGATTCTGCTACTGAAAAGCTATTGTATATTTTAAAAGATAATAATTCCTTGCTGGTACAAATAAAGGAAAAACTTGAGCGATTCCCTCTTGAAAGATACAAACTTGATTTCTATTCTGAGTTGTTTACAGATGCAAAACTCATTCACCAAGACTTGATAAGGCATTCCAACAGATTAAGATGGCAAATAATGAGAATATATAGAAATAGATGTATGATAGTACATGACGGTAATAGTATGCCCTATCTCGAGTTCATTACAGAAAACTTGCATTATTATATTGATGAAGTGCTTGAATGTATAATCACTTACATGAATTTGGGTAATAAGAAAAACGATACTGCCTTTAATGCTGCAAGAGTCAAAGAAGCTCATAGCATAAGAATATTAGAAAAAGTAGTTAGTGAAAAAAGAGCAATTACGGATGATGAACTTCGCAAAGTGCTTTTCACATAAGGAGCATATTAAGTTATGAATAACATTGGAAAACCAGAGATCATTACTCAATCGCGAGTTATCAAGTTCTTCCATGAAAAACTGAAATATCGTTACATAGGTGATTTGCGTGATCAGGAAAATCGCAACATCGACGAAGCCAAGCTGAAAGCGTGTCTTGCTTCGCGCGGCTATTCCGACGGGATCGCTTCGCGCGCGGTTGATGCGCTTATCAGCGCCGCAAACAATTTACAGCACGGGCTTTACGCTGCCAATAAAGAGGTTTACGATCTTCTGAAATACGGCGCAAAAGTCAAAGAATCGCCTGACGATACCGAAACGACGGTCTATTTCATCAACTGGGACGAGTCCGGCAAAAACGATTTTGAAATATCCGAAGAGGTGACGGTCGTTGCCAACAACGAAAAACGCCCGGACCTTGTGATCTACGTCAACGGGATCGCTGTTGCCGTGATCGAGCTGAAAAAGAGCACGGTGTCGGTCTCCGATGGTATTCGCCAAAATCTGACCAATCAGCGCGAAATGTTTATCGAGCCGTTTTTCACGACGATCCAGCTCTGTATGGCAGGCAACGACACCGAAGGATTGCGCTACGGCACGATCAAAACGCCGGAGAAATACTATCTGGAATGGAAGAAAGACGGGTTTACCGAGTTCCCCGACGAGCGGGATGAGAACGACGTTCGTATAGAAGAAATCTGCGACACGATCGAAAACAAATTGGATTCGGCTCTTTACGCCATGTTCCAGAAAACCCGCCTGCTGAATCTGCTCCACAACTTTATCATATTTGATCGCGGAATCAAAAAAGTTTGCCGTTATAATCAGTATTACGGCATTATGCGCGCTCAGAAGCGGCTTCTTGCCGGCAAGGGCGGTATCATCTGGCACACGCAGGGCAGCGGCAAGTCGCTGACGATGATCTGGCTATCCAAGTGGCTGTTGTCTACTATTCCGACCGCTCGCGTTCTGATCGTAACCGATCGCGACGAGCTCGACGACCAGATCGAAAAGAACTTTTTAGGAGTTAATGAAAAGATCGTCCGAACAAAGAGCGGAAAAGATCTTTTGACTCGCCTGAATTTGCCGGAAGACCGACTGCTTTGCTCTCTGATTCACAAATTCGGCAAGCGCGGCGGCGAAGCAACAGAAAAGGACTATGAGCGATATGTCGAAGATCTGAAAGCGTCGTTGCCAAAAGACTTCAAAGCAAAAGACGATATTTTCGTTTTCGTGGATGAATGCCACCGTACGCAATCCGGTAAACTGCATTTGGCCATGAAGACCATTATTCCCAATGCGGTATTTGTCGGTTTCACCGGTACGCCGCTTATGAAAAAGGACAAAGCGACCAGCATCGAGGTTTTCGGTAAGTATATTCACACCTATAAATTCAACGAAGGCGTAGAGGATGGCGTCATACTTGACTTGCGTTATGAATACCGCGATATTCCTCAGGATATCACGTCACAGGAAAAGATCGACGCCTGGTTTGACGCTAAAACGCGGGGATTGATGCCTCGCGCAAAAGCCCGCCTCAAACAGGTCTGGGGCAATATGCAAAAGGTGTACAGTTCCCGCGACCGGCTTGAGAAGATCGTCAACGATATTATCTTTGATTTTGAGATTAAGGCGCGTTTGGCTGACGGCAGCGGCAATGCGATTCTTGTTGCGGATTCCATTTATTCAGCCTGTAAATACTACGAGCTTTTCCAGCAGCGCGGTTTCAAGAAATGCGCGATCATTTCGTCATACGACCCGAATATTGGGGATCTGCGTACCGAGACGGTCAGTGAGGAAGAAGAAACGGAGGCGTTTGAGAAGTATAATACCTATCTTCGTATGATCGGGATCGATCCCGAGGCAACCGCGGATAGATCCGGTATTGCAAAACAGGTTGAAGAGTTTGAAACAGAGGCAAAGCGCAAATTCGTTGAAGAGCCCAACAATATGAAGCTGTTAATTGTTGTGGACAAGCTTCTCACCGGATTTGACGCGCCGCCTTGCACTTATCTTTATATAGACAAGAGTATGCACGATCACGGCCTGTTTCAGGCGATTTGTCGCGTAAACAGACTGGATGATGACAGCAAGGACTTTGGCTACATAGTCGATTATAAGCAGCTGTTCGGGGATTTAACCGAAGCGATGGAAAAGTACACATCCGGTGCATTTGAAGCTTATGACGACGAAGATGTTGACGGCCTGTTGAAAGACAGAAGAGATGAAGCAAAGAAACGCTTTGAAAAACTGCTCGATGAACTTGATGAGCTTTGTGAAGGTGTTGAATTGCCTCGCGAAGAGCTGAATTATCTCCATTATTTCTGTGGCGAAAACGGCGTCGACGTGAACAACGACGAAGCGTTTGCCCGTCTTCGTGAGAAAATGTATCGGTTGGTCAACGCTCTGATTCGTGCATACGCCGAAGTAAAGCCTGTTATGGATGATCTTGGTTATCCCGCCTCCGAGCAAGCTCGGTTTGATAAAAAGGTCAATTTATACGTTGCGCTGAAAGCTACTATCGGAAGAGCAAGTGGCGATTTTATTGATCTGAAAGCATACGAGCCCGGGATGAGATATTTGATCGATAATTATATCGTTGCAGAAGACTCCAAAGTGATCGGCGAGTTTGACGACTTCACGCTGCTTGATTTTATCCTTGCGCAGAAAGAAAAGATGGAAAGCGAAGATAAGGGTAAAACGTCTGAGCAGGAGAGCGCCGCGGAAGCTATAGAGAATAATATCCGCAAAAAAGTCGTTGAACGAATTGTCATCAACCCAATGTACTACAACAAAATGTCGTCAGTTCTGGAGCAGTTGATTCTGGAAAGGCGACGCGGCGTAATATCATATGCAGAACTCTTGCAAAAGTATATTGATCTTGCGCGCAACGTTACAAATCCGGAAGAAAACGAACGATATCCTGAAAAGATAAGAAAAAGTGCCGCTCTGCGCGCACTGTACGATAATACCGGATGTGATGAATCCCGCGCGATTGCACTTCACGAGGCGGTACTGCGTTCAAAAATGGACCGTTTCCGTAATGATCCTGTAAAAGAACGGCGAATCAAACGGGAACTCTATAAAATCCTTAACGATAAGGATGAAGTTGAGCGAGTATTTACGATCATTAAAAATCAAGAGGAGTATTGATGAACGTCATAATAAACGGGATTCCTATAAGAATCATTAGGAAACCGATAAAGAATATGCATCTCTACGTAAAACCGCCGGACGGTCACGTTGAGGTTTCGGCTCCGCTGAATCTGAGCGACGAAAGCGTTGAAATGTTCATCCGTACAAAAATCGGTTGGATCAAGCGGCAGCAGGAGCGATTTTCGTCCCAGCAACGGCAAACAAAACGTGAATATGTTTCCGGCGAAGCATTCTTTCTTTGGGGCGTTCAGTATTATCTGCTTGTCAATCACAGTAACAAAGGCAACTCTTTGATGATTGAGGGTGATAAGGCGATATTGACCGTTCGTAAAGAAAGCACAGTTCAGCAAAGAGAAAACTACGTCAATGAATGGTATCGTGCCACATTGAAAAAAGAAGTGGAACGACTACTGCCAAAATGGGAAAAGACAACCGGTATTTATGCGGATTCGTGGCAAACGAAATATATGACAACACGCTGGGGAACTTGTAATGTGCAGAGTAAAAAGATATGGTTAAACCTTCAATTGGCGAAAAAGCCAATCGATTGTTTAGAGTATGTTATTCTGCACGAGTTAGCGCACTTAAAAGAGCGGAACCACAATGCGGCTTTTGTTGAGATTATCGACAGATATATGCCAAATTGGAGAGACGTCAGAAAAAAGCTGAATGAGCAGATATTAGATTATATGGATCCCTCAGCGGGTCATATGGAGGAATAGAAAATGAGCATCGGATATATCTACATCATGACAAACCCGTCATTTCCGGAATATGTAAAAATCGGGTACGCAAAAGATGTGAAGCAGCGACTTGACGAGCTGAATCGCAGTTCGGCGGTGCCGTTTGCGTTCCGCATTTACGCTACATATGAAGTGGATTCGGAGCTTTCCGACAAAAAACTGCATTCCATTTTGGACAAGGTGAATCCGGAGCTTCGCTCTACTGAAGAAATCAACGGCAAGAAGCGCATCCGCGAGTTTTACGCAATGACGCCGGAAGACGCCTATGACATTCTCGATGCGATCGCTGAAATTAACGGTTTTAAACATCGACTGAAAAAGTGGAAAGCCACCGCAGAAGAACAAAAAGAAGAAGAAACCGCAAAAGAAATAAGCGAAGCGCATCAGGAGCGCCTTGCACCGTTTGCGTTTTCCACGTGCAATATTGCTGTTGGGGAGCAAATTGTGTTTTCTTGCAATGGAAATGATAATGACGGTACGGTCTGCACGGTAGTCGATGATAAACACGTTGCGTACCAGGGCGAAACATGGTCACTTACTGCTTTAGCACAATACTTTACAGGAAAGAAGCCGTTAGCCGGGCCGCGTTTTTTCAAATATAAAGGAGAATGGCTGAACGACATTAGAAATCGTATAGGAAACAAATAACAACGGTATCGAAAAAACAAAGGAGCGGAGCCGCAGCTCCGCTTTTTGTTTTTAGTCTTCTTCTGTAAGTTGAATTGATATGCATTCCATCACAAGCCGAACGCCTAAGGAGAAGCCGCAATGGAAAGCTGCCTCTTCGTCGAGGGAGTGCATTTCGTTGACCGCCTCGTCATACTTTTCGAGCAATTCTTTCTGCTGTTCGGTGAAGGTGTCGCTCAGATTGTCGCGGTTTCTGCCCATAAGGGAGAGCAGGTGCTTGAACCGGCAGTTGCCGTTGCAACGAAGAATAGTATTTACCTCAAAAAGAAATCCCTGCGGCATTTTTGATCTGTATTTTCCTGTCAACATCCTTCAAAAGCGAATTTTTCCTCATTTTCTCTTCAGGAGTCGCTCACGACCGACAGTAAAAACGGCTGAACCTATTGACAAACCCGAAAAAATGAGTATAATAATATGCAGTCGCGTAGGACAGTGTTCTGCGTGGCGTATTAGAATTGCACGGGAACCGACCCGCGCGATATTTTCTCCGATTTTAAATCGAGCAAGCGGAGCAGTTAATTCAGCTGAGATCAGCTGTATCTGAAAAGCTACCAAGCGCCGTACGAAG
>JAEEJJ010000083.1 GCA_016281805.1 Clostridiales bacterium
ATACCGCGATTTAGGCATCAAGGATTAAAGAATGGTCCCTTCGATGCGCGATCCCGAAGACAAGAAAAAATATCACGATGCCGACGAAATGTGGAACACCGCGGAAAACGCTCTGCGTCAGGTTCTCGATCAGCTCGGGCTCAACTACACCGAAGAGATCGGCGAAGCGGCGTTTTACGGACCGAAGCTCGACGTTCAGGTCATGCCCGCAGTAGGCGCGGAGATCACGCTTTCCACCTGCCAGCTCGACTTCTGCCTGCCCGCAAAATTCAACCTCACATACGTTGATAAGGACGGCGCGGAGCATACGCCCGTTGTTATCCACCGCGCGATACTCGGCTCTCTTGACCGCTTTATGGCATATCTCATCGAAGAAACGATGGGTGCGTTCCCGACGTGGCTCGCTCCCGTTCAGGTCAAGATCATTCCTATCGCAGACAGACATCAGCCTTACGCAAACGAGGTATGCAAAAAGCTCGAAGAATGCGGCATAAGGGTCGAAGTAGACGAAAGAAGCGAAAAAGTAGGCTACAAGATCCGCGAAGCGCAGATGGAAAAGGTTCCGTTCATGCTCGTTACGGGCGATAAGGAACAGGAAGACGGCACAGTCTCCGTCCGCGTAAGAAAAGACGGCGACAAAGGCTCAATGACTATCCCCGACTTCATCTCCCTTATCAAAGAACATATTGACACTAAAATGATAGACTGAAAAACGAAAAAAAAATGACCGGGAAGCCGAAATCGGTTTTCCCGGTTTATTTTTTCAGGAATATTATTCCGCCGTGAGAGTGGAAAGGCAGTATCCGTCGCCGTCCTTTTTAAGTGTGGCGGTAAGATTTACTGTATTGCCGTCAGGCGTTTTTATCTCGAATTTAGCGGTCGTTTCGCTTTCCTTTTTGCAAACAACGTCCGCTGCAGGTCCTGCATAGCCGAAAGGAGCGCGGTTTACCACTGCAGGTTCACCCTCCGCAGGCTTAGCCGCATCAAAAGACATATCTTTGCAAAGTGTATCAAGCGTAAAAAAATCACCTTTTTTAAGCGCCGAGGTTATAAGATCGATGAGAAGTTCCTCCGAAAAGCTTCCGTTCAGCGTTTTTTCATCGGGGACTATACGAAAGTCTTCCGTATACGGGAAAAGACTGTAGTCTTCCGCCGTGCATTCCGCAAACTCAAATGCGTATTTTGCCGTTGCAACCATAACGAAACGGTTCCCCGTCTTTCGGACATAACAGGTATATCCTATGCAGCTGCCCTCCCGGACAAAATATACGTCGCTGTCTTTTACCGCCTGCGAAACAATAAAGCCGTCTTCCGTTTCAATTACCCTTGTTATTCCGTCAATTATGGAATACGGGTCGGTTTCAAGGACAGGATCTGCCTCAAGCGTATCAAATCGTTTTTTTCTGAATAAAAAGTTTACGGAATCTGCATCGCCTTCGCGCAAAGCTCTGAGATATAAATCAATAAATGCTCTTGCGTCGGGGCACCGCGCAACTATTTCATCGGTAAGCCATGAAGAATAGAATTCTTCATATATTTCTTCGTCCCCGTCTGCCTGTTCCGAAACGGGATTTTCGGGTGAATGATTTTGACATGCCGAAACAGCAAACAATACCGCAAAAACTGCCATAATAACGCCAAAAAGCCTGTATTTCACTCAGAGCCCTCCTTTTATACTTTTATCATTTTTATTATATCAAAAAAAAAACAAATGTCAAGTCCGCATAAAAAGATTGATTATATCTCTTTCTGCGGACTTTTCGCTGCTTATTTTATCGGATCTCCTGCTGCTTTACCTGACTGTCTCGGATATTTTGCAGGCGTGGGAGAAAGTTTTTTTATAATCACAATGTTTCGCTCGTCTGTGCCGAATATTTCCGCATCGCCGCCGCCCAGAACGGCGATCGCTTTTTCCGCCTCTTCAAGCTCCGTTTTTGCCGTTACTGATTTCAGCGCGAGCATATATCCGCCCTCCCGCACAAGCGGAAGGCAGAATTCGGCAAGAACATTCGTTTTTGCTACGGCGCGGGAAAAAACAACGTCGAAATTTTCACGCATATCTCCTCTTGCGGCGTCTTCGGCGCGCGAGTGAACTGTTTTGCAGTTTTCAAGACCGAGCTTCCGGATAACGGCGTCAAGAAAAGTCAGGCGTTTTTGCAAGGAATCCATAAGCGTCATTTCTATATCATCCCTCATAATCGCTATGGGAACGCCGGGAAAGCCCGCGCCTGTTCCGACGTCGGCGCATTTTGCGCCTTCTCTGATAAAATCTGTTTTAAGCGGCAAAAGACTGTCTGTAAAATGTCTTGAAACGATCTCCTTTTCTTCCTTTACGGCGGTAAGATTCATTTTTTTCGACCATTCAGCAAGCAGCTCGCAGTATTCCGCAAACATTTGAGCTTTTTTTTCGCTTATCTCAAAACCGGCTTCGCGAAATTTTTCGATTATATATTCTTTATTCATTGCGCATTCTGTTTTCGTATTCTTCAACGGTTTTTATTATTTCGTCGGGTCCTTTTGTGAAAACGTGACCGTATATGCCGAGCTTCTGCGCCGCTTCAACATTCACCTCAACGTCGTCAAAAAACAGGCACTCTTCGGCTTTAAGACCGAATTTTTCGAGCATGCAAAGATATATTCCCGGCTCGGGTTTGAGCATATGCACATCGGATGAAACGAACATACCGTCCATAAGATCGAAAGCGGGGCTGTTTTTTCTGTATTTATATATTTTCTGCGACGCGTTTGTGAGCATATAAAGCTTGTAACCGCGATTTTTGAGCAAAAGTATCTGCTCATACGTGCCTTCGACCGGCAGAAAATGATCTTCCCAGCCGTTCATGACCGTTTTGCAAAGCTCGTGATATCTTTTTGGCACACGCGAACAGATGCTTTCGATCGCCTGCTCTTCGGTCATAACGCCCTTATCAAGCGACACCCATTCTTTGTTTGAGAAAACCTCTCTGCAAAGAAAATCAAGCTCCTCGGGGTCAGACGTAAAAAACGAGGCGATCCGTCTCGGGGTGTAATCTAAAACGACGTTGCCCATATCGAAAATCAGATTTTTTATCATGCTATGCGTTCTTTCCGTGGCAGTTTTTATATTTTTTTCCGCTTCCGCACGGACACGGATCGTTTCTGCCTACTTTTTCTGACGCTTTTTTAATGATCGGCTTTGGTTTTTCGCCGCCTGCGTTAACGTTTTTCGCTTCGTCTATCGTTGCCACACGCTCGCGTTTTATCTCCTTTTTCACAAGGCGCAGCCTCAGACAGTCGCGAACGGTATCAAACTTGATCTGATTTACCATTTCGTCAAACATATCAAAGCTTTCAAATTTATATTCCGTCAGCGGATTTCTGTTGCCGTAAGAACGCAAAGCAACACCCTGGCGAAGGTCGTCCATAGCGTCAAGATGATCCATCCAGTATCTGTCAACGGTGCGAAGGAGCACAAAACGCTCGATATCGCGCATTTTTTCGGGAGTGTTTTCCGTTTCGCTTCTTGTATACGCCTCGTTCAGTCTTTCTTCAAGCAGTGAAATAATATCCTGTTTTTTAAGTCTGTCAAAATCGGCTGAAGTAAACGAAAGATCGTTTTTTGTGAGCAGCATGCCGTCAAAACGCTCGTGAAGTCCCTCAAGATCCCAGTTGTCGGCAACCTCTGCGGCAAGACACTGCTGCGCGGCGTTCTGAATTATATCTTCGCCCATCTTTAAGATATACGAGCGGAGATCCTCGCCGTCAAGCACTTTTCTGCGCTGATCGTAAATAATGGTTCTTTGCTGGTTTATAACATCGTCGTATTCGAGAGTGCGTTTTCTGCGCTGGAAGTTTACGCTTTCAACTTTTTTCTGCGCATTTTCGATCGTGTTTGAAAGAATTTTCGCGTCTATCGGCTGATCTTCGGGGATATTCAGCATTTCGGCTATCGTTGCTACCCTTTCGCCTCCGAAAAGCCGCATAAGGTCGTCTTCAAGCGAAAGATAAAATCTGCTTTCGCCCACGTCGCCCTGTCTGCCGGCACGTCCGCGCAGCTGATTGTCTATACGCCTCGATTCGTGGCGTTCCGTACCTATAATGAAAAGTCCGCCCGCCGCCTTTACCTCTTCCGCCTCTTTTTCGGTTTCGGGACGGAACTGCGCGTAAAGCTCGGCGTATCTGTTTTTCGCCGCAATAATATTTTCGTCTGTTGTTTCTGAAAAACCGGTCGATGCGGCAATATATTCGTGGTCTATGCCCTCTTTCGCCATCTGCGCTTTCGCCATATATTCGGCGTTGCCGCCCAGAATGATATCGGTGCCTCGTCCTGCCATATTCGTTGAAATGGTAACGGCGCCTTTTTTGCCCGCCTGAGCTACTATCATAGCCTCTTTGTCGTGGAATTTCGCGTTGAGAACATTATGCGGGATACCTTCGCGTTTGAGGAGCTTGCTCAGAAGTTCGGATTTTTCTATCGTGATCGTGCCCACAAGCACGGGCTGTCCCTTCTCGTGGCACTCTTTTATCTGGCGTATTACCGCCGCATATTTGCCCGCCTCGGTTTTGTATATCTGATCGTTATGGTCTTTTCTTATCATCGGCAGATTTGTGGGTATTTCTATAACGTCAAGATGATAAATATCGTTGAATTCCTGCTCCTCGGTAAGCGCAGTACCGGTCATGCCCGAAAGCTTCGAATAAATTCTGAAATAGTTCTGAAACGTTATCGTGGCAAGAGTTTTCGATTCGTTTTCTATCTTTACGCCCTCTTTTGCCTCGATAGACTGATGAAGACCGTTTGAGTAGCGGCGGCCGTACATAAGTCTTCCGGTAAACTCGTCAACTATAATAACCTCGCCGTCTTTTACAACATAGTCAACGTCTCTCTGCATAGTTCCCCACGCCTTGAGCGCCTGATTAACGAAATGCTGTATTTCAACGTTGTCGGGGTCCGCCCAGTTTTCAACGCCGAAAACCCTCTGAGCCTTTTCCATACCGCTGTTTGTGAGAACCGCGTTTTTATGCTTTTCTTCAACGATATAGTCCGCGTCAACGTCGTCGTAGCTTTCTTTCGATTCCATTTCTTTTATCTTGAAAGGACGCAGTCTTGAAACGAATGCCGATGCTTTCTGATACATCTCTCCGCTTTCTTCGCCGTGACCCGAAATGATAAGCGGCGTTCTCGCCTCGTCGATGAGGATCGAGTCGACCTCGTCCACTATCGCGAAATTATGTCCGCGCTGAACCATTTCTTCTTTGTAAAGCACCATATTGTCACGCAGATAGTCAAAGCCGAACTCGTTGTTTGTGCCGTATGTGATATCGCAAAGATACGCCTCTTTTCTGTCCTTCGGCTCGACCTCGTGAGCGATCAGACCGACTGAAAGCCCCATAAAGCGGTGTATCTTGCCCATCCACTCGCTGTCGCGGCGCGCAAGATAATCGTTTACGGTAACAACATGGACGCCTTTGCCCGTAAGCGCATTCAGATATGAAGGAAAGACGGCGGCAAGAGTTTTGCCTTCGCCCGTTTTCATTTCGGCTATTCTGCCCTGATGAAGAACTGTGCCGCCTATAAGCTGAGTATCGAACGCTCTCTGACCTATTACCCTTACCGCAGCCTCTCTTACCGCTGCGAATGCTTCACAATGTATATCGTCAAGCGTTTCTCCGTTTGCAAGACGAGCCTTGAACTCGTCCGTTTTCGCTCTCAGCTCATCATCCGAAAGCGCCTTGAACGAAGGTTCAAGCTCGTTGATTTTAGCTATGCGAGCGTTTATTTTTTTCAGCTCACGCTGACTGTATGACGCAAAAATATTAAAAAGACCCATTTGTCCCTCCGTATTGTTCGAGCGTATGAGTATGCCGTAA
>JAEEJJ010000084.1 GCA_016281805.1 Clostridiales bacterium
TCCTGTTTTTCCGAAGCTTTTACGCCGTCGAGTATTGTTTTTTCTCCCGACGAATAAGTAACGATGGAAACTGTATCGTTCTCGTCAAGATTTTCAACAAGCGTCATAAACGAACGCTGAACAAGCGGAAGCTTGTTTTTAAAGTCCATCGAGCCTGAAACATCGATCAAAAAGACAAGGTTGGATTTTGGCATCGCTCCCCTGTCAAGGTCTTTTGCCTGAAGGCCGATCCTCAGGAGATTTGTTTTTTCGTTCCACGGACAAGCCGTGATTTCAGTGTAAACGCCGAATGGTTCGTCCGCAGAGGGCTGAGGATAACTGTAACGGAAATAATTTATCAGTTCTTCTACACGGACCGAATCGGGATCGACGTATTCGTTTTTCAAAACCTGTCTGCGCAGGTTTGAATATGATGCCGTATCAACGTCTGCCGCAAAAGTTGAAAACGGATTGGACAAAACCGAAATGAAGGAATTCTCTTTTTGATACGAATATTCCTCGGTGTTAAATTCCGGAAAATCCGATTCGACTTCCGGCATGGCGGGAGCTCCGTCAACCGCAAACGACATGTTTACCGCAGGTTCATAAAAAGACATTCCGTACTCTAAACCTGTCGCGTTTTCGTCCTTGTCTTCTAAGGGCATGTTGCCGCTGTTTTCGGTTTTTCCGCATCCCGAGAGAAGCATTACGGCAATAATAAGAATACAGAGAGATTTTACTGTCAGTTTCTTCATTACATTATTCTCCTTAATTTTCGTTCTGCCATATAAGACGAATAAAGACGTAATTTTGTTCCGCCTTTATTGAAATTGTAATTTAAGGAAAGATATTACAGTTTATAGTCGCATTCCGAAATGTTATATCCGAATCAACCATGCTTTTATTGCATAAGATAATCGGTTTCGAAAAGTAAACGGTTATGTTTACGGTTTTTTTGTTTTACGCCGTGCGCCGCAATAAGGTCTGTTTTGCATACGGCGCCGTCTGCATAAAAAGTAATTTCTCCGAGTATCTGACCCTTATATATCGGCGCGGCAATTTCTTTTTTGAGGGAAATGGAAAACGCAATGTCTTCTGCATTAAGAGAATCGGGAACAAGAGCCGCAACATCGCATGCGATAACAAGATCTAATGATCTTGTATCTTCAGTGGCAT
Organism: Clostridiales bacterium; assembly: GCA_016281805.1. Classification (GTDB taxonomy): domain Bacteria; phylum Bacillota; class Clostridia; order Oscillospirales; family UBA644; genus HGM12619. The sequence goes on from JAEEJJ010000084.1 coordinate 1,156, forward strand.
CAAAAACATCTGCGGTAAAAAACGAATCTCCGTTTTGTGCGATTGTTTTTTCGGAATAGTTTTTGTAAACAAACTCAAAAAGGTTTTTAGTATCATAAAATCTGTCGTTAAGTCCCCTGCTGTTTTCACTTTTGCCGCCGAGAACTACAGAGATGATATCAAGTCCGTTTTTTGATGCGGCTCCGACCAGGCATTCGCCTGCGGGATTTGTTCTGCCTGTTTTTATTCCCGTGCAGTATTCATAATAATATGTTCCACGCTGCAAAAGCTCGTTTGTGTTATAAAAAAACCTGTCGTTTTCACGGTATATATCGGTCGCGGGAAGGGAAAATGATTTTGTGCTGACAATTTTTCTGAAAATCTCATGTTTAAAGCATTCTTTTGCGATTAGATACAGATCGTATGCAGAGCAGTAATGATCTTCGTTGTGTACACCGTTCGGATTTACAAAATGAAGATTATCACAGCCGAGTTCCTTTGCACGCGCATTGCACATTTCCGCGAACGCCTCAACACTTCCGCCAACATACTCTGCAAGGACGTTTGCCGCTTCGTTTGCGCTGGGAATAAGCAGCGCATAAAGAAGAGTTTCTATATCAAAAACCTCGCCATCACACATTTTTGCGTTTGAATACCCTGACGGAACGAGGTCAAGAGCGCGTTTTGAAACCTGAGCGGTTTCTGACAGAGAGCAGTTTTCAATAACAAGCAGAGCGGTAAGAATTTTAGTTGTGCTTGCCGGATACATTTTTGCGTAAGCATTTTTTTCGTAATAAATCTTGCCCGTATCCGGGTCCGCAACAAATACGGCTTTGCATCCCGTATCCGGAGTGCCGTCAATTACGTTCTGTCCGTCAAGGGTATATGAAACCGTAACAGACGGGAAATAGCTGATATCGGGAAGTGATGTGACCTTTGCTGCTGCGCTGATCTGAAAAATCAGCGCGAACAGTAAAAAGAAAACACAAATCAGTTTTTTCTTCATAATATAAATCGCAATTAATTATAAGTTATATTGTTTATTATCAGAAATATTCCTAATAGTATTATACCATATATTTTTTATTTTTCAAGCAGTAAAACAAAAATAAACATGTTCCGTTCCGATTTTAAGGATCTGTCTGCCCGTAACGGAATTGCCGCTGCAGCGCATTTATTGCAGTTCAAAAATAACGCAATATCTCCTCTCACAAATTAGGTGAGAGGAGATATTATCACAGTCTGTTTGTCCGGAAATATGTCATCCCTGTTTAAGAGAAACGGTTTCGCCTTTATCAAGCAAAACGGTTATTACCTCGTCAGAAAATATGTTTCCGTTTTCGTCTTTTGCGGAGCTCCACGGATTTCTGATTCTGGCAACACCGCCTTTTTCAGCGGTTATGCGGACATATGAAACGATTCCGTCTTTACATTCGGCATCAACAAGGAATGCGCCTTTTGTTCTGAATGAGCAAAACTGAGCGGGCTTGCTCTTATCCCAGTTCGGAAAAAGCTCGATAACGTCTCTGTGCCCTCTGATCAAACACTCGGCGACGACTGCATGAAGAGAGAAGTTTTCTACCCAGATACCCATACGGGACATAAAATCAAAATCGCAGTTGAAGCTGTATCTGCCGCCTGTAAGAGTAACGCGGTCTGCTGCCGTTTCGTTCTGCATAAGACAATAGCGAACATGACGTTTGAATTTTTCGATATCAATAAGACCGAGACGCGCCCCTATAAGATGATAAAAAACAAGATCGTTTCCACCCTCGTTATAGTGATGCAGCCATGAATTTTTTGCGATTTCAATTTCTTTTTCGCTGCCATGCCGCTCATCGATATCCTCGCCGGGAAATATCTGCATAATATTTGCAGGGCAGTTGTATATGACATTGTCAGGGTCTTCATTTGCAACGCTGACATACACATCGCCCCACTTTGATCGGGCAACGGGATATTCGGGGAATGCGGAAAGTATTTTTTTCACTGTTTCTGCAAGTGATTTTTCCTCTGAACCGAGCTTCAGTATCTCCACCGCTTCAATATAGGCATTAAAAACAAATTTAGTAAACGTTAAATCGACGGCGCCGTCAAGATTATACCTGAATCCTTCGCTCAAACCGTATTTTTCGGGAACGATCGTCGGGAAAAGGTGGTATTTATCATCTTTTTCCGGATTTGCGCCTTCTCTTGTCATATACCCCGCAAGAAAAGCTGTTGCGGCTTTGATAGGCGGAAATAAACGGTTTTTGAGCAGTTCAACGTCTCCGGTATATGTATAATGCCACCAGAGGCTCTGAACAGTCCACGGAGTTTCGAGTATTTCCCAGCCCCAGTCCGGAGAGGGATACGGTATTACAGTCATAGGCACGGGGTAAGCCGAGTGCGGGAAGCAGGCGCCGTCAAGGTTATAAAAATCACGCGCCCATGAAGTTGATACGGGCATGAAGTTTTCAACCATGCGCAGATACGGCATATGAAGTTCCTGTCTGTTTGCAGCCATAAGCCCCCAGAAAGGCTGTTGCGTATTATAATTCATGTGATAATCGCCGTGCCATGCCGTGCCTATATTGCCATACATCCAGTTTCCGAAAAGTCCCGGGCAGCGTGAGTTTTCGCTGAGAACACAGCGAAGGAAATACGTGTTAGTATACCATATATGATCAAGGAAGAAATCGTCCGTTTTTATACCTGATTTCATCCAGTAATCTGTCCATACTTTTTCCGTGTTTTTTCTGACATCGTCAAACGAAAGACCGTCGGTATCGGTCACTTTTTCAACATCGGTGTAAAACCCTTCGGTCACAAGTATTTCAGCCTGGCTGATATCGTTTATTTCAAAGTCGATGCCGGATCTTTTTGCATTGCCGTCAGTTTTATACAAAACAGAGAACCCTTTATCGATTTCGGGGCGCGGAACGCCTTCATATCCGTTATACGGAAGAAGCTGAATAAATCCGTTTTCTAATGTTTTGTAATCCGGTATACCTTTGTCGGGGGTATGCGGAGCTATTTTCATACGGTAAAAGATGTTTGCAGGCTTGCCGTTGCTGTCTTCTGTTCGAACATATACGGCGTCTTTTTGCATAGAGAGAACAACTTTGACAAAACAGTTTTTCCCGCTGCTATCCTGTATATTTACGGTTAAAAGTCCGTTTGAAATATCAAGCGTATGTCCTGTAACTTCATACTCTTTTCTGTCAAAAAAGAAATATACGGCAGAAGCCGGGTAAGGACGAGGATAAACATATTGACTGTAAGAGGATGTCACCGCTTTAACATAATCGTTATACCACTGAGCGTTGTGAACATCACCCGGAGTATCAAGTATTTTTTTCCATACTTCTTCAAAAGTGCCTATGCTGTTTTTATGCCCCTCTTCTATACGGATATCCCATATATCGTTATGACCGAGATAAAGAACGATCGCATCGGGGCGTGCGCATGCTACAACGCCGAGATTGCCGTTACCCATAATTGCTCCTTCGAAAAAATCGGGTGAGGCGATCTCACGTTTTATCGAGTGGGTTTTTGCTATTTCAGGGATATCTTTTCTGTTCATGATTTTCTCCTGTTTTTTCGCTAACGGTTTTTATGTAAATCTTCCATGCAGCTGTGATTTTATTATTTGCCTATATGCTTTTTCAGTATAATGCTCCGTGAGAAAAAACGTCCTATAATAAATACGACTGCCGCACCGAGAACAGGATAAATCGCAGCGGTAAGTATTCCCGTTTTCATTCCTATTTGCTCTGCCGTCATAGAAAGCGCCTCGCCCGTTCTGGAAGCCCATTCGCCTGCCGCAACATTATCTACAGTAATACCGAGAAGCTGCGGCGCAACGGATGCTCCGAAATCTCCGCCTGCGGCAAGAAGAGCATACGCAGCAACACCCGGTCCCGGTGTCAGCTCTTCGATCAGTATCAGAGTTCCTGGCCAGAGCATGGAAGTAAAAATTCCGGTCAGAACGCAGGCTGCAAGAGATAAAACAGGGAACGGTGACAGACCTGCAACGATATAGCATATCGCAGCGGCGATCATACCAAAGAAAAGAACGGGAAATATATCTTTCCCTTTTTTCGCATATATTGTGCGGACTGTTCCGAGAAGTATCGCAAAGAGTGCGATCCCCACAAGGTCGCACCATGTTTTTGACAGACCGACAGCTTTTTCAAGATATGCGGAAATCCAGTTTGTCATAACGTTTTCCGCGGCGCTTCCGAAAAAAATACAGAGCACGCAAAGCGCAAGAGCGAGATTCTTCTTTTTTGTTTTATCGGGAGAAAGCTCCTGCCGCAGATCGATTTCCGGAAAAGGCGAAATACTGAAAAGGACGGAACTTACGAGAGGCAGTAAAGCCCAGAAAAATGTAAGATACATCCAGTTTTCTCTGCCGATCACCGTCAATACTGCCGTTGACACCAGAACGACCGTTACTACGCCCCAACCGTAAAGAGAATGAAGTCTGCTCATGTCGCGCCCGGGATCATCCGACGGAAGAGCGGCGATAGTAGGGCTTAAAAGAACTTCGGAAAGTCCTGCGGCAACGGAAAAGATAACGGTCCCGGTTATAAGTCCCGCATATGCATGGTCGGGAAAAAGCAAAGGAACCGCCGCATAAATAAACATGCCGACAGAAGAGATTATCGGCATTATGCGAACGGTAAGTTTTATATTGAAATATTTGGAAAAGAAGGAGAAAACAAGGTCTATTGAAAGCTGTGTTATGAAATTCACAAGCACGAGAGTTCCGAGAAGCGTATACGGAATACCGTACATTTCGTGAAAAGTAACAAACATTATCGGCGGCAGACTGAACGCCGATGACATTGCAAGATAGGTATAGTAACACGACTTTTTGGTAAGACTGTAATCCGTGTCCGTCTTTGCTTTTTTATCCATTTTGATCACCTTTATTTAATACGTCTTTCATCGTGAAAGACCTGTTCTTCCTCTTCTTTATCCGTTTTATTTTCAGAAGGCGCCGCAACGTATTTTACAAGAAGAGGATAGACCATAAAATTATTGAAAAGGCATATCAGGGAAAAAACAAGCGTCAGAATTACCGGAACGGCAAGAAGTCCCAAAACGAAGCATAAAACAGCTATTGCGAGGGCAAACAGGATCATTGCGAGATTTTGCCAGATTTTATACATCGAAAGAATGAGACTGTTTTTTATCAGTTTTCCGAGCGGCAGATCGAATGATACCATCATCGGAAATATATACAGGTTCATGCAGACAAGCAGATAAGCTACCAGAAAAGTTACAACAAGAGCAACGGGTCTGAAAAACGACGGAATGCTGATCGAAGGATCGGACCAGAACATAAAAGAAAGATAAATCAGCACGGCGACAAGGGCGTCTATAATTGTAACAAAAAAGGCTGTTTTAAAATGATCCTTGCATTTTTCGAGGAAATCGGACATAAAAAACACGGGTTTTCCCTGCGAAAAATTACGAAGAACGTATGTAAGACCGGCTGTTGCGGGACCGATTGTAACTATTGGCGCACATGCGAAAAGATACACGATATTGAGAATGACAAGCTGCCCGAATTTCGTCCAGATAACTTTAAAAAATCGAACGAACGCGTTATCGGGAGCTTCGTTTTTATCTACTCCCGGACCTTCTTTATTATAGTCATATTTAAAAATAGCCATTGATTCCTCCGAATGTATCAGGTGGATAAAGTATATCAGATAGATTTTATAATGTCAAGATTTACAGCTCTTTTTGCAAAAAAAATCTGAAAACAGATCCCGAAAATGTAAAGTAAAATGATTTTACATATCATCTGCGGGAAATACAACGCCGGTCTGTTTGCGTATTTCGTCAAGAAGTATCATAATGTTTCTCGACATCTGATGTGTGTTTGTTTCAGATTCCTTTTTTCCTGCTTTTATGCACGCAATAAACTCGTCCGTCTCATAGCACATGCTGTCCTGCCTTTGAGAAAACAAAACCGGCTCGATGGTGCCGTTTCTGTAACGAACGGTTACTTTTTCGGGAATATTAAACTTGTCTACGCATATGGTGGCATCTTCGCCCTGTATTTCAGACGGAATGAAAGAGTTGCCGACTTTTGAGTAATTCAATGTTACGGTAAATGTATCGTATAAAAGCAAAGCCGCCCCTGCACCGTCTACTCCGCCAGGAACAGTAATGCCGAATGCCTTTACATCTTTAGGCATTCCAAAAAGAGCGACCGTTGGCCAAAGGCAGTAAACACCGAGATCCATTACTGCGCCGTTTGAAAACTCAGCCTTGAACGTGTTAACGTTTTCTCCGCGTTTATGAGCGTCGTAACGGGACGAATATTTGGAAAAATTGATGTAAACGCTCCTTATGACCCCGGCTTTTGCGATACTGTCTTTACATGCCTTAAATCCCGGCATCAGAAGACTTTTAAATGCTTCCATAAAAAGCACGCCGTTTTTTTCGGCACATTCAAGCATTTTATCGAGTTCGCGAAGATTTGATGCCGCGGGTTTTTCACAAAGAACATGTTTTCCCGCATTCATGGCGTCTATAGCCTGCGAAGCGTGAAAAGAATTGGGAGAAGCTATATATACGGCGTTTATGTTATCGTCAGAAAGAATATTTTTGAAATTGTCGGTATACTTTTCAGCGCAGTGCTTTGCTGCAAAAGCCTCCGCTTTTTCAATGCTTCTCGAATATACCGAATAAAGGCGGAAGTCGCTGTTCGTTTTACCGGCAGCGATGAATTCTTCGGTTATCCAGCTTGTTCCGACAGTAGCAAAATTTATCATATTTCCTCATTGATATATTTTGATTTCCGAAAGCGGAAAGGATTCGGAAATCAAAATAATGTTTTTGTTTTTATTCTTCAACGACCACAATGGATTCTTCCTTTTTTATACGTTTGCCTATACGCCATACAAAAATTGCGGTAAAAATATTTGCAAGCGAGTCGGCAACAAGAGATATACCTATAAAAATAAGAAGCAATGTGCTGCCCTCACCGTATGGATTTATAACAAGCAAAACTCCAAGAACGGTGCTGGCAACGGAAATCAAAAGATTTACCCACCAGAATTTTGCACCCACATTTTTCAGCTCAAACGATGTCTGAATCTTTATTATGCTGTCAACAATGATAAAAACTCCTACGAGCATAGAGAAAAACGCCGCCCCGTTGTCGGGTTTCAAAAGCAGGATAAGTCCGAATATCGATGCAAGCATACCGATCATCAGTCCGTTGCCCGGTCTTTGCATGCCGATATCGCGTACAAAAAATATTACTATCGAAATTATACCGAATATGAGTGCAAGGGCGCCGATAAGATAGCAAAACAGAACTTTCAGCTGTTCGGGCCATATTATCAGGCATACACCTGTGGCACAAAGCGCCACAGACATTGCAATGTAGGCAAATTTAAGTCTCTGAAGTGTTTTAAACATAATAATGATCTCCTTTCACGCAAGAGCGGCAACTGCGCCGTCTGCAGCGGCCGTGGTAAGCTGACGAACGGACTTTGTTCTGCAGTCGCCTGCGGCAAAAATGCCCGGAATATTTGTTTTGCAGTCTTCTCCTGCAATTATATATCCGTCTTTGTCAAGCAACACGATATTTTTGAATGCGTCGTTTGAAGGGATCTGTCCCACACAAACAAACAACGCCGAAACATCGAGATTAAATTCTTCGTCTGTTTTTATATTTCTGACTGTCAGGGAAGAAAGGGTTTTTTCTCCGTGTAAAGACTCGACTGTGCAGTCGAGCAGTAATTCCACATTTGAAATGGCTTTCACCTCATCGGCAGTCATTTTATCTCCTCTGAATTCGTTTCTTCGGTGGATAAGATAAACCTTTCCACATATCCCGGAAAGGAACTGTGCGCTTCTGAGCGCAGCATTTCCTCCGCCGACAACGGCAACGGGACGGTTTTTGAAGAAGGCTCCGTCACAGATAGCGCAGTAAGAAACTCCCCTGCCCTCATACTCCTCTTCTTTTTCAAGACCGAGTTTTTTATGGCGAACCCCTGTGGCGATAATAACTTTTCTGCATTCATTTTCGCCGTTTTCGGTAATAACGGTTTTTGTTTCTCCGTTATCTCTTATACCTTCCACGCTCTCAAGTTCGATCTCCACACCGAAAGCAAGCGCCTGTTCATAAAGATTATCCGCAAATTCCGTTCCCGAAACGCAGCGAATTCCCGGGTAGTTTTCAATTTTCGGAGATGTGGCGATCTGTCCGCCTATACCCTCTTTTTCGTAAACAAGAACACTTTTGCCGGCGCGAGCGGCATAGATTGCCGCGGTAAGTCCGGCAGGACCTGCGCCGATAACTATAAGATCGTACATAATATCATACTTTCAGTAAAATGATTGTATATTTATTATACATTATCGTTTCGCTTTTGTCAATAAGAAAGTAAACGATAAACGAATTATTCATATATTTGCCGTATCAAAAAGCATACATATACCGAGTCCGGCAAAAGCAGAAAGGATTATAAGAAAAACCGATGACAGTTTTCTTTTGAAAATAAAACCAGAAATGAAATAAATGATCGCAACAGTTAAAAAAATCACGATTTTTTTTATATCAGCACCCTGCTCGGATACATCGCTGACGGTAGAAAGAAGAAACGACAGCCCCGCCCATACTATCAGCGCTGCAACAACAGGTCTGATGCCGCTCATCGCAGCTGTAACGTATTTATTTGACGTAAAAGATTTAAGGACCTTGGCTATCAGAATAATTATAATAAACGACGGGAGTGTAACGCCTAAAACGGCAAGAACGCTTCCGAAAAACCCGCCCTGACCGTAACCGATATAAGTTGCAAGATTTACCGCTATCGGTCCGGGAGTGGATTCGCATATTCCGAGAAAGCCGTAAAATTGAGATTCCGTCATCCATAAATGGCTTAATACCGTGTCTTTTATTACCGGGATCATCCCGAAGGCTCCGCCGAAACAAAAAAGCCCTATCTTAAAAAACTCAAAAAACAGTGTCAGTTCAGTCATTTTTACCGCCTTTCAGCCGAGACGACACAATAAAAAACATAATTCCGGCAATACCGCCAAGCACTATAAACAACACAGAACCGAATGATACGGAAAAGAGATCAAGAATCGCAAGAGCGGCAAGGACGAAAATAAATACGGCTGCTGTAAAAAAAGATTTTTTCAGCTGAATAAACATTTCGATCCCTGCCTTGAGTATAAGAAACGCCACGGCGCATTTGATTCCCTCAAAAGCATAGGCAACATATTTGTTTTCCATAAATCCGTCAAGAAACAGTGAAATACAGAGAATTATTGCGAATGCAGGAACAATAACGCCTGCAGTGGCTGCAAGAGCGCCGAAAAAACCTGCCTTTTTATAGCCTATATACGTTGCGAGATTTATTGCGATCGGTCCCGGAGTGGATTCGGCAACCGCTATTATATCGGAAAGCTCATTGCTGTCTGTCCACTGTTTTTTTTCAACTATTTCTTCACGGATATGCGATATCATCGCGTATCCGCCGCCAAAAGTGAACAGCCCGATTTTAAAAAACGTCAAAAACAGTGTGATGATCAAAAAATATACTCCTTATGCAGTTTTTTTCATTATACCACTTGACAGAATATAAGTAAAATATTATAATATTATAAAATTCATAATTATTTTTTATGGAGTATCATCATGACACTTCGGCATCTTAATGTTTTTGTATGTGTTTGCGAGCTTGGCAGCGTTACGAAAGCCGCAGACGAACTTGCCGTTGCTCAACCTGCGGTAAGCAAAACCATTTTTGAGCTTGAAAACTATTACGGAGTTCCTCTTTTTTTAAGGATAAAAAGAAGGCTTATTCTGACGCCGGAGGGAAAAGAACTCCTGGCTAAGGCAAGAAATGTGTTAAAGGCTTTCTCTGAATTTGAAGAGACTGCGAGAAAAAAACAGACCGTCACTCATGTGTCGATAGGTTCTTCACTGACTATCGGCAAAACAATTATGCCCGATCTTATCAAAGATATAAAAGCTTCGTTTTCAAATGTTGAAATAAAAGCATATATAAACAGAACGTCGGAAATCGAAAAAATGATTTCGGAAGGCGAAATAGATTTTGCATTTATTGAAGGCACGCCTTCGAATGCTGATATCGCCTCGGAAGAGATCGCTTCAGACATGATCCTTGCCGTTGCGGCAAAAAATTATGAAGTATCTGAGCCTCTGACAGCCGAGACGATCGGCAATTACGACATTATGCTCAGGGAAAAAGGCAGCGCTTCAAGAGACTATTTTGAGAGCGTGCTTTTGCAAAATCACAGCAAGTCTGCCCCGTTCCTTGAATCCGCAAGCAATCAGGCGCTGATTTTTGCCGCGCTGAAAGGACTCGGGATCGCGGTTTTGCCTCAACGCATTGTAAGTGAGTATATAAAGAACGGGCAGCTCAGGCAAATAAAGACAGACCTTTTTTCCGTTCCGAGAAAATCATTTATCATATGCGGCAAGGGCGTATCCTTCGTTAAGATAAAGAGCGAAATATATGATTTTTGCAAACAGAAATTCGGTAAAAAGGCGATAATAAGCAGCGATCGGTAATGCACAATAAAAAATCCCGGAAGAATGATCTTCCGGGAATATGTTTTTTATTTGTCAGCCGACGAATTTTTTGATATTCGATGCGTTTACATATGTTTCTGCGGTATCGCCCTCAGCAACAACAAGTGTAGGAGCCTGGCTGATGCCGTATTTTCTGACGAGGTCAATCTGCTCTTCAGCGTCAACGACTTCGTAATTTATTCCTGCGCCGTCAAGGAATTTTTTTGCCATTTTGCAATTCGGGCAGGTTTTTGTGGTGAAAAGATAATACTTCTTTTCTGCGGCGCCGTTTCTCGGTGCTCTGCCTTCGCTCTTCAGACGGGAGTTTGCGATATTGTATGTTTTTCTTTCGGCAAATTCCTGAGTTTTACCGTCATTCCACGCCTGGACCGGACGGTAGTAGCCTGTTATGCGGCTGTAAACTTCAGTAGGTTCTCCGCAATGCGGGCATTCGTAACGTTCGCCTTCGATATATCCGTGATTTTTACATACGGAATATGTAGGAGAAAGAGTGTAATACGGGAGCTTGTAATTTTCCGCAATTTTACGGACAAGAGCCGCGGCAGACTGCCAGTTCGGAAGTTTTTCTCCGAGGAACGCATGGAAAACAGTTCCCGACGTGTAAAGGGTCTGAAGTTCGTCCTGAATATCAAGAGCTTCGAAAATATCCTCCGTATATCCGACAGGAAGATGGGAAGAGTTTGTATAATACGGAGTGTTGCCTTTTTCGGTCGCGGTGATGATATCCGGATAACGCGCAACATCGTGTTTTGCAAGACGGTATGCGGTCGATTCTGCGGGAGTTGCTTCAAGGTTGTAAAGGTCGCCGTATTCTTCCTGATAATCAGAAAGACGCTCGCGCATATGATTGAGCACATCTTTTGTGAACTGCAGAGAATCGGGATCCGAGATATCCTTGCCCAGCCACTTTGCGTTGAGGCAGGCTTCGTTCATACCTACAAGGCCGATCGTTGAAAAATGGTTGTCAAACTTGCCGAGATAACGTTTTGTATAAGGATAAAGACCTTCTTCAAGCAAACGCGAAACAACTGTGCGTTTTACTTTGAGCGAACGCGCTGCAATATCCATAAGCTTATCAAGACGACGGTAAAAATCATCTTTGTCGGCAGAAAGGTATGCAAGTCTCGGCATATTGAGAGTAACAACGCCTATAGAGCCTGTGCTCTCGCCGCTGCCGAAAAATCCTCCGGTCTTTTTGCGAAGTTCACGAAGGTCAAGACGCAAACGGCAGCACATGCTGCGGATATCGCTCGGCTGCATGTCGCTGTTGATGTAGTTTGAAAAATACGGAGTGCCGTATTTTGCGGTCATTTCAAAGAGAAGACGGTTGTTTTCGGTTTCTGACCAGTCAAAATCTCTTGTGATGGAGTAGGTAGGAATAGGATACTGGAATCCTCTGCCTTCCGCATCGCCTTCGATCATTATTTCGAGGAATGCGCGGTTGACCATATCCATTTCTTTTTTGCAGTCCTTATATTTGAAGGGCATTTCCTTGCCTCCGACGATTGCGGGAAGTTCGGCAAGGTCGTTGGGAACGGTCCAGTCGAGAGTGATATTTGAAAACGGTGCCTGTGTGCCCCAGCGGGAGGGAGTATTGACGCCGAAAATAAATGACTCGATCGATTTTTTTACTTCTCGGTAAGACAGATTATCGGCTTTTACAAACGGAGCGAGATATGTATCGAAAGACGAGAACGCCTGTGCGCCTGCCCATTCATTCTGCATAATGCCGAGGAAATTTACCATCTGATTGCAGAGCGTTGCAAGGTGGCTTGCCGGCGAAGATGTGATCTTGCCGGGGATTCCGCCCAGACCTTCCTGAATAAGCTGTTTGAGAGACCAGCCTGCGCAGTAGCCTGTAAGCATACCGAGATCGTGGATGTGAAGATCTGCGGAACGGTGCGCGTTTGCTATTTCATCATCGTATATCTCTGAAAGCCAGTAGTTTGCGGTGATGGCGGTGGAATTTGAAAGAATGAGACCGCCTACGGAATATGTAACGGTAGAGTTCTCTTTTACTCGCCAGTCGGTATTCTTTACATAGCTGTCAATAAGCTCTTTATAGTCGAGCATAGTCGATTTCATATTACGGACTTTTTCACGCTGACGTCTGTAAAGAATATAGCATTTTGCAACGTCCGCATATCCGGCGGAAATAAGAACACGCTCTACGCTGTCCTGAATTTCTTCAACGCCTACGAGCCCCTCTTTGATTCTGGGTTCGTAATCCGATGTAACCTTCAGCGCGAGAAGATCGATAATATCGGGCGTATACTGTTTGTTTTGCGCTTCAAATGCTTTTGTGATGGCGGCGCTGATTTTTGAGATATTGAAATCAACGACCTTACCGTCTCTTTTTACTACCTGGTACATAGGTCTCTCCTTTATAATTCATTGATTATATATCAGTAAATATGTCATTTCCCGGTTGCAGCGGGATGAGTGTATTATACCACAAACGTTCTGGTTTGTCAACGGGTCTTATACCATATATCGTTGCAATTTTTGCATTTTGGGCGATATCACCACAATATATAGATTTTTCAATGACCGACAATCCGGAAGAAAACAGCAAAAAACCGCATTTTTCAAGCGCTTTCAAGAATATTTGAACTATTTTTGAAATACGAAAAATCAATATATTGCCCTAAAAAAATCGCGGCGAGAACGCCGCGTTTTTTTATATTTATATTCCCCTGATCTCAACGGTTCCGACCGTTCTTTCAACAATTTTTGCAAATTCTTCCATCTCACTTCGTGTAAATGAAGAAAGATCTGCTTCGCTGTCAAGGATGCCGTCGGACCTGACAAAAGACTGAAGATAATACTTTTCCGCGCCCTGTATCCACGCTGCGATATCTATGAAATCCAGTGTTTCGTGAATACCTTTTACCGCTGTTGTGCGAAATTCAAACGGGACTGATTTTTTCAGGAGAAACGAAACGCTTCTTTCCACAGCAGCGGTATCATATTTTTCAATACCGACTGCTTTTCCGTAATGTTTTCTTGAATTTTTTATATCCATAGCCACATAATCCGCAAGCTTTTCGTTCACCGCTGTTTCAAGCCTATCCGGAAAAGATCCGTTCGTATCGAGTTTTACGCTCAGGCCCGCCTCTTTGATTTTGCGAAGAAAATCGAGCGTCTCAGGAGAGATCAACGGCTCTCCGCCCGTTACGCAAACACCGTCGAGAATACCTTTGCGTTTTTTGATATATTCAAAAAATTCGTCTTCGTTGACCGCCTCGGGAAAAGAAGACGGAAAGACGAGTGCGGAATTATGGCAGAACGGGCAGCGGAAATTGCAGCCGCCCAGAAATACAGTACATGCTACTTTTCCGGGATAGTCGAGGAGAGTGGTTTTTTGAAATCCGTAAATTTTCATAATGTAATTCCTGCTCTAATAAATTGGCTCTGTGAGGTTACCCTGCAAGGCCTTCAATAACTGAAATAAGCTGTTCCGTTGCTTCCTTAGGTGTTTTCACACCGTCTATTACAGCTGCGAAAATATCGTTTTCGGAAAGATTTGTTTTCATTGTAAGGAGCGAATCGTCGGAAACGGCATTTTTGATCATATTTTCATATCTCTCGTAATCTTCGGAATAAAAGAAGAAATTTCTTTCTACATACTCTTTCCATCCGTTGTCGTCCTCTTTATCAAGCGGTTCGAAAAGCGCATTCAGAATTTTTCCCGTTATGCCGATATCGACTGTATTGGAGATCGCGAGGAACTGATCGTTCATACTGTAATATGCGGTCGTTTTGCCTGAAAAATCAGGACCTGCCGGAAACTCCGTCCAGCGAAAACTTTCCGCAAACGTATACATTGGGAACATCTCGTCATCAGAAAAACCAACTGATGAATCGGAAACAAGAAATGCCGTATAGAAATTAACGAACGCTTCCACTTCCGGTCTTTCGGACGCGCTGTTTTCGATGGTGTAAGTGATCCTGTTATTCCTTACAAGTTCTCCGAGCCACTGAAGAGCGTCGATCGTGTTGTAGTTCATGTATTCGCATTTATATCCCGTTACGGGATCATACGAAAGACGGCGGCCTCCGTTGGAATTGATGGCAGCATGTATTATAGCCGGATATTCCGCTGTTGGCGTTACAAAAGCAAAAGTTCCCTGTCTGTCCGAAACAAAGTGAGTTACCGCAAGGCAAATATCTGAAAAAGCATCCCATGTCCACTCGCCCTGTTCATAAAGCTCTGCGGGAATAGGCTGAACATTCTGATAGAGAATATCCGAATTGTAGTAAAGAACTCCCGAAACGCTGGCAAGAGGCGCCGCCCAGTAAAGATTTCTGAATCCGTAAGTTTCACCCTGGCGGAAAGTCATCATATCTTTCTGTCCGTCATATCCCCATTTTTCGTCGGTAATATCGAACTCTTCGAGGTTTTGCGCATATGTGAGATATCCGCCCTTATACATATCGTAAATGCTTGCTGCGGAAAGCTGAAAGATATCTGCGTAATTTCTCGCCGCGGCAGTTGACGCCATCATTGTGGAAGCTATATTGCCTGTTTTTACCTGCCTTGCCTCGATGGTGCAGTTAAAAAGCTTTTCGACCTCTTCATACCGTGCCTTCATGGCGTCTGCACGAACGGATGAAACGGAAGAATCGGGGTCGAGGGTAAGAGAGTCGGAAGCTTCGGTTTTTATTCTGAATATCCCCGAAAATGTGCCCGCCTTTGTTACTACACTGTCTGTATAACTGTCGTTAGGATGATATGCGTCTGCAGAACGCACGTCGCATGCCGATAAAGAAAAGATAATAAGCAGTGCGCATAAAAATAGTCTGAAAACAATGTTTTTCACTGATGTCCTCCTGAAATATAGAATTAACGGCAAATGAAAACAGGCATATCATAATTTGTAAGAAAATGCCGAATTTTCCGCACCGCTATTGAAAAAATAATGGAAATATGTTATAATCGAAAAAAAATAAAGGTCGGTAAGAAATGAAAAATACACTGAAATGTTCTCTTTACCTGCTCGCAAGAGTGATACTTGTATGCATGCTGTCTTTTATGGCAATTCCGCTGTCAAGCGTTGCGCCAAGCATTCTTAACCCGATACTTGCGGTCCTTTATACGGGAATGCTGATATACTTTTTCGTTCTTACCATGTGGCATGAAGGCGGACTTGATGCGAACAGGGTGGAAATAGGAGCGATGAAGCAGATGCCTTATAAAGGATATCTTGCGGCGTTCATAGTTTCCGTTCCGCTGATGGCAAACAGCTATGCAATGTATGCTGCAGGTTCGGACGTAAACAATATCGTAATACGCATCCTTAAGATCGTATGGGCAGTAAGCGCATTTTCCACATCATACGCAATAAATCTTTTTACTTCAACGACCGAGGCAGATATTATGGAAGGCACCCAGACTCTGAGCTCAGATGCGCTCACGGCGGTCATAGTATTCTGCGTTATTTATTTTGCTGCCTCGATATGCGCAGGCGTCGGATATACATTCGGATTCAAAAAAATAGAGGTGTTGCCCAAAATCAAAAAGTTCTTTGCAGATCTTTTCAAAAAATGATCATTTGAAAGCTATTATGGTAACGACGTTTTTGCCGCCGACGCTCTCGGCGGCTTTTATATAGAAATCGGTCGGTGAAAATTCTTCGTATCTTCGCGCGTCACGTCTGTCTATATAGCCGATATAATCATCGCCGGACGTTACCACATGCATATCTCTTTCAGGATGATATTCGACATCAAGCCTTACGCCTTCAGAAAGATACCCCCTGACGCCGTCACCCGGCTCGCCGGCAAGCCTGAACTCCATCCGTTCTCTTTCGCTGTCGAGATCTTTTTCGTATTTGCCTGAGTCTGCGGCAACAATCAGTTTTTTAAAAAACCATACGAGAAGATAGCATATACCGATCGGGAAAAACACGATAAGCAGGATACGGAACGTAAGATCCTTTTTGTTGATTTCCTTTTTCATCGCGCTGTCCTCCCATTTATTGCTTTACAAAGAAATTCCGTCAGATTCACTGCATCACGGCAAAAGACTGAATTCACACTACCCGAAAAACAGACCCGGCATTGTATACGTTATATCCGTCTTTCAAAACAATTATACATTAAATCTCCACGAAAATCAAGAGCTTTTACAGTAATTTACGGTTTTTTTTGTAACAAAAATATCAAATTTGCCCTATTGAAAATAATCATGGTTTATGATATAATTATTAACGCAAAAATCAATATGGTGGGTATAGTTCAGCTGGTTAGAATGCCAGATTGTGGCTCTGGAGGTCGTGGGTTCGAATCTCACTACCCACCCCATAATCCGTTGCTGTTTCATTATTATCGGCAACGGATTTTTTTGTTTTCCAAAAGCTTATTCAATAATACTATCGTATTAAAATGCAAGAATTTCCGCAGCAAAATGATATAATACATATATGAAATAAAAATTTCGGAGGAATAAAATGTCCCTTGTTGAAGCGATAAAAATGCAGAGTCCCGAAACGATACCCGTAGCCGTAGGCATGCTGCCGGCGATGTGGGTAAAATACGGCGCGGAACTTCAGAGAATCGTAGACGAATATCCGCAGTTTTTTAACGGAAAGAAAGTTGATTACGAGCATCCCGAAACATTCATAGGCGGAACATATGTTGCAGGCACACACGTAGACGAATGGGGCTGCGTATGGAGCAATATAGACAACGGAATGGAAGCTTACGTTACGGGTCACCCCATAAAGAGCGAAGAAGATGTTTTCAAGCTTAAAATACCCGAAAACAGAGACGGCAGACTGCCTCACGGATTTATGTATCTGCGACTTCTCGATCTTTGCGGATTCGATCTTGCAATGACGATGTTTGCCGAAGAAGACGAAGCAATTGAAACGCTTATTGCGAAAGTGCTTGAATACAACTGCTATCAGGTCGAGGCAATTCTTGACAGGATCGGAGAAATCGTTTATTTCGGCGACGACCTCGGAATGCAGACGGGACTTGCCATAGGCGCTGAGCGCTGGAGAAAATATTTGAAGCCGTGCTACAAAAAGCTTTACGGCATCGTTAAGGAAAAACGCCCCGACACGCTCATTTATATGCATACCGACGGATGCATTTACGAAATTATGCCAGATCTTATCGAGTGCGGCGTTGACATAATCAATCCTCAGTTCCGTGCAAACGGTCTTGACAATCTTGTAAGAGTTTGCAGAAAAGAGCAGATCATCCCCATCAACCTTGATCTTGACAGACAGCTTTTCCCGTTTGCCACACGTTCACAGCTCTTCGATCATGTAGGCGAAGCCGTTGAAGCGCTTTACCTTAAAGAAGGCGGACTCGGACTGAACATTGAGCTTAACTATGAAGTTCCGCTCGATAACGTTGTAGCTATTCTTGACGCAGCCGAAAAATACAGACATTATAAAGGCTGATACCGATTCAGACAATAATCCCTGCAGAAAGCGATGTTTATGATCCGGTATTCCTGCTCTGCCATGAATTATTACTCTCGCCAAGCTGCGCCGAAACCGGAAAACGATCAAAAAATACGCCCAGGCTAAAGGATCATTTGCCATGCTGATAGTAATAATTCTCGTTGTTTTATTGATATTTCATGCTATGGGCGCATCGCCGGGAACGACCGACGATAAAAAAACGCCGCGATTCAAGGTCGGCGATCATGTGCGTGTAAAATGGAGAGGTCAGGAAGGTGTGATCATTGATGCAAGCAACGGTTTTTACATGGTATCAATGTCAGGCGGAAGGACCGTTGAGTCATACACGGCATCAGACCTGGAAA
>JAEEJJ010000085.1 GCA_016281805.1 Clostridiales bacterium
AGACAAACAGGCAGATCTTGATATTGATCTGCCGAACGAGCCTCATTAGTTTATATGCCTGTTTCTTTATCATACTCAATCCGTATTGTTTATCATTGTTGTTATACACAAACCGATGTTCCCGATGCGCGGATCACCAGTCTTGTAATATTCGTATTCAACATCTATAACCATGCCGTAAATATTCTCTTTGACAATAATGCTTTTAACATTATCAGTCGGAGGTTTTGCTGTAACAGCATCCGCAATCTGTTCGAACCAATATGCAGACTCCGCGATAAACTTGTAATCACGAAACCACTTTTCAGAAGCCGTTTTTATGGCTTCGCTTCTTTTACTGTTCAACCATTCTAAAGTCTGACTGATATACGGGTTGTTGATATAGTCTTTGTTAATGATAACGCTCCCTCCCCCCCTGTTAATAATTGGGCAACAAATTATTCAATATCGCTCTCTCTCAGGAGCTTGTAATGAATTATACCATCATTCTGAAAAATATGTTGATTTTGGGATAATTAAATGATATTTTGGGATATTCGTAGTTTTATATATTTGATATTATAAATGAACATTGATATTGATATTGATTTTGCTTTTCATTTTTTTGCCTTTTTTTATAGCTTATTTAGATAATTCATGTTTTTTAACGGATAAGTTTTTCCAAATTCATAGAGGCAGTGGTCTTCAACACATCATCGGTTATAAATCAGATCTGCAATGCTTCGCCTGCCAAATTTTTTGAACGAAAGCGAAAGCGAGATCTCGTATATCATCAGAAGCACGGCGAATATCACCGCGATCTGCAGAAAATCAAAGATTATCACGTGTCCGAGCACGAGTGACAGAATGATGGCGGCGGGGATATATACGATAAGCGAAAGCCCTACCGAAACGAAAAGTCTGACCATATATTCGAGATTCAGCATTTTGTTTATCCGCTTCTTCGGAATTTTGAAGATCTGCAAATACCCTATCTCTACTCTACGGTAAAACAGGTCTATATCAACGCGCGAACGTATGAAAATGCATGCGACGATGAAGCAAATCACGAGAATAAGATACAGAAACGCAGTTATCATATTGACTGACATTTTTTTATCCTCAAGCTCGTCTTCTATCGTGTTGACGGTCGGACGCATTGAAAACTCGTTTCTCAGCATATCCGTAAACTCTTTGTCGCTCATGAGCCCTTTATACGATATCCTGACGTACTTCACGTCCTCTCTCAGCGTGCCTATTTGGCTTATCGTATCGTAGTCGATGAACACCAATGCGTCGTACGAGCGACGATAAAATATATCGCTGTCGAATACTTTTGAAACCGTCGTAAAAAGCCCAGTTTTCTGATCCTCTTTTAAGTTCTGCAGACATGCGGAAACGGTATAGTCGCGCCCGTCTATATTAACCGTTTTGCCGATTATATCGCCCACTCTGAAATTGTCCCCGCATCTCTGACGCGCAAATTCGTACGAAACGATGACATCGTTTTCGTTGTCCGGAAACGTGCCGTATTTTATCATACCGGGAGACAACAGAACGCTGTCGGATTTATCTGCGTAATACATAACGCCAAATCCGTCGCCTTCAATCGCGTATGGATAATAAACCTTAAGCGGTTTGTCCGTCCGCTTCAGCAGCGCGTCGACCTTTTCCGCCCGGAAATTGAATACGTCCGGCGGATAATATTTTGAAAGATATCCTTTGAGAATTCCCGGAGTGCTGTGCGAAAGCGTTGATATACAGAGTATCAGAAGCGCAAGCAGAACTGCGGGCAGCGATATAAGTTTTTTGCCCGACCGTCTCACTCTTTCAAGCACAAGTCTCAGAAGCGGACTTTTCTTAACGCTGACGTCTTCTTCCGGAGACGTTTCAACCGCGATGTGTTCGTGCTCCTCAACGTCGGACACAGACCCGTAATCGAGGTGGATTATCTGATCAGCCAAATCGTCAAAGCAATTTCCGTGTGTTGCGACGATGACGGTTTTGCCGACGTACCGCAGAGCTGACAGGATATGTGCGACTGATTTTGAATTGTCGGAGTCGAGAGAAGACGTTGGCTCATCAGCGAGCAAGATACTGCAGCCGCAGATAAGCGCGCGGGCTATCGCTACTCTCTGCCTTTCACCCCCGGAAAGCTGCGCGGGCATTTTGTCTTTAAGCCCGAGCACACCGAGACGGTCGAGCATCGATTCCGCCGTTTTCCTGTCTCCGTTAATCAGAAGCAGATTGTCGATGACGGAAAGATCGGATATGAGCATACTGCGCTGAAAAACGTATCCGACCTCTTTGCGAAGTATCTCGGTGCCGGTTTTGCTGTCTATATCTACGGCGCCGGAAAACTCTGTGTCAATGCCGCCTATGATATTTAAAAGCGTCGTTTTTCCGCAGCCGCTCACGCCTTTTATGACGTACATTTTCCCGGATTCAAACGTATAGCTGACGTTTTTTATGACGTCGGTTTTGTATTTTTTTGAGACTGAATTAAGATTAAGCTTCATTTCGCACCGCCTTTTCACAGCAGATCGCGCGTGGATACGAGATTTTCATACCACGTTGCCGCTTTTACTCTCCTTATGAATACGTTTACCGAAACGACGGAGAAGACGCACATCATGGCGATAAAACCGATCACCACGGGCAGATTATACGTAAACACCCGGAAACCGATAAAGACGATCTTTTCGTTTAACAGATTGAACAGAGCGGACAGAACGAAAGCGATGCCGGCGGATATAACGGATATTATGAGAAGCCGCAGCGTCGACAGCTTAATAAAGCAGTTTTTGACGTCCTTTATGCTGTATCCGCAGTAGTTGAATACGGATATAAACCGGCTGCTGTACGACAGTTCTGTCGAGGTGAGGTCGCCGTAATAGAAGACCGCGAGAAGCATTATCAAAATCGACAGCGGTATCGTTATATAATTGAGCGAAGTAAATACTCCTTCCTCGCTGAACGACAGGGTGCGGGGAGTGATGACCCCGAGTGATCCGTCGTAGTTTTCCCTGAATTTCATCATGTTCTCAAAGTTGTCGAAATACAGATCAAAGCTCCGTTTGCCGAATTCGGTTTTGAACTCGTCATAGTCAAGATAACCGTTCGTAAGCTTGCTGTTTATATAATAATTGTTCTGATAATTCCGCTCGTCGTACAAGCTACTAACGCCGTATGTAATTCCGAGGGATTTCATATACTGCACCTGAAAGTCGTTCAGCTTTTTGAACACTCCGACGATTTTAAGTTCTGTAGATCCTTTTCCGTACAGATCCACCGTCATGGTCTGACCGACAGCGTCGGCAAAATTATCTGGGCAACGTTTTTTTGCGTTCTCGTAAGAAATTATAACGTCGTATTCGTTCTTGAAGAACGTACCCGCATACAGTTGATCAGACAGGCGGAACGACTTCGGATCAAACGGGATCGTATGACCCGAGATAGCGTACGACGGTGCTACAAGTTCCCCTTCGCCCAGCGGTGCCTCCGCTGGAATCGATTCCTCGTATTTGAGCACGACGTCAATAACACCTGATCTGCCTTTTAACGCCGTTATCTCGCCGGTTTTTTCGACAGGTGATACGATAGTCAGCGAGTTGATATTATAGACGTACTGAATATTTGAATAATACTTGTTCTTCGGCGAGTCGGTAAGCAGGCACAGACACATTGATATTGAGAGGAAAATAAGCAAAAGAATATCCGACTTTTTGCCGCGCGCTGAGGAGGTGAACCATTTGCCGACGTATTTCGTCAGTTTTTTGCGGTCGGTCGCTTTATTCGGAGAAGCGTCGGCGACCGTTTCCCTGCTCTTGTCCGACGAAGAGCCCTGCGTTTTCGATTTTTCAAAGCGTATTATCTGATCCGCGTAGCGGTCGGCTTCGCCGTCATGCGTGGCGCAGATGATAAGCATATCGCGGCTCAGTTTTTTCAACTGTTCAAACACCGCGATCTTATTGTCGCGGTCAAGGGAAGCCGTCGGCTCGTCGAGAAACAGCGTTTTTTTCTTCGTCAGCAAAGATCTTGCAAGCGCAAGGCGTTGACGCTCGCCACCGGACAGCGTTACCGGCATGCTGTCTTTGATTTTTAGCAGCCCGAATTCTTCAAGCGCAGAATCAATTCTGCTTTCGTCGTCCGATAAAATCGAAAGGTTTTCAAAAACAGTCAGATAATCGACGAAATACGTGTCCTGCGTTATATAGTCGTAGCCGTCTTCGTACGCGGAGGCGTCGGCTCTGCCTTTAAATTCTGTATCGCCTATTTTGATCGTGCCGGAATCGAACGGTATCATACCGGATAGAACGTTTAAAAAAGTGGTCTTTCCGCTTCCGCTTTCGCCTGACAGCAGAAAAAATCCAACGTCCGAAAACGTGACCGACGTCGAGTCGATAACTTTTATATTTGAGTAAACTTTGGATACGTTTTTACAAATAATCATAATAATAGAGAATACGGGTTTTGACAAATCAGTTCATCCGAATCAATCTGATCAAAACCCGCGTTATCCTTTTACATAAAATATCCGCTAATATTGTTTTGGTCGATATCAGACAGAAATTTTTCGATTCTTTTGATCTCCGGACGCTTTGACAGCTCTTTATCGGCATTATCCGGCTTTGCTTTGAAGTTATTGTTTTTTACGATACTTTCTTCAAGCCCGGATATATACTCGTATAAAAGCTTCTGATCCGGCGTTGCCGTTCCGTTTTTGATCAGATCGTACAGCTGAGTATAACCCATCGGGGAATTATCGTCCTTATAGAGAATATCGATCATTATCACGTCTATATTTCCCATACCGAGACAATGGCCGATCTGCACGCTGTATCCGTCTTTAAAACCGGGTTCACTCAAAAGGGCAAAAGAAGGATAATCAATATATTTTCCATTTTTACGTGCATCGGATTTCAAAGCCTCGTCAAGCATTCTGAAAAAAACTTCGCGGTCTATTGCCTTCAACTGCAATTGATTTCTATCTTTTGCTAAAATCTCGTCAGTGCCGGGATAGTGAGTGATGTTTTCGCCGTATCCGAAAAACGCGGCAATATTCTTTATATCCTCATCGCTTTCCGGGCTTATACCGTGTCCCAGTATCTGTATGCGCCCGGGATTTTCTTCATCCGTAGTGAAGTCTGCGGGATATCTGTATCTGAAATTGATCGCATTGAACACTATCGGCGGAACGGAATCGATGTCATTGCCGTCTGAGTCGTGAGTATACGTCATCGTATAAACCCAACCGTCGTCATAAACACGTCTGACAATATTTTGGCGGACAAAAGATTCCTTTTCGTGTGAACAGGAAGTCAGCGCAAAAAATGCGGTGAACAGACACAGTATAAAACTTAATATTCGTTTTTTCTTCAATTTGCCCATACTCTATAGCGGAACAAGCCTACCGGCACATTGTTAGATGTATCGCCCTGTACTATATCAATATTTACTTTTAAGTAGAGTTCTAACATATTATCGTCTTCAATGGTTGTTGGAGTAGAATAAGCTTCTTGTCTTCCATAAGTGTACATCGAATAAATACCATCACTACCAGTAGAAAAATAACCAATATAATATGTTACGATATCATCATAATTAAACCATTCGTCATCTTTTTCAGCAAGCATTATCGTGCCCCGTCTATTATTACTATGTATAAACGAAGCTGAAAGTCCGGCAGACGGTTGATAAAAATAAATTCCTGCATCACCTGAAGATGGATGAGTATAGGAGCAGAGAAGCTGAATCTCTTGAGTTCCTTTATACGATGTGTATGACCCTGTTGTGGATGCTAAAGAATCAAAGTATGTAGGATATATGTTTTCTGCATGTGCAGGCAAGCACACTAACGATATAAGAAGAGAAAGCATAATAAATACTGTAACAATTTTTTTCATAATTAAGTCCTTTCTTTTTTTGAAATAAACTGATTTTGAATCATAATATTATTTATAACATAAAGATTTCTTTGTATTCATCTCGTGATTATGAATGCAATTTGACTTTCAAAAAGCATAATTCTACTTCATTATCTTCACCTCATATTTTATCAATTGCTCGATCAAGCACTTGTATTATAGCATAATACAGCAAAAATAGTGAGATTTGGGAT
>JAEEJJ010000086.1 GCA_016281805.1 Clostridiales bacterium
CCATTACTCCGGGTATTATTATGTCTTATGAAACGATAGAAATGACACCTTCAAGGAAGCGGCAGGTAATTGCATTCGGAATTAAGTAACCGTTTTCACAAAAGAGTGTATTATTCCCCTTGTTGTGCAAAAGTGTCGTTGTATTTGATTCGGTTTCAATTTATACTCAGGGTGACAAAAGCGGAAAGGACGGTGACGGTATGAACTCTGCGGAAAAAGAGAAAGTGCTTGCGCTTTATAAAAAAATGCAGCAGGCAATGATTGATAAGGATATCGGCACACTCAGCAGCATCATTAAAGACGGCACAGTTTTTACGCATATGTCCGGTAAAAAGCAGAGCAAAGAGGAATATTTAGGCGAGATAGCCGACGGCACGCTGAACTACTACCGTTACAGCATTGAAAATCCAGTCATAAGAGTTGACGGCGATACCGCGTCGCTTACTGCGGACGTCACTCTGAAAGCAATGGTTTACGGAATCAGCGGCTCCTGGACTCTGCATGTAAACGCTCATTTCACAAAAGAAAACGGCAACTGGCTGTATTACAACAAATAACAAAGGAGATAATACTATGGAAATCATTAAACTCAACAATGGTCTTGAATTCCCCGTAATCGGAATCGGAACCTATATGCTCTCACCCGAAGACGCCGAAAACAGCGTAAGAGAAGCCCTCGCAATGGGCTATTCTCTTGTGGATACGGCAAACGCTTATGTCAATGAGCGCGCTGTGGGAAGAGGAATAAAAGCAAGCGGTGTAGAGCGAGAAGAGGTCTTCCTTTCCACTAAACTCTGGCCCAGTGAATACGAAAATGAAAACGCCGTTGATGAAACTCTTGAAAGACTGGGCGTTGATTATGTCGATCTTCTCTATATCCACCAACCCGCGGGAAACTGGCTTGCCGGTTACAGGCAGCTTGAAAAAGCATATAAAGAAGGCAAAGCAAAGGCAATAGGCATCTCAAATTTTGAGGGAAAATACATTGAGGAATTACAGAATAAATGGGAAATCGCTCCTCAGTTTATTCAGGTGGAAGCTCATCCTTATTTCACTCAGAAGGAACTGCGCAAAACTCTCGACAGATACGGCATAAAGCTTATGAGCTGGTATCCGCTCGGTCACGGCGACAAGTCTCTCATCAATGAGCCCGTTTTCGCAAAGCTCGGAAAGAAATACGGCAAAACTCCGGCTCAGGTTATCCTTCGCTGGCATACTCAGATGGGCTTTGCGGTTATCCCCGGCAGCAAGAATGTCAATCATATCAGAGACAATCTCAACATTCTTGATTTTACCCTCACTGATGATGAAATGGCGGAGATTGCGGCGCTTGACAAAGATACGCGCTATTATCACAGAACCGACGCTCAGCTTGAACAGTTTGCAGCGTGGCATCCTCAGTTTGAAACAAAATGAATTGAAAAATATCTCCGGATATGGTATTATGTAACTACAGTTACTTAACGGAGGCGTCGCTATGATATTAACAGGCAAAGAGGATTTAAGAGTTATAAAAACCATTGAGGCAATAAAATCCTCTTTTGAAACGCTTATATGCGAAAAGGATTATGAGAAGATAACGGTAAAGGAACTCTGCGACAGGGCAAGAATCAACAAAAAGACCTTTTATAACTATTATCAGACCCTTGATGATCTTCTCTCCGAAATGCAGATGGAACTGTCTCAGGGATATATTGACAGGGTAAAAGATTATGTGCTTCCGGATGATCTGGAAAAAGTCAACCGCGAGTTTTTTCTCTTCTCCGAGCAGCAGGGCACGGCGTATGAAAAAATCACCACAAGCGGAAACTACGAGTATGTCCGCGAAAGAATGATAAGCAAGGTGATGAATGAAACCTGGAAAAAGAGCGAAAGGTTCAACCGCCTGTCATCCCTGGAGCAAAAAATCATATTGAGTTACATAAACACCACAACCGTTGAGATATACAGGCTTTGGAGCGAAAACGGCAAAAAACCTGAGCTTGAAGAAATCATCGCGCTTTGCAACCGTCTGGTATGCGGCGGAACAAAAGCGTTTTTTGAAAGGAAAACCGATTTATGAAAACACTTGTAATATATTATTCAAGAAAAGGCGAAAACTATGTCGGCGGCAGCATTAAAAACATTGACAAAGGCAACACGGAGATTATAGCCGAATACATCCGTGACGCAGTCGGAGCGGATTTATTTGAGGTCGATACGGTAAAGCCCTATGATAAAGCATATATGACCTGCATTGAAGAGGCCAAAGCGGAACTTCATCAGAACGCACGCCCCGAGCTCAAAGAGTATCTTGATGATATAAGCGCCTACGATAATATCGTTGTTGCGGGTCCCTGCTGGTGGGGAACATATCCCATGGCAATTTTCTCCCAGCTTGATAAGCTTGACTTCACAGACAAAAAGCTTTTCCCCGTCATGACACACGAGGGCAGCGGACTTGCGGGCTCCGCAAGGGATCTGAAGAAATACTGCTCCGATGTGGGCGAAGGTCTCGCCGTTCAGGGCGGCAGCTGCGCCGGTGCCCGAAGCACTGTTGAAAAATGGGCAAAGAAAAACCTTGCATAACATTATACAGCAAAAAACCGCTCACTTACCGCCGATGAGTCACTGATTTTAAAATTCAAAAACGGAGCGGAAATAGAAGAACTGCTCGACTAAACCATATTAACAAAAAGGCCCGGAGCGTGGGAATCATCCCATAACTCCGGGTTCTTTTTTATGTTGACCGGCTGTGTTGTTTTGAGTTATAATTATCTCAACAAATCGGAATTTGTGAAGGTCGGATTTTTATGGTGAGTTAAATCCCGGTTTGCCGAAACAGCAAACCTGACATCTGCCGGCTTGCATCTGTGAAGGGGATCATGCGATCAGAGCTTGC
>JAEEJJ010000087.1 GCA_016281805.1 Clostridiales bacterium
GCCGGCACTGCGGACGGCTTCAACAGCAAAGAGTCTTCCCTTACCGACGTCCGCTGCATCTTTGAACTGAACGAGTGGGTCTATTTCTACCCGGATACCGACGCGACCTACGGACTCAGAGTCTGGATACTCAAGCACCGCGACGATCAGGAGTATTACAACAAAGCCAAATTCTCCGATCTCGATCCGAACTTTGCGAACTATTGCGATCTTCATTATCCCGAGGATGCGGAAAATCCAGATGAAACGGAATGGGGCAGCTTCTATCTGAATAAGGAAGAATGCGAACCCGGCTATTACGATTTCGTCTTTACTTACGAGGGAAAAGCCATCGCCACCTTGCTTACCCGTTTCTATAACGAAAATGAGCTCACCGTCAAATCCGACGCCGAGCTGGAAGCACTGATGCATGAATGACGGACTCAGTGGCTGAATTACAAAGTATTTGACCTGATTCAAAAAACGGGCGCCACTTGTCATTTTTTCAATAACAGAATCTGATTTCATTTACCGCAGAGAGAAATCCCTGCGGTTTTTCATTTTTCGAAAGAGGTGAGAAATGAACAATCCCATCAACTCCGACGCGGCAGATAAAGGAAACGGTCCGGCGTTCGTCGATCCCGCACAGGGAGGCTCGAATCCCTTCGAGGGCGGCGGCGATCGTCGCCGTAATGCTCTGCGCGCTCTCCATGACGGCTTTTGCCGCCAGCGGAGACGTGGCCGGGGCAATCCAGAACACGTGGAACGCGGCAAAGACGCAGATCAAGCAGGTAGTGAACAACGTGGTGTTCCCGGTAATCGATCTTGTGCTTGCCGTTCTGTTCTTCGCGAAGGTAGACCTTGCGTATATGGACTACCGAAAGCACGGACAGTTTGAGTTCACGGCGCCGGCGATCCTGTTCGCAACGCTCGTGTTCACTCTGAGCGCGCCCCTGTATATCTGGGGCGTAATCGGAATGTGAGATTACGTTAACGAAATGCCCTGCGGGGTGAGTCCGCAGGGCAAAAGCATAAAGATTAAAGGTATCAATCCTGTCCGAGAAGAATGGTATCATCGTCCATGATAACAATGCTGAATGGAGTCCCCTCGATGACTTTGCTGTCAAGTAATTTTTCTAGACTTTCTTTTTCATCAAGCAATTCATAAAGGACTACATCTTTGTGCTTAGGATCTATTTTGTCGGTTTTTCTGTATAGGCCGAATTGTCGAACAATTCCATTGTCATCACAGTTTTGAGAGCCTCCATACATTGAGCCGGTATGTAAACGATACTCAACGTCATGGTAGCTGAAATCTAAGCCAAACCAATGTCCATCCGATGGCGCCCATATTCCAACATACTGTGTCTTAAGTTCTTCTAATGATTTTAATTCGTTTTTTCTCATCTCAAGTGATACTCCATTTTTATTTTTCGTATGAGTTTTTTCTCCGCTGCCGTAGGAGGAACACTAGGATCATTTTTGTTGTGACTTAAATACACGTGGCGGTGCGGTTGAACTCCATTATGGGCATGTGAAAAATCAATGCTCACCGCTTGATTGTGATTTTCGTCATAATATGCCAAGTGTTTCAGAACTCTTTCATATTAGCACCACTCGTAACTGTAGAATACATCATCTTCAACTTCTTTAATGAATATGGCAATTGAGATAACTTCTTCAGTTTCAAGCCAATACCCTTTCTCCGAAACGTATTCTTCTTCCCAGTCATCGTATTTGATTGTATTGTCGATAAGAAGTGCGTCTTCGATAGGTGTTCCGATTTTTATTCCATTAGTCAGAGATTGTGTTGTCAATTATACGCACGTCAATCCCTTTTGACAAGGCATAATCAAATAGGGGAAGAGAGGTCTCGTATTTCCCACAAACTGAATAGACAAGAATTGCTTTAAGCGGAAACGAATCAACAGTATAGGTTATTTATCAAGAGATGCTTTGTAACTTTTTCCCCACGTTTGCATGGAATCGAGTATAGGCCTCATGCTTTCGCCGAGCTCAGATAATGCGTATTCAACATGGGGAGGCACTTCGGGATAGACAGTACGAGTAATTATTCCGTCCGATTCCATCTGACGTAAACTTTCGGTGAGCACTTTTTGACTGATTCCCTCAAGATTCTTATGTAATTCGTTGAATCTCCATGGACGAGCGAGCAGGTTGCGAAGTATCAGAAGTTTCCACTTGTTCCCTATGAGTGATACGGTGGTTGCGACCGGGCAATCCGGTAATTCTTCTTTAGTCTTCATTTTTTTACTACTTCCTTTTTGAATGTTACATTAGTATTATACTGCAACATCCCGGTGTTTTCAAGATGTAATGCCGATTCGACATAAAAACGTTACAAATACCGGCCGAAAAGCGGCTTACAAAAAAGTGCGTATATGGTTACAAAAAAGTGCGTACTTGTGCAAACGAAAAAGCTATGTATAATAGTAAGTGCAGAGAGCAAATGGCTCTGACTAAATCTAAGGAGAACTGAACAATGGCACTTTCCGATCTTTTCGTATGGGGCAAGAAGGACGAGGATAAAAAGGCTCCCGCTGCTGCCTGTGGTGCGGCTGATAAGCCTGAGGAAAAGCCCGCTGCCTGAGGCGCTGCTGACAAGCCAGAAGAAAAGCCCGCTGCCTGTGGCGCGGCTGATAAGCCTGAGGAAAAGCCAGCTGCCTGCGGTGCTGCCTGTGGCGCTGGCGACAAGAAGTGAAAAGTTCTTACTACCCAAGCCGAAATGCGGAAAAGTCTTTGACGTTGAAAACGTAAAAGACGCGATTTCTTCACAGGATAATGGTTTCTTTAACGGAAAAATCGTGGTAAATTTTTAATACAGAAGGGCGGTGATACGGTATGATCATCAATACAGGACAAAGAACGGACATTCCGGCATTTTATTCGGAATGGTTTGCAAACAGACTGCGTGAGGGGTTTGTCTGCGTGCGCAACCCGTATTACCCGGAGCAGGTCAGTCGCTACCGACTCGATCCTTCGGTCGTTGACTGTGTCGGCTTCTGCACAAAAAATCCTGCGCCGATGTTCAGATATATGGACTTGCTGAAAGACTATGGGCAATACTGGTTCGTGACAATTACCCCCTATGGTCGGGACATCGAGGCGAACGTGAAGGACAAACATCAACTGCTGGAAGACTTCAACAAACTGTCGGAGATCGTTGGCGTGAATTCTATCGGTTGGCGTTACGATCCGATCTTCATCACAGACAATTATTCCATAGAGTACCACCTTCGCGCGTTTGAGAAAATGGCGACAGCGCTCGACGGTTACACAAAGACCGCGGTGATCAGCTTTATTGACCTATATGCAAAGGTGAAACGCAATTTTCCTGAAGCACGTGAAGTCACAAAGGAACAGCGGCTCTTTCTGGGAAAAGAAATGGTTAAAATCGCCTCCGCGCACGGAATGACGCTTAAGCCCTGCGCCGAGGGAGATGATCTCGCCCGTTTCGGCGCAGACTGCGGCGGCTGTATGCGGATCAGCGACTACGAAAAGGCAATAGGGAAAAAACTGGACGCGCCGAAAAAGAAAGGCGCGCGGGCGGAATGCGCCTGTTATCTTTCCTGTGATATCGGCGCATACAACACCTGCCGTCATCTTTGTAAATACTGCTATGCCAACGCGGAGCCGTCAAAAGTGTTAGCGCAGAGCCGCCGTCACGATCCGACTTCACCGTTTTTGATCGGTAGTTACGAGAAAGGCGACGTGGTCAACGACGTTCAGCAAAAAACATGGATCATCGGAGAACTGATATGACACACGAAGAAAAAAGGATTTATCTGATCAAAAAGCTCCTAGCCGAAAAGCAGGAATACAAGAATATTGAGGTACCGGTGGACAGGCAGGGGCAAAAAGACCTGCTCCGTTCGCTGATGAATATCCGGCTTCCCGCACCGGTACCGGATGAATATATTGAAATCGAGAGCGAATATCTGAAAGAAGAAACGTCTGCAAAAGGTATTACCCGTCTTGCCGACCTTATACCCGCAGAGGAAGGCCTATATCTCTGGCAGGGCGACATTACGACCCTTGCCTGCGACGCTATCGTAAACGCAGCCAATTCCGGAATGACCGGCTGTTACCAGCCATGTCATAACTGCATCGATAACTGTATTCATACCTATGCGGGCGTCCAGCTCCGGAACGCCTGTGCCGAGATCATGCAAAAGCAGGGACACGAGGAGTCGACCGGACAGGCGAAGATCACACCGGCGTATAATCTGCCGTGTAAGTTCGTCATTCATACCGTCGGACCTATCGTAAACGGCAGACTGACGGCAAGGCACGAGGCACAGCTCGCGTCGTGTTATCGCTCCTGCCTTGCGCTCGCGGAGAAAAGCGGGATCGGCAGTATCGCGTTCTGCTGTATCTCTACTGGCGTTTTCGGTTTCCCGCAGAGGCGCGCGGCAGAGATAGCGGTGCAGACGGTGCGCGGATACAAGGCAAATAACAACAGCAAAATAGAGGTGATATTCAATGTTTTCAAGAATGAGGATTACGACATCTACCGGGAATTACTCGGATAACATACAAAAGCTCAAAAAGACGTTCGAAGAATGCGACGCTGTTGCGATCGGCGCAGGGGCAGGTCTATCCACGTCGGCGGGATTCGTCTATGACGGCGAACGGTTTGAAAAGCATTTTTCCGACTTTGAAAAGCGTTACGGTTTCCGTGATATGTATTCGGGTGGATTTTATCCGTATTCCACACAGGAGGAATTCTGGGCGTACTGGAGCAGGTATATTTTCGTCAATCGTTATACCGACGCTCCGAAACCTGTTTATAATAAATTGTTCGATCTTGTGAAGGACAAGGACTATTTCGTCATCACAACGAACGTCGACCACTGCTTTCAGAAGGCGGGCTTCGACAAGAAGAGGCTGTTTTACACGCAGGGAGACTACGGCCTTTTCCAGTGCAGTATTCCGTGCCATAACAAAACTTACGAAAACGAAGAAATCGTCCGCCGTATGGTCGAAGAACAGAAAGATATGCGTATTCCGACTGAACTGATCCCGAAATGCCCGGTCTGCGGTAAGCCGATGACTATGAATCTGCGCTCCGATGATAAATTCGTTGAGGACGAGGGCTGGCACGAAGCGGCGGCGAGATATGAAAACTTCCTGCGCACCCGCAAAGGAAAGGTGCTTTTTCTTGAACTCGGCGTTGGCTACAACACGCCTGTCATCATAAAATATCCTTTCTGGCAGATGACGGCGAAAAATCCTGACGCTGTCTATGCCTGCATAAACTATGGCGAAGCGGTCTGCCCGGAAACGATTAAGACCCGCGCTGTCTGTATTGATGGCGACATAGATGAGGTACTCAATGACGTCAAAATGAATAAATAAACCGGAACACCACAATAATAAGCCACTCGCAACAAAAGCCGCAGAGAGATCCCTGCGGTTTTTGTTATTCAATAACGAGAACGGAGTCCGGTTATGGAAACACAACGACAAATAAAAGGAAGACTCCGAACCGCGGCGCGAGTCAGTTCGGATTAGACACAAGCGTAAAAGTTCACTTCTCGAACGCCGTTCACAACACCACGATGGCAGTCAATGCTATCCGCGCGGCAGCGAAGAGATGAATCTTCAAGTCACATACGTCATTTGCTCTTATGCTGGCGGAGATAATGGAGTGATACGAGCGAGAAAGGTAGAGAGAAAGTGCCCTGCAGGATTTTTCTGCAAGGCATAGCTGAAATGAACTTTTTATAAGCACAGTGTAGAAAAATGTCCGATCTACTTGACAAACCAACAACTTGGAGTTATAATATTAATGCACTTGTTCGAAGAATACTTGTATCTTCAGAACGCACCCGCCAGGCGTTGGTAGCACCCGGCGGGTTTTTCTTTTCTTACGAGTCGACCCATTGAATATCGTTTTCGATATCCCAAAACCTATGGCCATCAAATATTGGGGCTTCGATAAAAGCCTTAAAACAATCATCAATGGTATCGGTATCACACATCCA
Source organism: Clostridiales bacterium (assembly GCA_016281805.1). Lineage (GTDB taxonomy): Bacteria > Bacillota > Clostridia > Oscillospirales > UBA644 > HGM12619. The sequence continues at coordinate 5,988 of JAEEJJ010000087.1, forward strand.
CAGGCGGTTTTCTGAAAGCGGTTGAACTTGAATTATTTCATAGTGCCATCCGCCATTGGACCTATTATAACCTTGAGCCCAATACTTGATTCCTTTAAAAACAAATACAGTATCTTGACCTGAATATATCCTGTTCAGGAAGTCGTTCGGATTTCCGTCAATCATATGCTCAGCCACCTAAACCCGAACGCAGCTAATCTCATCAAACGACTTCGACAAATGAGAAATAATCTGACTGAGTCGCTTTTCCAAGAATGTGCGCAAAACGGGGTTGCAACTGTCTGTCCAGTAATCAATACCGACCGTTACAGTTTTATATTCCTGAAAAGGCAATACGAGACTGTCATAATCTGTTTCATCTCGAACAGATAGTAATTTCTGAAAAGAGATAAAATCTGATCCTTGAGTATTTGGCTTAATAGTGTTCAGATTGACTTTATTTGAAGATTCCATTCCATCCCAGTATGTACCAAAGAGTTTATATGTTGTTTTCATAAGTCGATATAAACCCCCGTATTCAGATCTATGGCGCGCTGACAGTAATCCTTCAATACTTCAAGCATTTCTTTATACCTCGGCGCAGCGGGTTTAAGCAGTCGTTCATTAATCCATTCTAAAAGGATTCTACATTTCCCGGCATCGAAATAATCATCTTCGCCGTAATCAATTAGAGAATCACACTTTTCAGCTATTTCATCAATGGCTCCGTCATCGAAAAACAAATCCACGTCATCCCAATCATTTTCAAGAATAAAGTATTCAATTGACGGATTGCTTTCTACCGGCTCAATTTCAATAGGCCAGCCAAACTTATTAAACTGAACATTGTTGTATGACTTGTATAACACAAATTTCATTTACATTTCCTCCCTTTTTTTTGATTTTAAAGTGAGTTTCTTCCGAGTTATTACTCGGCGTTCCATCAATGCATACCCATGAGTTCAGCACTTTATCACGAATCCTTGCATTCATAATCACATCCAACCGCCTCAAGAAGATCATAGCCATCCAGAATAGAGGGAGTGGAAAGTCTTTCTGGGAAAAAATCTCTGTTTATTTTATCGGCAAGGTTTTCTAAGTATTCACGCGTGTAAATCATTTGTCTTCACTTTTTTTCTCCATCTCTTCAATGATTTTGATCCAATCTTGGTTAGAAAGGTTCAGTTCACGTGCTTTTCGTAAAGCAACTCTCACTGACTCATGGTGAGTTACGTATTCTGAAATGTCAGGAGCTACACTGTTGGGTCTGTCATTTGCTGCCAGATCTTTCATAGTGATTATTTCCTCTCCGGTCATTTCGAGTACTTCTGCAATTCTATCCATCTTTTCGGCTGATGGTGAATTTCTCTTGCCTTTTTCAATATCGCTTAAGTATGCCGGCGCGATGTTGACAAGCTCGGCAAGCTTTCGCAGGTTTATGCCCTTCGCGGTTCTTTTCTCCTTGATAAATTCGCCGAATGTCATCTTCGTTTCCTCTTCTTTCTCGGTCAGTATGTATGCTTGTCCGCTAACATGCTAACATTATATCAAAGATTTCCTCGTTTGTCAATACCTGACGAGATTTTTTTTAGTTTTTTAAGTTTTTGAAGTCAACCAAACTTGACTTTTGCTCGAAAAGATGGTATCATATTGACAATGAAATAAAGCTTAATGGCAATCGGGAGGCAGATTTTGCCTCCCTTTTTCTGTATATACAACCATAAATACAGTTTATGGGAGGCAAACAAAAATGGCGCGACTCACGACAAATTACCGCATCAAGTAATAATGCCCTGAGGTCGATGAAAACCTCAGGGCGTATGTTTACAAAAGATCGTTGAGCAAATTCATACAGATCGCCTTTTGCTTTAAATTTGCGCTTCCATATACATTAAGCGTAAACGATACGTTTTTGTGACCAAGTATTTCCGAGAGCGACTTTATATCGAATTCCGGTATTTCAATTGCACGCACTGCAAACGTATGTCTGATCTCATGAAACTTGACTTTCGGCAAAGGTTAAAATTCAAAAGTGGAAAATACCGCTTTTCTTGTACGGTTCCGAAACTGCGGAAACGAATGTGTATCCGGTATCCGTGATCGTCTTTTTGAGCTCATCCGCCGCAGGCTCTCTGTCTGTCAGGAAAGTAGCTTCTCTGCGGCCTTTTGATGCCCTAACCTTTTTCTCATCAGGAAAAGCATTCCTGATCGCGTCACAGATGTGGGCCTCGCACATTCCGCACATCATTCCGTCGATTCTGATTGTGATCTTATTCATATTAACCTCTCATTCAGCGTTTTTAAGCGCTTCGACCATATCGATCTTTTTGTTTTTTCTTGCTACAATCCAACCGACAAGAAGCGATACTCCGAATGTAAGTGCGACAGATACTGAATACGTCATCGGGCCGAGCATCAGCTTCATTTCGTATTCGCTTGCAAGGGCTTCAAGCATCCATTGGAGCGTTCCTACACCAGCAGGGATGCCAATGATAACTCCGATAACAGTCAGCCAGATGTTTTGCGAGATCAGCAGCCTGCCTATTTTTTTGCTTCTGAATCCCAATACTTTTAGGGTGGCGAGCTCTCTTGCCCTTTCAAGATAACTCATAATACCCAGATTGTAAAGGACCACGATCCCGAGAATGACCGCGGCAATAACGAGGATCAGGACCATTGTGTCCATTATCTGCACGAAGCTTTTAAAACTGTCCATGAGCTGACGTTTGTCCTGTTTTCC
>JAEEJJ010000088.1 GCA_016281805.1 Clostridiales bacterium
GCCTGGATAGATTTTCTGGAGAAAAGCGTATTTTATTACAGAGAAGACGACAGAAACGCTTTTCTTAACATGGTCGAGAATGTTAAATATGACTGGTCTAGCCCGCTTGAATCGACATATTCATCACTTACAGGCGCTTTCAGCAAAATATTGAACGGATCAGAGTCTGCTGTTTCGGCGCTTGGAGCGGTGGAAGAAAAGATAAACAATCAGCTTGAAAAACAGGGATAAAAAAAGTCTCCGGCACACAACCGGAGACATTATTTTTATGTGGTCAGTTTATTATTCTGACAAGAAGAACGCCGTCTATATTCCGCAGATTTTCGGCAACCGGTGCGGGAACGCTGCCTGCAAGGTCAAGCAGAGCATAGCCTATCTCGCCGCGTGATTTTGAATGCATAAATTCAATATTTATATCCATTTCGCCGAGAACGGAGGAAATGCGGCTGAGCATATTGGGGATATTTTTATGAAGAACGCAGATTCTGGCGCCGGAAGCTCTTTCGGAAACAACATTCGGGAAATTGACGCTGTTTTTCACATTTCCGTTTTCAAGATAGTCTTTGAGCTCGTCAACAGCCATTACAGCACAGTTATCCTCACTTTCCATTGTGGAAGCGGCAAGATGCGGAATTGCTATGACATTTTTCATTGAAAGGATTCGTTCGTTCGGGAAATCCGTAACATATTTTGCGACTTTACCGCTGTTTAAAGCTTCTTCAAGGTCATCCTCATTAACTATTTCGCCGCGTGAGAAGTTGAAAAGACGAACGCCGTCTTTCATCTGGGCAAAAACTTCTTTATTTATATAACGGCGCGTTGAATCGTTAAGAGGAACATGATATGTAATATAATCACATTCTTCATAAATCGTTTTAACACTTTCAACACGGTGAAGATTTCTCGTCATACGAAGGGCGCTTTCGACGGAAAGATAATTATCGTAACCGTAAACTTCCATATTAAGTCCGTTTGCAGCGTTTACGATAAGGCTGCCTATGGCGCCAAGACCGATAACGCCGAGCTTTTTTCCTTCAAGTTCGGGACCTGCAAAGTCGCTCTTTCCTTTTTCAACGAGCTTAGGGATCTCATCGCCCTTGCCTTTGAGTGTCTGAGCCCAGTTGATACTTTCAACGATCCGTCTGGACGCAAGGAGCATACCGGCGATCGTCAGCTCTTTTACAGCGTTTGCGTTTGCGCCGGGTGTGTTGAAAACTGCAATTCCTTTTGAGGTGCAAAGGTCTATAGGAATATTGTTTACTCCTGCCCCTGCCCTTGCGATCGCAAGAAGTCCATCATTGAAATTTCCGTCAAGAAGAGATGCCGAACGGACGAGGATACCATCGGGATTTGCTTCGCTGTCTGAAACAGTATAATTGTCGCCGAAACGTTTTGTGCCTACGGCGGCTATTTTGTTCATAGTTTTAATGCTGAACATTATGCGTTGCTCCTTTCAAAGTTTTTCATGAAATCAACAAGTTTTTCGCATCCTTCAACGGGCATTGCATTATATATGCTTGCTCTCATGCCGCCTACGGAACGGTGTCCTTTAAGATTTACAAAGCCGTTTGCGGCAGCTTCCTTTACGAATTTAGCATCAAGCTCTTCATTGCCCGTTACAAACGGAATATTCATCAGAGAACGGCTTGCTCCCTGAACAGTCGGCTTGAACATAGAGGAATTATCGAGATAGTTATATATTATCTCGGCTTTTTTGCGGTTTATTTCACCCATTTTTTCAAGTCCGCCAAGATCTTTGAGCCATTCAAGAACAAGCTTATGGATATAAATTGCATATGTCGGCGGAGTGTTATACATTGAGCCGTTTTCAGCATGAATGGAATATCTGAACATTTGCGGTGTGAATTCTTTTGCATTTCCGATGAGGTCTTCGCGTATTATAACTACGGTAAGACCCGCAGGACCCATATTTTTCTGTGCTCCGGCAAAGATAAGGCCGTATTTTGTAACGTCTATCGGTTCGCTGAGAATACAGGAAGAAAGGTCTGCGACAAGAGGAACATTGCCCGTATCGGGAAGTTCGGGAAATCTTGTGCCGTAAATGGTATTATTCTGACAAATATAGAAATAATCCGCTTCGGGATCGAATTTTGAACTGTCAAGCTCAGGGATATACGAATATGTCTTGTCTTTTGAAGAGGCGACAACATTGACCTGTCCGTAACGGGACGCTTCGTCCATGGCTTTTTTTGCCCACATGCCGGTAAGAACGAGGTCGATTTTATTGTTTTTCATAAGATTGAGAGGAATCATGCTGAATTGGGAAGACGCACCGCCCTGCAAAAACAAAACTTTATAATTGGCAGGAATCCCCATGATTTCACGGAGAAGAGCCTCGGCGCCTCCTATAATAGCTTCGTATGCTTTTGAACGATGGCTCATTTCCATAACGGACATACCGCTGCCGTTGCAGTCAAGCATTTCGTCCCTGGCCTGTTCAAGAACTTTTTCGGGAAGGACCGACGGTCCCGCAGAAAAATTATAAACTCTCATATTATACCCTCCGAAAAACGCTGAAGCGTCTTTATAATACAGATTTAATATACCCGCTATTATACTCTCTTTTCTTTTTACTGTCAACAAGTTAAAGTTAAATTTTTTTTAAACTATCGGTTATTTATACGATATTTCGGATAAAAA
>JAEEJJ010000005.1 GCA_016281805.1 Clostridiales bacterium
GCGCCTGCGGCTAAGCAGGTGAAAATATCCTGTCCGTAAGCGTTCGTTCCGAAAAGGAAGGAAGGTTCAAATCCGTTTTTATAGATATAGTATTCACGGTAAAGAACACGGACCTTATAACCTGTCTGATTTTTTACGGCGTATGCAAACCATTTTCCGTTTTCACCGGTATCGGATGCTATACGCATTTTACTTGTGTAATCAGCGCTGTCTTTTGAGGATCTTTCGATATAGTTCGGGATATAATCGCCGTTTTTATCAAGAAGAGGTTCCCCTGAGGACGTTGCGTTATTGTTTTTCAGCTTATACCAGAAATTTGCGCCGGCATTGCCGATCGTATAATTGGTTTTATAGTTTTCGGGCATCGGGTATATTACCTGAATTTCGTTGTCGTCCTGATATTTCTGAAGAGCGACATACTCGTCAGCAGTAAGATTCAGAAAGACATAGCCAACCATATTGTAAGAATCGGCTTTGAATCTATAGGCTTCATTACCCTCAGCGTCTTTGGTGATTTTAGGTTCACCTATAACCGCATTATATCCGCTTTCAACACCGATCGCGTTATAATAAAGGTATCCGGCGCGAGTGTCTGTTTTTGTAAATGTGCCGTCCCAGATACCGAGAGGAGCGAGAAGATCGAACTTAGGGAGAACGGTTTTATAATAACCGTCTCTGTGATCTACTGTATAGTGAGAGAAAATGGGAACGATTATTGCGAAAAGGATGAGGATCATTATGATAATTGCAGCCGCAACAGAGCTTTTGTTTTTGCGGAAACGGATCCACGCATCTTTAAAGTATCCGATGGGTTTTGTTTCGAGTTTTTTATCGTATATTTTTTCACCCACAGGGGCAAACTCGAATTTTTCTTTCGGAATTGAGATATATTCGTTATTCTGCATTATTTTTTAGCCCCCATTCTGATTCTGGGATCGATAAAGCCATAGCTGATATCCATAACGATACCGGAAAAAAGTCCGATAAAAGTATAGAAGAAGGTGAGCGCCATAAAGAAGTTATAGTCTCTGAGGTTGATGGAGCTTATATATAAAGAACCGACGCCCGGAATGGCGAATATTTTTTCAATGATCAGAGAACCGGAAATAATTCCGATAAATTCACCGATGATCATAGGTAAAATAACGACCATTGCGTTACGCATTGCGTGACGCGCGGTTGCCTGCGCCTTAGTAAGACCTTTTGTGCGTGCAAGAAGCATATAATCGCCCGTAAGAACTTCTGAAAGCTCCGCTCTTGTATACCTTGCCAGACCAGCCACAACACCGAATCCGAGAGACATAATTGCCGGCATCATGCTTATAAACATTTTGAAACTGAAAAGCGCGGTCGTCTCACTTGAAGGGATCGTTATTGGGAAAAGCCCTGCCTTGAAGCAGAGAAAATACTGAACAAGAAAGGCGTAGACATATGAAGGAACGGATATAAAGAGCATAACGGCAGTGGATATAACATGGTCCTGCCATTTGTTCTTTTTCAGCGCAGCGTAAATTCCGAACGCAAGACCTATCGGAATTGCGATAAGTATAGAATACAGATTTACAATGATCGTATAAGGAAGTTTCTGCATCAATACGTTCCATACGCTGAGCGTTTCATACATCTGCTCCCCTACGCCCCAGTCCCATTTTGTGAGGACGTTTTTAAGGAACAGTGCATACTGGACGGAAATAGGCTTTCCGTATCCCATCTGTTCACGTTTCATAAGAATGATATTGATATCTTTGCCCATTTCCTTCACTGCGGGAAGAGGAAGAAGTTTAATGAGGACAAAGCACATTGTCATAATAACAAACAACGTGAATATCATTAATAAAATTCTTTTTATGGTATATTTTACCATTTTACCCAAGCTCCATTCAGTTTTTCTCTATTTATTATTTAATGTTACATCCAAAACAGTGTGGAACGAATAACAGGAAAGGCTGCTAAGTCAGTTCCATACTGTTTTGGATATAATCAAATCTTCGGGCAGAGTACGAAAAGTGCACTGCCCGAAGATTATTTCGGGAGCCGACAATCGGCTCAGAGAGTATCAGATAAGATTAATTAATAAGAGATACCGCTCTTTACAGATGCCCACTCATCGTCGTTGTAGTTGTAGGTAGCGTATCTGAGTCCGCCGTAACCAACGATCTGGATATAATCCTGTGTAGCATACTCAAGTTTACGTGTGAGGAGAGCAGCGGTGTTACGGTAGTAAATAGGAGCAGTTACAAAGCTTTCGAGATATGTATTTTCGAGAGTTGCGAATACTTCGCATCTTTCGGGATACGTATGATCTGCAAATTTGCCGACTTTGGAATCGATAGCATCAACTGCATCGCCGTTGCACCAGTGAGCCCAGTCCTGAAGAGATGCTGTGATGGACTGGCCGCTAACATTGATAGTAACGGAAACTTTTTCAGTCTCGAAACCAACTTCCATCTGGTTGCCGGATCCGTCTGCTGCGTCGCAGTAGCACTGGTAGAGAAGTGTGAACGGTGACATGGAAGCTCCGCCCCATGTAGTGAAGATGATGGTAGCGTTGCCGGAATACATAGTATTGTAGTAGTCGGGGTCTTCGGTCATCTGAAGAGATACTTTACCTTCAAACGGTGTGCCTACGCAAACTGCTTTGATGGAGTCGTTGAAGAAGTTGAACATCTTAACGTAAATCTCATCGGAAGAGTATACGCGGAAGTCGAGGATAATGTCGGAAGAGCCATCCCAAAGACCGTCTTCGGTAGCCTTCTGAGCAGCTACGTTCATAAGTTCGGTAGCCTTAGCGGGATCGTAACCGGTGATGGAGTCATAAGCTTCGTCGAGATCGCCGTAAGCCTTGCCGTCGCCGTATTCGATGTCGTAAAGGTCAACGATAGCTTTCTTAGCGTATTCGCTGTCACGGTAAAGTTCGCCGGTGAACGGGTTGTAGCAATACATGTAGTTGAGGAGTCCGTAACCGGGTTCGTGAGCTGCGGTATATTCAGCACAGAATTTTTCACGGTCGATAGCGAGCGAGAATGCCTGTCTGAATTCTTTAACCGTAAGGATAACGGCGTTGTTGCCGATAGCTTCGAGTTTTTCTTTATTGGTGTTGAAAGAAATCTTTGTGGTGTAAGACTGAGGTTCGTAAATGAGACGATCGCTTGAAGCGTAAGTCTCAAGGTCTGTAGAGTCAAGACCGATGCTGTCAACTTCGCCGTTAAGGAACGCCTGGAGAGCGGTCTTATGTTCGGAGATAACCTGGCAGGAGATCTTGTCTGTCTGATACTGACCTACATGTTTGCCGTCGCTGTAACCGTACCAGTTTTCATTTCTGGTAAAGGTGAGCTGTTTGTCGAGCTCATAGTAAGTAAGATCATAAGGACCGAAAGAAACAGAATTGTCAACTGTGGTGCAGTATGTATTGGTAATGGAAACAGCATTTTCAGCGTTGGGTTCAACTACGTTGCCGTCTGCATCATACCATGTCTGGCAGGATTCGTAAAGATCCTGTTTTACAAGCCACGGAGAGCTAAGGTTGTAAGGAACATAGAATGCAGGTTCCGCAATGGGGTTAGCTGTGACGAGGAGAAGAGTATATTCGTCAAGAGCTTTGATACCTACTTCGTCCCAAGTAACCGGAGCGAGTGACTGAGAAATATACAAATAATCTGCAGCGTATGATTCATAAGGAGCGCCGGCAGCCAGATAATTATCGTAAAGATATTTAGCTGATACCCAGTCTTCAGCTTCACCCTCTGCAACAGCTTCGTCACGATAGAGAGTTTCGTCAGTTACTTTAACATACTGAGGAGCGGGGTTGCCTTCGGCATCGGGAGCACCGACAATGCCCCAGAATCCGAGGTCGAGGTAAAGGTTATCATTCTCAAGAGCGGATGCGGCAGCATCGCCTGCGAGAGAATAGGAAACTTTTCCGTTATAGAAATAAGCTTTAGCATTAACGATTTCGAATTCGCCTGAATAGAAAGAGTCTGCACGTCTGTTGATGGCAAGAGGATCAAGGAGCTGTTTCATAGAGTAAACGTATGTTTCAGCATTGATCTTTGTGCCGTCAGACCAAGTTACGAGCGGATTAAGAGCTATTTTCCAAGCTTTTGCGGACTCGCCTTCTTTGATACCGTACTGACCTACATAGTCAGCTGTAACATCAACGGGAAGATCAGCCGCTGCTTCGGGGATAATGGTGTAACCCGAGAGATCTTCGTTGAGAACGAAGTCGTAAAGGGCGGTCGAAATATAACCGAGTACATAAGAGTCATCGGATGTTTCCCATGAGTGCGGGTTCCAGTTAAGACCGGTCGTGCCGCCGATGAAATCAAGGAAAGTATAGGATGCTTCGTCAGAGTAGTCTTTACCAGCTACGCCGTTAAAAACACCGTCTTCTGCGGGAGTTTCAGGTTCGTTGCCCGGTTCTTCGGAAGGGTTCTCGGAAGGTTCTTCAGAAGGTTCGTTTCCGGGTTGGGTCTCTGTGTTCTCGTTGGGATTCGGATTGGGGTTTTCAGTGTCGCACGCTGCAAGAGCGAACATGGAGAAAACCATTACGAGAGCAAGAAAGACCGCAATCATTCTTTTCATAGTACAATCCTCCAAAATTAGATTTTAGAATCAAACGTATTTTCGCTTAATTCAATTATACGATTTATTATACAATAAAACACGCTGATTGTCAATAGCTTCGTTTAATTTTTTTTATTTTTTTTGTCCAAAAGGCTCCGGATCCCGCATAAAAACAGTTAAAACGGTTTTTTTCTGCAAAATAATATGGATTCAAACGGTATATCGGCGTTTTTCAGGTACTTTGCCGGACGGCAATTTGACATTTAAAGCTGACTCAGATCATTTTAATCACAAAAATGTAACAAATAAGATAAAATTCACCTCAAAATGCTGTTTGGGCATAAAAAATATGGCCTTCGCAATAAAGACGAAGGCCGGTTAAGATTTTATATTCTCAGTCTGCAAAAAGCGGTATAAGAGAGAACGAATCGCCGTCAAAAAGACCGAAGGTGGTAAGTTTGATATGCGGGATCACGGGAAGACTGATAAAAGACATTCGCATAAACGGTTCCGATCCCTCCGGACATCCGAGGGAAAGTGCCGCCCGGTTGACAGACGCACTCATAGCGGCGCATGCAGCGGCATCACAGTCACTCATAATTCCTGCAACCGGAAGCGGGATCTCGCCTATCACACAGCCGTCCTTTACGGCGACAAGTCCGCCGCCTGACGCAATAACGGTATTTGCAGCAACGGTCATATCTTTTTCGTTTGTGCCGACAACGATGAGATTATGAGAATCGTGCGCAACAGATGACGCTATCGCGCCTGCTTTAAGGCCTATACCTTTTATAAATGCTACGGCGATATGTCCGGTATGTTTGTGTCTTTCAATTACGGCAATTTTAAGGATGTCTTTTTCTATATCGACACCGTTATTTTTCGAAAAATCTATTTCTTCAACGGTTTTTTCAGTGATGATCTGTCTTCTGAAAGCGTTGATGACATTGCAACGCCGTTTTTGCGAGCAGTTTATAATAAAATCCGATTCGGAAAGATCATTGAGATTAAAGGTTGAACGGACAGTCTTTTCAAGCTCAACATTAACTTTCGGAGTTTCAAACGGTAAAATTCTGCCGTCTTCGGCAACAGGGATACCGTTTTTATATACATCGCGGACTTTAACCGAATCAAGGTCGTCGAGAATCAGGATATCTGCAGAGTATCCGGGGGCGATCGCCCCGAGATTTTTAAGACCGAAATAGCGGGCGGCATTCAATGTTGCCATTTTGATTGCGGTAACGGGAGATCTGCCCCGTTTTACGGCTATGCGGATCGCATCGTCTATATGACCTCTGTTGACCAGATCCTCGGGATGTTTATCGTCTGAAACAAGCATACAGCGGTCCGACCAGGGCTTTTCAAAAAGAGGCAGAAGATCGACAAGATTTTTTGCGGCAGAGCCCTGCCTTATCATTATCATCTGACCTTTGCGTATTCTTTCCATGGCTTCTTCAACGGAGGAACACTCATGATCATCATAGATGCCTGACGATATATATTTATCGAGATCTCTGCCTGAAAGAAGAGGAGCATGACCGTTGATGACAGCATTATGTGATTTCGCGGATCGTATTTTGCCGATAACATTTTCGTTTTCGGAAATGACTCCCGGATAGTCCATAACCTCTGCAAGACCGAGAACGCGCGGATGAGAATAAAACTCTTCGAGATCCTGAGCTGAAAGAACTGCGCCGGATTCATCGAATGAAGTGGCAGGCACGCATGACGGAAGCATTATATAGACGGTAAGCGGAAGATCTTCACTGGACTCGAGCATATACCGGATGCCTTCCTTTCCGCAGACATTCGCTATTTCGTGCGGATCGGCAACAACGGCAGTTGTACCGTGCGGAACACAGACTTTTGCAAACTCGGATGGTGTGAGCATGGTGCTTTCTATATGGATATGTGCGTCTATAAAACCGGGACAAACATATTTGCCTGTAAGATCGATGGTTTTATCTGCCGGATAGTCCGAATAATCCCCTACCCCGGCAATCATACCGTCGTTTATAAGAACATCGCTTTTTGCGACCTCTTCGGTAAATACGTTGACTACCGACGCGTTTTTCAGAATCGTTTTCATTATTTTTCCCGCTTTCCGTAATATTTCAAATCGTATATATATAATGGTAAGAACAAAAATATATTACTGCTTTTTCATGCAAAGCGCCGTTCGTGAAGGAAGGTAAATTCTAAGTTTAGGATCATTGTTTTCATCAACAGTTGCGCTGTAGACATAATCAAGTGATATCCTGTCGTATCCGCCGAACCGTTTTTCATCGGTGGAAAGAACGGTTTTATATTTGCCCTCGCCAGGAACGGTAAGCCAATAGCCCTCATATGAATTTGTCGGGCTGAAATTGAACGCAAAGATGTATCCTGCGCATTCATATGTGAGGACCTGACAGTTTTTATCGATAAATAGAGCATTTGCGTGTTTTTTCAGAATTCCGCAACGCTGAATAAAATGTATTACAGCTTTGTCAAACTCGTTCAGAAAACGGTATCTGAGAGTGGTATCACGCAAAAGGTGCCACTGCCTTCTGCAATAAAAATAACTCCAGCCGTTGCCTTCACGCGGAAAGTCCACCCACTCGGGGTGTCCGAACTCGTTTCCCATAAAATTGAGGTAGCCTTCGCCGCCTGCGGTCATTGTGATAAACCGTATCATTTTATGCAGCGCCATACCGCGGTCTATGATATCGCTCTGTCTGAAAACTGACATATCGGTATACATCGCACTGTCGCAAAGGCGGAAGATGAGAGTTTTATCTCCGACAAGAGACTGATCGTGAGATTCCGCATAGCCGATATATTTCTCGCCCGGACGACGGTTTGTAAGTTCGGACCAGATCTGCCATATATCCCATTTATCGTCGGGCTGTTCGGTAATAAGCCTGATCCACATATCAGGCTGGCCCATGGCGAGGCGGCAATCAAAACCTACTCCCCCCTGCTTGACAGGAAGGCACATACCCGGCATTGCGGACATATCTTCGGCGATTGTAACCGCATCGGGGCGGAGCTCCCTTACAAGGTCGTTTGCGAGCTGAAGATAAGTAATCGCCTCTGTATCGGTATTCATTGAAAAATATTTTCCGTAATCGGTAAACGCAACTCCGAGCCCGTGATCATGATAGATCATTGAAGTTACGCCGTCAAAGCGAAAGCCGTCAAAGCGGAATTCGGTAAGCCAGTATTTAATATTTGAAAGAAGAAAATGAATTACATCGGTTTTACCGTAATTGAAAAGTTTTGTTCCCCATGCGGGATGACTGCCCCTTTCACCCCCGTGAAAAAACTGATAATCAGTGCCGTCAAATTCGTTTATTCCTTCGACAGTGTTGACCGCGGCGTGGGAGTGGACCAGATCAAGAAATACGGCAATTCCCATACCGTGAGCGGCATCTATAAGTTCTTTGAGTTCGTCATAGGAACCGAAACGTGATGACGGAGCGAAAAATGACGTGACCTGATATCCGAAAGACGCATAATAAGGATGTTCGGCGACCGCCATGATCTGAACGGCGTTATAGCCGAGATCTTTTATATGAGGAAGGACATTTTCGCGAAATTCGGAATAAGTGCCTATGCCCTCTTTTTCCTGTGCCATACCGATGTGACATTCATAAATGCAAAGTCCGTTTTTTTTCGGTCGAACGGTACCGTGCCGCCATTCAAACCGAGGACCGTCAACAATAACGCCGGTCCATATGAAAGTTGAAGGGTCCTGCTCAACACGTCTGATATAAAGCGGTATTCGTTCGAGGAAAGATCCGTTATGTTTGATTATGGTTTTAACATGACATCCGTTATAAAGAAAAGACGGATCGGGAAGAAATATCTCAAAAACGCCGTTGCCTATATTATCGAGCTTAAGATCGAACCAGCGCCAGGACACCATATCGCCCGTAAGATAGACCTCTTCTGCGGCGGGAGCCCATTCGCGGTAATACCATCCTTTTTCGGTTTTATGAAAGCCGAAATATTCGTGGCCGTTGGCAAAATCCGACAGAGACGGAGAATAAGACAGTATTTCGTTTTTTTTCCGGTCGTATCTTTTCATACGAAGCAAAATATCATTTTTATAAGGAATAAGACCGGGGTCATATTCAAAAATCTTATACTTCAACTCTGCTCACCTCCGCAAAAGCGCTGCATGAATATATTATACATCAATATAAGCGATTTTTCAAGCATAAATCAAAATTTCACATTATTTTTCGGAGTTTTGAGCGAAAGGTGCTTGAAAACCAGATTTTTCACTTGATAAAAACAAAAAAAAATGATATAATTAAAGAAAGGAGATGGATGTTTTGTCTGTTTTATATGCTTTGGAGGAAATAAGAAATCCCGTATTGGATCTTATTTTTTCAATAATAACGCACCTTGGAGAAGAAACGCTCTTTATGGCTGTGGGACTGACGGTTTACTGGTGTGTGGATAAAATTGAAGGTTATTATCTTCTTGCCGTAGGCGGTCTAGGAGCGCTGATCAACAATTTTCTGAAAATGATCTTTCTTATCCCAAGACCATGGGTCATCGATCCCGAATTCACAATAGTAGAGTCTGCAAGGGCACAGGCGGCCGGTTATTCATTTCCGAGCGGACATACGCAAAGCTCTGTAGGACTTTACGGCGGCATTGCTTTGTGGCAAAAAAATAAAGCCGTAAAAGCAGTTTGCATTATACTTTGTGTTCTTATTCCGTTTTCAAGACTCTATCTCGGAGTACACACGCCGATGGATGTTGGAGTATCATATATCATTGCGATAATTCTTGCCGTTGCGGGATACTTTGTATTCAAAAAAGCGGAAAATAAAACAGCGATACTTATTCCCCTGCTCATTGGTGTAGTGATATTTAATATTGTATATATCTGCTTTGTTTGCCTGAACAGATTTCCGGAAAGCGTATATACAGAAAACATTGCGGAATATACCGGTGCGGTAAAAAACGGCTTTACCCTGCTCGGAGCTGTTCTGGGCATGACAGTATCGTTTTATATCGACGACCGTTTTATTCACTTTGAAACAAAAGCATCTCTCCCCATACAGATAATAAAAACAATCGGAGGATTTGCTTTGCTTCTTATTGCAAAAGAACTTCTGAAGTTTCCCATCAACGCTGTGCTGGACGCCGACACGTGGGGTTCATTTTTACGTTATTTTATCACGGTAGCGATAGCGGGCGGAATCTGGCCCATGTCATTCAGATTTTTATCCAAAGGATTCAGAAAAAAACAATAGCATTAACAGATAATATTTTTAACCCGAACGGTAACCGTTCGGGTTTTTATAAATTCTGCGATGAATTTGAAAACTTTTTTCAAATTGCTTGACAAACGATCGATTTCGTGCTAAAATTGATAACAGTTTTCATATTGATGATAATCGAGGAAAAAATGGAGAAAAAATCAAAATACAACACTAAGCAAAGAGATCTTCTGATCGATTATTTAAAAACAGTGCCGCATACACATGTTACGGCAGGAGATATTCATGAGCATTTTAAGAACATAGGTATAAATATCGGAGTATCCACAATTTACAGGCAGCTTGAGAGGCTTGTTGACGAGGGAACGGTAAAAAAATTCACGATAGACTCTACTTCGCCGGCATGTTTTGAATATGACGAAAGTATCGAAGAAGAAAATGCCCCCTGTTTTCACTGCAAATGCGTTGATTGCGGAAAGCTTATCCATCTGAAGTGCGAAGAAATAAAAGAGATAAGCACGCATCTGTATAAGGTGCATAATTTTACGATGATGGCAGGAAGGACGGTTTTTTACGGACTTTGCGATAAATGCGCAAGAAAAACGGATAATTCCGATAAGAAACCGGAGGCGCAATGAGAAAAAAAAGAATAGTCGCTTTCTGTATCGCGCTGACGGTTATTGCGTGTATCGCTGCATCGGTCACGTTAAATGTTATCGAATCAGACCATGACTGCAGCGGAACGCACTGTCATATATGCGAACTGATTTCAATTTGCAAAACAGCAGTTCATTTTTTGGCTACCGCATGCGCAGTCAGACTTTTTCAAATGTTCCGCATTATTGATACTTCGGGGAATAACCGTTATTCAGGCAATAAATACAGAAAATATTCATCATTATTTAAGATCAGGCTTCTGAATTGATTTCTCCGTATTTACAGCCTTTGCGCTGAATATCCTGCTGATTATTGTATAAAGATCAATTGATTTACGGAGAGAAAAAAATGAAAAAATTATATATTGTCATCATTGTTATTTCAATGTTTGCAGTCCTGATTTCCGGATGCGGAAACATTTCGGCAGATAATGATAAGCTTACGGTAGTGACAACTATTTTTCCCGAATATGATTGGGTAATGAATATCCTCGGAGAAAAAGCAGAGGATACGGAAGTAACCATGCTGCTTGACAACGGAGTTGATCTTCACAGCTATCAGCCTACCGCTGACGACATCATCAAAATATCGACATGCGATGTGTTTATATATGTGGGCGGAGAATCGGATAAATGGGTCGATGATGTTCTGAAAAATGCCGTAAACAAAGATATGACAGTTATCAATCTTCTTGATTTACTCGGAAACGATATTAAAGAGGAAGAGACGGTCGAAGGAATGCAGGAAGAGGAACATGATCACCACGAAGATGAACACGAAGAGGAACATGAAGAAGGTCCCGAATACGACGAGCATGTTTGGCTTTCGATAAGAAACGCAGTTAAGTTGTGCCGCGAAATTGCCGGCAGACTTTCTGAAAAGGATCCTGAAAACAAGGCTATTTACACAGCAAATCTTGAAACATATATTAAAAAGCTGAACACGCTTGACGGAAAATATCAGGCAGAACTGAGCAAAACGGAAAAGAGCACTCTTCTGTTCGGCGACAGATTTCCGTTCAGATACCTGACAGACGACTACGGACTGGAATATTATGCCGCTTTTGCGGGATGTTCCGCTGAAACCGAAGCAAGCTTTGAAACTATTGTATTTCTTGCAAACAAAGCGGATGAACTTGGTCTGAATGCGATCATTCATATCGAATCGTCAGACGGCAGAATAGCAACTACAATCAAAGAAAACACAAAATCAAAGGATCAGAAGATAATCGTTCTTGACTCCCTTCAGGCTACGACACTGAAGGATCGTGAAAAAGGAGCGAATTACATTTCTGTTATGGAAAAAAATCTTGAAGCGATCATAGAAGCTTTAAGTTAAGGAGACTTAATGGCATTACTTACATGTAAAGATCTGTCCCTCGGATATGAAGGACACCCGATAGTTGAAAATCTGAATTTCGATATAAATTCGGGAGATTATGTTTGCATAGTCGGGGAAAACGGGTCCGGGAAAAGCACTCTGATGAAAACGATCCTCGGTCTTCAGCCGCCTCTTGAAGGCAAAGTGATCGCGAGTGACGGATTTAAGCAGACGGAGATCGGATATCTTCCGCAGCAGACCGTTGTTCAGAAGGATTTTCCGGCATCCGTAAAAGAGATCGTGCTTTCGGGCTGCGGAAACGGAATGGGATTGCGTCCTTTTTACAATAAAGAGGAGAAAAAACGCGCCGCGAGCAATATTGAAAAGATGGGTATGAGCGAATATGCGGACAAATGCTACCGTGAGCTTTCCGGAGGGCAGCAGCAGCGTGTTTTGCTGGCAAGAGCGCTTTGCGCTACAAAAAAAATGCTTCTTTTAGATGAACCGGTAACGGGTCTTGACCCTATTGTTACTGCGGAGATATACGATAATGTATACAGTCTTAACCGCGATGACAAAATAACGGTCGTGATGATCTCGCACGATATAGAGGCAGCCCTGAGGTATGCGACAAAAATCATCCACATAGGAAAAACGGTATTTTGCGGAACGAAAGAAAAATATCTTTCAAGCGTTGAAGCACGTCTGTTTTTGAAGGGCGGTGAGACGAATGGCTGAGCTGTTCAATAAACTCATACTGTATTTTCAGTATCCGTTCGTTATTTATGCCCTGATCGTAGGTGTTCTGATTGCGCTTTGTTCATCACTGCTCGGGGTGACACTTGTTCTCAAAAGGTTCTCATTTATAGGTGACGGGCTTTCGCATGTTGCGTTTGGCGCAATGGCTCTTGCGGCGGTATTCGATCTTACCAACAATATGCCGTTTGTGCTGGCGGTAACGGTCATAAGCGCAATTTTGCTTTTGCAGGTAGGACAGAACGCGAAAATCAAAGGTGACGCAGCCATAGCGATGATTTCAGTCGGAGCGCTTGCAATAGGCTACCTGCTTCTGAATATTTTTTCCAAGTCGAGCAATATCTCGGGGGATGTATGCTCCACACTTTTCGGATCGACATCCATTTTAACGCTTACAACGACGGAAGTGTGGATATGCGGCGTTCTTTCGGTTATAACAGTTGCTGTTTTCATAGTATTTTACAACAAGATATTTGCCGTAACTTTTGATGAAAATTTTGCAAGAGCCACGGGAACGAAAGCGGGAGTTTACAACTTGCTTATTGCGGTCATAATAGCTGTCATTATCGTTCTTGCGATGAATCTTGTCGGTTCTCTGCTTATTTCGGCTCTTGTAATATTCCCTGCTCTTTCGGCGATGAGAGTGTTTAAAACTTTCAGATCGGTTACGATCTGTTCAGCGATCGTATCGGTAATATGTGCCTTCTCGGGAATTATTGTTTCGATCCTTGCGGGAACGCCTGTAGGCTCTACTATCGTTGCGGTCGATATAATTGTTTTCGTTTTATTCTTTATTCTGGGCGCAATCAAAGGAGGAATAAGAAAGTGAAAAAGATCATTTGTTTGTTTTTTTCGGCGATAATGTGCATGTCTCTGATGGCATGCGGTAACGAACAGTCTTACGATCCTGATTATATCGATCTGACCGTCATGAGCGGAACGATGGTTTATTCGGAAGTTCTGAATATGATGAATTCTCCGGAAGAATATACGGGAAAGACGGTAAAAATGCGCGGGGCTTTTTCGTATGCGGAAGGGACAGACCGCAATTATTACGCATGTATTATAGCGGACGCCACGGCATGCTGCGCGCAGGGTATAGAATTTGAGCTTGCGGAAGAGAGAGTTTTTCCGGATGAATATCCTGAGGTCGGAGAACAAATAACGGTCGAAGGAATTTTCGGCACATATTATGAAGATGAATACAGATACTGCACACTGACTGACGCGGTGATGCTTAAGTAATACAATATTCCCCCTGTATGGGGGAAATTTTTTTGAAATTTTTTTTATTAAGCGATCTTTGTATTGACAAAATAATATCTATTGAGTATAATAAAAAAAGTATATATACGATCGATACAGAAATCGATCCTGAACAAATCAGGGTGATCACACCCAAAAGCGGAGGTAAATGTATGAAATTGATCTATGGCGTAAACGACAAGCCTAAATTCGGGCAATTGCTGATATTTGCAATTCAGCAGCTGCTTGCGATAATGGCTGCGACTCTTGTTGTTCCCGTTATTGTAGGACATGAAATGAGTCCTGCCGCGGCTTTATTCGGCGCCGGAGTCGGCACATTGGTTTATATTCTCTGTACACAGAGAAAAAGCCCTGTTTTTCTCGGTTCATCATTCGCATTTCTCGGTTCTATGGCAGCCGCATTCGCAGGCGGCGTATCCATGGCTCTGGGATATCTCGGTCTTATAATCGGCGCGGCGTTTGCAGGTCTTGTTTATGTTATCATTGCGATTGCCGTTAAATTTGCAGGCGTAAACTGGCTCAACAAACTTATGCCCCCTGTTGTAATCGGTCCTACCGTAGCTATAATCGGTCTTTCTCTTGCAGGAAATGCGATCGGCGACCTGCAAAAAGGCGGAGTTACGGAACAAGTTCTCAAATGGACAGTAGACAATGAAGGCGTTGCATCTCAGGTTGCGGAAAATGTTCCTGTTGCAAATGTTTTTGTTTGCATTCTTGTAGGTCTTGTTACATTGATTGTTACTATTCTCTGCTCGACATACGGCAAGAAAATGGCCAGACTTATACCTTTTGTTATCGGTATTCTTGCGGGATACTGCCTTGCAGCCATATTTACCGTAATCGGTAACGCTGCTGATATAGATGCGCTTAAAGTTATCAATTTCGGCGTATTTTCAGGGCTTGTTAAAGACGGCGTAGGACTCGGAACATTCATTCAGCTGCCTGATTTCACATTCATCACTGCTCTCGGCGGTTTCAGTGAAATAAGCGGCGAATATATAGCTAAAATCGCGGTAGCATACATTCCGGTAGCATTCGTTGTGTTTGCCGAACATGTTGCAGACCACAAGAATATTTCTTCAATTATCGAAAAAGATCTTCTTGAAGATCCCGGTCTTCACAGAACGCTTCTCGGTGACGGTATCGGTTCATTTGCGGGCGCGATATTCGGCGGATGCCCGAATACAACATACGGTGAATCGATCGGTTGCGTAGCGATAACGAAAAATGCATCGGTTGTAACGATCATAGCCGCAGCCGTAGGCGCTATACTCATATCATTCCTTTCTCCGTTTGTTGCATTCGTTAATTCTATCCCCTCATGCGTAATGGGCGGCGTATGCATGGCTCTTTACGGATTTATCGCAGTTTCAGGTCTTAAAATGCTTAAGAATGTTGATCTTGAACAGAACAAGAATCTGTTTGTTGCATCCGTTATTCTTATTGCAGGTATCGGCGGACTGACGCTCACATTCGGTCAGATAACGATCACTTCCGTAGCGTGCGCGCTCATTCTTGGTATAATCGTTAACCTGCTTGTATCAAATTCGAAAGAAAATCAGTAAGGAGACAAAATGGGCAAAGTAACTATTCTTGATCATCCTCTTATTCAACATAAAACAACGATTCTCCGCCAGATAGAAACCCCGAATAAGGAATTTCGTGAGAATATCGAAGAAATCACAATGCTTATGTGCTATGAAGCGCTGAGAGATCTTCCTCTTGAAGAGAAAGATATAGAAACTCCGATATGCAAAACGAGGCAGAAGGTGCTCAAAGGCAAAAAGCTTGCCGTTGTGCCTATTTTAAGAGCCGGTCTCGGAATGGTAAACGGACTTTTGTCTCTTGTTCCTGCCGCAAAGGTCGGTCATATAGGCATGTACCGTGACGAAAAAACGCTTAAGCCTGTGGAATATTACTGCAAGCTGCCTACCGACATAGAAGAAAGACTTATCGTTGTTGTTGACCCTATGCTCGCTACGGGCGGTTCTGCGGTTGACGCAATAACCCAGATAAAGAAATACGGCGGAACGCACATCAAATTTCTTTGCATCATTGCCGCCCCCGAAGGAATAAAGGCACTTTCAGAGGCGCATCCGGACGTTGAGATAGTTTGCGCAAACGTAGATGAACGCCTCAATGAAAACGGATATATCGTTCCCGGTCTCGGCGATGCGGGAGACAGGATATTCGGAACGAAATAAAAAGCAAAAATACACAAAATACAATAAAGAAACAATAATCCACCCGTTTTTTCGGGTGGATTATTATATTATTAATATATGTTA
>JAEEJJ010000089.1 GCA_016281805.1 Clostridiales bacterium
GTTTTTGAATTCGCAGTATTCGTATTTCGGCACAGCAACATGGAACACGATGTTTGAATGGCTCGACTTCAACGGCAGTCCTGCTGAGTATATCGAATCACGCCTTGAAACGGTCGAGGAGCATATCTCAAAAGAGGTCGCACCTTCAAAGAGGGGCGTTGACTCTGTATGGGGAGAATAAAAACATAAAAAATAACTGCACAAACCAGATCCGGTAATAAAAAAAGACAGACAGTAAAAACAGCTGTCTGTCTTTTTTTATGCCTTTTTATTCCATATTTTTCTCAAAGAAAGCCTGAATTTCATCAAAAGGAATAGCATTTTTGCCGCCTCCGTCGTAAAGATCAGTATGCGTTGCTCCCGGTATTGTCATAAGCCTTTTATTATCCGTATACTTGCTGTCTTTTATCATATTATTATATGCATCCTTGCCGAAATAGTATGAATGCGCTGCATCTCCGTGGATGATCAGAACGGCAGAGCGTATTTCATTGCTGTATTGCAAAATAGGTTGATTTATAAATGATTCACAGCCCGTAACGTTCCATCCTGCGTTTGAATTGAGCGATCTCGGATGGTAGCCGCGTTTTGTTTTGTAATAATCGTAATAGTCTTTAACAAAATACGGAGCATCGTCGGGCAAAGGATCTACAACGCCTCCGCCTGTTTTATATTCCCCGTTTTTTATGTCTTCTATGCGCTGAGCACACATAGACGCCCGCTTTGCATATCTTGCCTCTTAACTGTCCTCGGCGTCAAAGTATCCTTTTGCGTTTACGCGTGTCATATCATACATCGTAGCAGCTGCTGTTGCTTTGATTCTTGTGTCGAGCGCAGCAGCGTTTATCGCCATACCGCCCCAGCCGCATATTCCTATTATGCCTATTTTTTCAGGATCGACTTTGTCATTGAGTGAAAGAAAATCCACAGCCGCCATAAAATCTTCGGTGTTTATGTCCGGCGATGCCATATACCTCACGTTTCCACCGCTTTCTCCTGTAAACGAAGGGTCGAAAGCTATCGTCAGAAAACCGCATTCGGCCATCGTTTGCGCATAAAGCCCTGAACACTGCTCTTTTACCGCTCCGAAGGGACCGCAAACCGCTATTGCGGGCATCTTTCCTTCACAGTTTTTCGGCATATACATATCTGCCGCAAGAGTGATGCCGTACCTGTTGGCAAAACATACTTTTGTATGCTCTGTTTTGTCGCTTTTGGGAAATGTTTTATCCCATTCTTTTGTCAGTTTGAGTTTTTCGATCGTCATTATTGTTTCTCCGTTTTTTTGTTTTATGTGATATTGTTTGACTGAATTTATATTAGTGTTACTTCTCTTGCTGCTCCTTCATACTCGCCGCCTGTAACGATCTGAACAAGAGAATCTGTCAGATTGCTTATAAAACCGAAATGAAGGTGTCCCGTAAGGATAACGCGTATGAGCGGTTCGCTTTTTATATATTCCGCAACGCGCAATGTCGCATCTGTAGGTCTTTGCTGCACTGCACGGAATTCATCGTATGGCAGCAAGTGTTCCTCATCGCATCCCACAAGGTATGTGCATCTTCCTGGAAATCTTTTCATATGCTCGTTGTATAAACTTTCTTCATACAGCGGATCGTGAAACGCAAGCACCATAGGCAACCCTTTTTTTGCCTCGCGTTTGAGCCGCCATAAATGCCAGTCCTCAAACTGGTAATAGCTGTTGTCTATACCTATAATGTTCACTCCGCTCACAATTCGGGAATTCCAGAACATCGGAACGCCTAATCCGTATCCCATCTGCATATAACTGTTCATACGGTATGTGTTGTCTTCCCATGCCTCTCCCACATACTGCGAATATTCGTGATTGCCCGCAATAAAAAAGATTTTGTCGTCTTTCAGTATTTTTCTCGCTATTTCAACGTTAGGATGCGATACAAAATCTATAAGATCACCCGTATGGACCATCAGGTCGCAGTTTTCGTGAGCATACTTTATATGCTCTTCAAGATATTTTTCTATGTTCGGATCTTTGAACCTTCCTGCAAGCGCGCGTTTTCGTTCGTCGTCTCTTTCATCTGCAAGCGAAAGGTGCGTATCTGTAACGTGTAAAAGTTTTACCGGCTGTTCAAGACCGATTTTTACGGTGGTTTTTTCTGTTTTCATAATTTTCTTCTTTTACAGCATCATTTCGTCTTTCTTTTTTCATATGCCTGCATGTCGAAAATACTTTAAGATCCTTACAAAACAAATGCCGGTGATGCTGTATCTATATATTTATATATATTTATATTATAAATTATAATCGAAAGATTGTCAAGTGCGATATTCATGCTTTATCAGTCGCATTTTGGCATAAATCTGCGGTTATTTACGAATTCGGAAAAAGTTCAAAATTTATTATTTGAAAAAAATATTGAATTATCCACATCAATTCTCATATTTTTCCATATCATTATCGAGGATAAACAAATTGAAAATACTTGATTTTATCGGATTTTCTGATCTTTTCAATGATACCTGAAGCGAAAAAACATAAATTATGCCGATGTAATAATCTTACAAAATCGCATTTTGCATATTTCATTATATATGTAGGGTCGTGCAACAACTCGGATATTTAATATGAGAGTTTTTTGAAAACCATTCGCGGTTGCGTATTTCAGCGCGCTATACCGGAGAAAAAACTGTCGTTCGGCAGTAAGAAAGGAAAAAAAGAAAAACATGTTTACGGAGTACGAGTTTTACGAGCGCAGAGAAAAAACAGAATACACGCGGCGTTGTATAAACGGAAAAATCACGGGGTGCGGTAAGTGCGTAGGGTTTTGCAAATGTGATCTGCATCCGGGTTTTCTTACGCGTGAACTTCGTCAGAAAAAAAACTGTATCAAAAAGGGGTGCGTGTACTATGTTCGCAAAGAAAAAAGCGTAATACGGAACGTCGTGATGTTTGAAGAGCTTTAATAGCGCTCTGACTTGAAAGAATTATTTGTATTTACAGACAAAGCAAATTCGTATGCGGCAAAAAGCTTTAGTGCGCGCAATTCCTGTGGAGATCTTTTGATTTTTACAGATAGTGATACAAACCAGATGTTATTGTAGCCTCTTCTGTCCATCCTCTTACAATGGTCGCTGGAATTCAGATAGCAAAAAGAATGAAGATGCTAAGTTATGCTAAGCGTAACGGTAAAGAGGGCATAAAGAAAACCCCATAACCAAGCGTATTTGCACCTGATTATGGAAGCCTGAAAAATGGCGCGCTGTGAGGGACTCCTCTCGAGGCTCGACGCCTCTCGGTCAGAAACGGCTCTTGACAGTCCACCGGACTGTCAATTCACTACCGTTTCCGTTCGAGTCCCCGAAAAAATACTTCTGATAGCAAAAAATCCTCAGA
>JAEEJJ010000090.1 GCA_016281805.1 Clostridiales bacterium
TACAATTCTTTATTTTTATATTTGCTTTGCGTTTGCAAGAAGATACTTTTCAGCTTCTGCGCACCACAGTCCGTTATTACGTTCAACTATTAAAGCAAGCTGCTGCAAAAGAGGATCGTCGGACTTTGAAAAGTCTGCAATAGCGGTGAGCGGAAGATCTATATGGTTGTAAATAAGCTTTTTGCCTCCCGGGATATTCGGGAGATTTTTGAGAGTATCTACGGTGGAGTTGAGACCGCCGATATGAGTTATCATGGCCGCGGGATTGATTTTACCCTCGCTTACCATTTTCAGGCATTCGCGCATGTCGTCAGTATTTCCGCCGCTTGTGCCAACGATATGAGTCATTGAATAATGGACATTATAGAAATTCATGCTTGCCGAAAATTCCGGATTGGTAGGACCCGCGAAGAAATTAAGGCATCCGTCTCTTGCAAGGAGACTGTCGGCCTGTTCGACGACAGGCTTTACGGGAGCAAAAACAAATACGTCGTCGTATCCCTTTCCGCCTGTGAGCGATTTGATATAATCGTTATTGTTTTCGGGCTTTGATGTGTTTATATACATCAGCTTTACGCCGTTTTTTGCCGCTTCTTCAACGGTAAGTATGGATGCCGCTCTTGCAAGGCGAGCATCGTCAATATCCGTGACGATAAGAAAGCCTGGTTTTCTGTCACTGTGGATCGCGTAATCGACTGCTCCGAGTCCCATCGGACCGGCACCTGCGAGGATCGCCATATTGCCGCCCTGACGGATACCCATTTCATGCTCATAAACACCGTATTTCGTATGATATGTGGCGTGAAAAGCGCCGATAATGCAACTCATCGGTTCGGAAAGAGAACCGTAGAAGAAAGCGTCTCCGCCGTAATCAAGAAGACAATTTTGTTCCATTACCACAGACGGGATAACAACATATGTTGCCGAACCGCCGATATATCTGAATGAATATCCGGGCGCGGCATACGGATTAAAATCTGCGTTAAGCGCAGGCTGGACCGAAAATTTATTGCCCGGTTTGAATTTATGTTTCCATTTTGCGCCTACTTCGATGATTTCGCCGCAAAACTCATGTCCGATAATTACGGGATTTTCGGCAACGTCATTCGGAACGCGTTTATGGTCTTTTCCCTGAACCAATGCTTTATATGATGACATGCAAACGCTGTCTGAAACAATTCTGGCAAGGATCTCGTCATCCTTGATCGCAGGAAGTTCAAACTCTTCAAGTCGAACATCCATTTTACCGTACAGTCTGTTGGCTTTTGTTTTCATAAGAGTTCTCCTTTTACAGATATCTATATTTAATATCAGATATGACCTTTTAACTGTCTGAATTTGCCGGGGGAAACGCCGGTGACATTACGAAATACTTTCGAAAAATAGCTTTGTTCTTCAAAGCCGACCATAGTTGCAACATCCATAATGCTCAATGAATCGTCCAGAAGAAGAAGTTTGCTTTTCTCGACTCTGACATTGTTGATGTATGTTGAAAGATTTATCTTCATTTCCGATTTAAATAATTTGCTCAGATATGAAGATGACAAAAAACCTTCCTTTGCTATATCGTCAAGAGATATTTTGCACATATAATTGCTGTTGATATATGCGACGACTTTCTGGATAACATCTATATGTTTTATATCCTTTGAAGAAAAGACCATTTGTGTGAAGGAAGAAAGGATCCTTGACATCCATGCAGATATATCTTCAATCGAATCGAGCGTCCATATGGTTTTCATATATTCAACAGAGATATCCATTATTTTCTGACGATTGACGCCGCCGTTCAATGCTGCCGTGCGGGAAAGCTGAACGATAAGCTCTGCAACGCGTGTTCTGATAACATCGATATCGCCAGCTGTGGCAAAAAATATATAACCGAGTATTTCGTTCAGAAGGCGCTGTGCGTTTTTTCTGTCGCCTACAGACATAACGTCTATAAGCTCTTTTTCTTTATACAGAGGATATTCCGTTCTGTCGGTAAACCCGTTTTTCAGATTTAAGAGGCTATCGTTTATATTGTCTTCGTCAGCTTCGTCCTTCTCGGCATTAAGAAGCTTGACAGCATCTTTTCCGCTTGAATATGAAGCAATATAATAAAGCAGATTGGAGTATGCCGTAACTTTTTCGAGAGAGTATAATTTTATTAAAGCGAGTTTTTCTTTTATTGCTGAAACAGAATCATCGGAAAGCTGGTCTTTGCTCCCTATATATTCGTTATAATAATCGGTTTTATCGATTATAAGCATGGGCCCTGCCGATGCTGTAACGATTTCGGATTTTTCCGTCAAAACAGGAGATGAAGCATGAACGAACCCCATAGGACAAAGATATATATACTTACCTCCGAACCGGAGAGTATCTTCCCCTGCTTTTTTATGTGTTTTTATACATTCAGACTGAGGACATCCGGATAGTCTGCAGAGTTCGCATTCGGGACAATTACCGACAGACATTATTTCAACGCCGTCGGAATTGAATATTTTTGCAGATATTCCGGTTGAAACGGAAAAATCTTTTATTTCTTCGAAAATAGAGCTTGCCTGATTCTGCATCGGAAATCTCCGTTTTTGTTGAATTACTTTGTGTCAGCTTTTACAAGCGCGGCTCCGAGAGCAGTTGCGAATTCCGCATCTTCCGGAACGAATATGCTCACGCCGTAAAGGGTGTTGATAACGGAAAAATAATCGGACGTGTTAGGTATGGTTGTCATACTGCCGCAAAGAACTATATTTGAAGTTTGCGAAAAACGGCTTGCGAAATAAGCGAGCATGCCGATAGTCTGGCATACCATATTTATCAGTCCCGCGGCAATATCGTTTTTGTTGGCATAATCGGAAATCTTACCGAAATTAGACGCCGTGGTTTCGTTTTTCAGTATTCCCGCTTCGCTTTTTGTAATATCTCCGACAGCAAGGTCAATTTTTGAGAGATCGCCTTCCGCTGCAAGTTCGCAGATATTATTGAAATTTCTGGTACCGAGAAGTTTGGAGGAAAGACCGAGCAGAGTGCCTCCGCCTACCCCTGTGCCTCCGAGATGCTCGAATTTATCGCCTTTAGCGTGAACAAACGCAGTGCCTGTTCCCATACTGACGACGATAGCGTCTGAAAGACCGGTAAGATACAATCCGCCAAGACCGATCGCCGAAAACTCGTTAACCTTAACGGTTTTGATGCCATAAATATCGTCTTTAACAAACGACGAGCCGACGCCTGTTACGCGTATTTCGGAAATATCGGGGATAGAGAGACCGTTTTCGCTGAGATATCTGCCGAAAGCGCCGTAAAGAGAAGTTATGGGGTCTGTTGCTTTAACCTGCATAGGTTTCATAGGCGTTTCGTTATTGATTCCAACGATCTTTGTGGTGCTGCCGCCGATATCTATACCGATAACCGTTTTCATCTGTTGCGCTCCTTGAAAAGAAAATAGGAAAGCGCTTTTGAAACGGCAAATCCGACTGCAGTGCAGACGATTATTTCAAGTAATCCGTTTATTGAAACAACTGCAAAAAATATAGTATAAAATATTTCAGGGAATAAAGCCCATAAACAAAGCATAAAAAACAGCGTATTCAAAAAAGCAGCGGAAAAGCTTGATACGACAAAAGAAACGATTCGTTTTTTATCATATTTTGTGAGCCATTTAAAAATGAGTGCACAAAAAAGCCCCATCAATGCTCTGGGAATAACACACTGAATGAATGCAAAAACTGGGTTCTGAGAAAGCATAGTGGCGCCCAATGGGCTAAAGCCAAAGCATTGAACAAAACTCATCAAACCAAATAGAGTTCCACATACTAATCCTCCTGCAGGTCCTAAAAGGGCCGCTCCTATTGCAACTGGGATGGAAAGTAAGGTTATTTCAATAGCAAGAGCAGGTATTTTCAAAAATCCAAGCGGAGTAAAGCTCATGATGATTATTATTGCGGAAAGAATGCCGTATAAGGCTATTTTTTTTATTTTTGATCTTTTGTTCGTTGATTGAATCGTATTGGTTTCACTCATTTGTTTGTCTCCTAAAAAAATAAAAGGGCAGAATATATACTACCCTTTATTTTATCACTTATATGCAGAAAAGTCAATAAAAAGATGTGAAATTATTATTAAAAAAGTAAAGTGAATTATAAATCATACGCGGTATTCGTTGTTGTTTGCCGAAGCGAACGTTCTTGCCACGGCAATAACGGTAAGCACGACGGTAAGCAGCGCAACGGCGGCGAAAGCAATAAGGACCGCCTGAAAATCAAGTATATAAATCGAAAACAGACCCGCGCCGGCGAAAACGGTCTCTTTAAGAAGGACCGTGACCGCATTGCCGAAAATGAACGCACAGGCGGTAAGAACGAGAAAATCAATGAGAGTGTCGGCAAGAATCATTATTTTTGAATAACCGACAAGTTTTTTGACGTAATGAATATTCCGCTGCTTTGATACGTAATAGAAGCAGAAGACCATTGCGTTGATAACTATAAGCGCAAGCAGCATAAGAAGCATATCGGTAGGAGCTTCGACGGTTATTCGCGGTTTATAATCTCTCGTGTTTATCTCAGCGGTTTCGGAAACGTATTTTTCAAATTCTTCGGTGAGTTTTTCAACGGTTGCTTTATCTTTTCCGTCCAGAGTATAGGAGCCCGAAGCGCTTTTTGCAGTCGCAACTTTTATGGGAGTAAAAACGGTAAAGTCTATACTTGTATCGGCGTCCTCCTTGCCCATAACGCCTGTTACGAGAAGATCTGCGTCAAGCGCGTCGGAGTGATATACCGGTTCGCCTGCTTCGTTAAAAGTAACATATTTTTCGTATATGCCTTTTCCAACGACGGCGATCTTTTCTTTTCCGGCTGATTCCTCGGAAGTGAAAAATCTTCCGTAAAGCATATTTACGGGGTCTATATATCCGTTAAAGTATAGCCCGCGTTCCTCTATATAGACGTCGCCCTTGTAAAACATATCGATATATTTGTTTATGACAGAATCGCCGACATTACCGGTTATTTCATCGCAGTTTACCGTTACTTCCGGCGCATCATCGCCGCTCTTTTCCAAAACGTATGCTATCTTAACGTTTTTTGTATAGTAACTGTTGTAATAAATATCTATTCTGTCAAGCAGAACACGATAACTTGCTATAAACATCGCAAAAACGCCGACAACGGCAAGCATAAGGAAGATGACGACGCGGTAAAAAGGCAGATGCTTTTCTTTTCTCACTTCATTTCCGCGGATGAGCGTTGCAAGACTGTAAGAGCGCAGCTTGACCGAAACGCATAAATAAAGAATAACGGCGCTTACTATGCAGAAAATTATATTAAGTATAATTCCCGTGCGCAGAGTTGCCGTTTCAAGACTGTTGTAGCCCTGATAGATATATGAGTATACGGCATAAATCCTGAAGAGGAAAAGACCGGTTGCCTGACCGAGAAAAAACACGATCAAAGATTCAATAATATAACGCAGCGAAATGCCAGTATACGTTTCGCCCACCACCATACGGATGGCGTAGTTTTTTATATTATTATCTATCTTATAAAGCATTGTAAATATGAAGCTGAAAAGAGAGAAGATAAGCGTTAACACGCATGCCACAATGCCGATAACGAGCTGATCGTTATAGTTGCTCACGATTTCTTTGTCGATCCTCAAATGAAAGAGCCGAACGTAATCGGAGAGCTCAAACTCGTCAAGAAGATTTTCGATTTCAGATACGACTTCATCCTGCTTTTCGGGTTCGATAAGCAAAAACGCCTGATCGATAACTGCGCCAAGCTGTCCGAGATAAGGCAGATATTCCTCGTTTTCGAGTATTTCGTCAGCTTTTCTTTCTATAATCGGTTTTATTATTATACTATCATAGGAAAAAACCCAGCCAACTCCGTTCGGATGTGTATAATACTGATTTTCGGCGATAAAGCCGATAACTTTGTTTTTTGTTTTGCCGAACCGACTCTGAATTTCAAACTCCTCGCCCAAAGAAAAATACTTTTTGTATTTACTGCCCATGATAACCGGAACATATTCGTCATCGTACAGAAAATCGTTTTTCTCAAAAAGTCTTCCTTCGCTGACCTTAGTATTGTAATATTCGAAATATTTACTGTCTACATAAAGAGTTCTGAGCCTGACGTATCTTATGTTGCCGTTTTCGTCCTTTACTGACGGCGTGCTTTGCTCAAACATGTCGAACTCTCCGTATTTTTTATCCTCTTCGGACCAGTTGCGCTCCTCAAGCAACGTAGTGTAACTCGTTTTTACGGGCATTACCGTTAAACCGTCTATCTCTTCAAGCCTTTCGGTAAGATCCTCAACTTTTTTAAGAAAAGAATAATAAAAATCGTATGTATCCGGATCCATCATATAACTATAATACGAGGGAGTCCATATGAACGAAAATAACTCTCCCATATCGCTGTCATCCATAACGACAGGATTGTAAAGCTTATAATATTCCTTATTGCCCCAAGCTATATTTGCAGTATTGTTTGCCTCTTCGGTCCAGTAATAATTCGCGATCGAAATATATAGAATCAGACTTGTGATGACGATTTGAACGAACAGAAAAAGGAAAAGAAACGGTGATTTCTTTAAGCTTGACCAAATATCCGCAAATACGGATCTCATAATGTTAATATCCTTTCTGTTGAAGTATATGATGTTTAAAACAGTGTAATAATAAAACTGACCCTATAAACGTTAGAGTTTGCAGGGTCAGATTTTGTTAATTATTTATCCGTCAATAACAGGAGCGTAACCGTATTGAATAGATCCTGAATATGTTACCAGCGGAATACTCGAAGGATAAGTCACTGCAACCTGATTGGTAGTAGCAATTGCATACGTTGTAAAATTACTGTCTCCATAAT
Organism: Clostridiales bacterium; assembly: GCA_016281805.1. Classification (GTDB taxonomy): domain Bacteria; phylum Bacillota; class Clostridia; order Oscillospirales; family UBA644; genus HGM12619. The sequence continues at coordinate 6,861 of JAEEJJ010000090.1, forward strand.
CAACAGCGGTTTGACCCGTTGACGAACTTGTTATTTTTGCCATTACATAAAAATTCTGCGCAGAAGGTCCCGTGCCCTCTGTTACCGCCCACGCTGCGGTTTCATTAGCATTCCAGTAAACAGACGTGGTGTAAGACAATGACGCAGCCGCGGAAACCGCAAATATCGCAAGAACCGAGACGATTACCAGAACGCTTATTATTTTCTTAAAATAATTCATTTTTTTTACTCCTTATTCATTTTTTTTCATTATATCAAAAAAAAAACAGAAATGTCAATAGAAAATAATAAAATTTTATTTTTTGGAGGAAAATGATACTGAAATGGTTTAAGATATAATAAAATAAGGCGGCGATGATCGGAACCGTTACCGTCCGGATCCCGTTAAAGGAGCCAATTATCAAGCTATTATAAAAGCGTTCTCCGTCACAGCGTTTCCTCGGTGAAAGAGACACCCTCTTTTCCGAGCCACGATTTTACCCGCTCATAGCCGTTGCGGCAACAAGCAAAATTATCAAAATAAACGAGCAGTTCCTTAAGCGAAGACGCGCCTGAGGCGGTGAGCGCGTCCGAAACGGAATCTGCGGGAATTACGGCGAAGGTTTCGTCTTCGTCAGTTCCGAAAATATCGTCGATATATACTCCCCTTGTGTATTTATGTATCTTTATGCTGCCGTCAGCAGCTTCATCAGCCCAGACGGTAACGCGGATGCGGCTTTCATACGAATCGTAGTAAATTCTTTCCATAGTGCTCTTCTCCGATCATTTTTCATTTGGATGGCGTCTGCGAAGCTCGGCGGCGCCTTCAGCTCTGTCTGTTTCTTCGAGGCGTTTGCAGTATTGTTCGAGATGTCCTCTTGTATGATATGGTCCGCCTTCTCTCATAACAGTCCAGAGAGGGTCTACGTCATCAGGCATTGTGAGCATCATTTCGTCATGCCATTCATTGAGGTAATAGACTGCTTTTTCGCAAAGCGAACGTTCTTTTTCAGCAAGATTGAATTGTTCATGAGGATCGTTTTTAATATTGAACAGCATTTCCTTCGGGTAAAGGTGATAGCCGTCGTGATAAGTTCTGAGATAAATGTAATCGCCGAAGCGAACGCCTCTCTGGCAGAGATGAGCGCATTGAGATAAAACAAGATAGTCCCTCGTTTTGGACGGAACCGCCGTATCGGGAACGATGGAATCTGCGAATGATTCACCGTCCCACAGTGAATGTTTCTGTCCGCCGAAAAGTTCGGCATACGTAGGCAGCAGATCAAGATTATAATGAAATTTTTCGTCCGTCCCTGTCCTTCCTCCCGGCCATTTTATTATCATAGGAATACGGCAGTTGACATAATCGGCTGTGGCATGTTCGCCGTAAAGACCGAGTTCGCCAATATTCTCGGCATGATCGGCGCTTATGATGATCGCGGTATCGTCATAAACTCCCGCCCTTTTAAGAGCATCGAGAATATAGCCTATGTGAGTATCCATGTAAAGAATACCTGTATCATAGCCGTCAAACATCCTGCGAAGCCCTTTTCTGTCTACGACTTCGCCGGGATGGCGCGGAACGTTGGGGTTTTCATTGCTGTTATACATACCTATCTCTCTCGCGGAATGCGGTCCGACATGACGGACATGCTCAGCAAGGACTTCGTCTGTTATCCAGTCGGGAAGAGGATCGTCTGCGAACGGTTCGCCGAACGAAAGAGGCGCTCTGTACGGAGTATGCGCATCCCAGAAATTAACGTGAAGATACCAGTTATCTTTTTCAGCATTCCTTTCAAGCCAGTCGAGCGCAACGGGAGATATCTCATCGGCGGATTCTCCGCCCTGTCTGCCTGTATTATACATTTCGCTGAAGCCGGCATAAAACTGCCAGCATGAATGACGTTCCGCAAACGGGCTGACAAGAACGGTCCGAAGCCCCTGTCTGCGTAAAAAACCGGGCAGGCTCGAGACATTGAGCTTATCGCAGAAATCGCGTGAGCAGCCTTCTCTGCGCATATCAGCTGCAGTACCGCCGTGACCGACGACCCCTGAATGTATACCGAAACGACCTGTCATAAGTGCGTTTCTTGACGGGAGACAAGGAGCATCGGAACAGTAATAATTATCAAAACGAACCGCGTCTTTCGCTACGGAATCTATATTCGGCGATGTGTTTCTGTGATAGCCGTAACAGCCGAGATGATCGGGACGAAGAGTATCGAGATCAAGATAAAGAATTCTCATTTCATGTTCCTTTCACGGAAATTGTTTTTCTTCCAAGATGAATATATAACAAAAGACCCCCTGCAAAAGCAAGGGGTCTTTGGAGCTGGTAATCGGATTCGAACCGATGACCTGTTCATTACGAGTGAACTGCTCTACCTGCTGAGCCATACCAGCAAACCTTTGGTATTATAGCACAGATTCCCTTGTTTTTCAAGTGCGACTTTGTTAAAATTCTTCAACATTTGACGATTCGTCAACCGTTATGAGTAGCGACGATATTGATGCCGGTTCCTGCAACATTTTCGATGATGATATCGCCCATTTTTACCGGGGATGTGACAGATACTTTTCTTATTTCGCGCATACAGTCAAAAAGGGATGTTTTCGGAACGGGATGTTCACTTTTAACTGAAAGTCTCGGATAAGTGCCCCCTGCAAGGCGGACTGTTGAAGTCAATACTCTTTCGGGATTCACTACCTCTGCAGACGCGTATTTGTAGCCCCTGGGACATTTATTGTTTCTTACAGCCAGAACGACTTCTTTGCCGTCTCTGTTTTCGTGATCGACTTCTATATTGCATCCTTTCGGACAAATCACACATGTAACATTAGTTGTTTGCATATTTTTTCTTTACTCACTTTTTGATCTTATATATTCTGCAGCGTATCTGCCTGCGAGAACGCTGTCTTTTGTTACGTTGTCAACAAGGTCATAAACCTTATAAACGTTTCCGCACGCGAAAATGCCCGGAACAGATGTTTCAAAACCGCTTTCGCATACCGGACCTTTAGTTTTGGGATCGATAAGTATTCCTGCGCCTCTTGAAAGCTCGTTTTCCGGAATAAGTCCGACAGAAAGAAGCAGCGTATCGCATTCGACATATTCTTCCGTTCCTTTGATCGGAGAAAGATTTTCGTCGACAGCAGCTACAGTAATACCTTCGATCCTTTCACGACCGTGTATTTCGACGGCTGTTTTACTGAGATGAAGAGGGATCCCGAAATCGTTAAGGCACTGGACTATATTTCTTTTCAGTCCGCCGCTTTTAGGCATAATTTCGTAAACTCCGCTGACCTTTGCGCCTTCAAGAGTCATTCTTCTTGCCATGATAAGGCCTATGTCTCCGGATCCGAGGATCACGGTATTTTTGCCGGGCATAAGTCCTTCGATATTAACGAGTCGCTGAGCGGTCCCGGCGGTATATATACCTGCCGGTCTTGTGCCAGGAATCCGAAGCATTCCTCTTGTTCTTTCTCTGCAGCCCATTGCGAGAATAACTGCTTTTGCGTGTATTTCGACGACACCGAGCGTTGTGTTTACCGCACGGATCACTTTTTGCAGAGTAAGAGAAAGGACCATTGTGTCGGTCATTGTTCTGATGTCTGTATCCGACAGCATATCGATATATCTTTGCGCATACTCCGGTCCCGTAAGTTCTTCTCCGAAAACATGGAGACCGAATCCCGGGTGGATACACTGGTTAAGAATACCGCCAAGCTGTTTGTCTCTTTCGATAACAAGGATATTATCGATACCGTTTTTTCTGCATTCCAGCGCCGCGGCAAGCCCTGCGGGACCGCCTCCGATCACCGCAACATTTACATTCATTTTCATAAATTTTATATTCTCTCTGTTAATATTTTTTATGTCGGATATTTATATCATTTCTTTTTCCGTCATTCGTGAAGCGCCGCCGAATTTTGTAACTTCACTCATCGGAATATCGAGCTCTCTTGCTATTATTTCCATTACTCTCGGTCCGCAAAAACCGCCCTGGCATCTGCCCATACCGGCACGGACACGCCGTTTTACTCCGTCAACATCCCTTGCGCCGGCTCCTCTTGTTACGGAATCCGCTATCTCGCCCTCCGTGACTGTTTCGCAACGGCATATAACGCGCCCGTAAAGAGGGTTCTGAGCTATTATTTTATTCTTTTCATCGTCAGAAAGGTCTTTGAAACGGATTACTTTTCGGTTGTTGTCAAAATTTTCTTTTGCGACAAATTCAAAACCGCTTTCAGCTATTTTTTCAACGACATACTCACCTATTGCCGGACCTGCGGTAAGACCGGGA
>JAEEJJ010000091.1 GCA_016281805.1 Clostridiales bacterium
ATTCCGTTTGCGAGGGATTTCTGAACGAAATATTCAACGACGTCGTCGGAATAATGTCTGTAACCGAGAATATTCTGTCCGCGGAAAAGCATCTGAAGTTTTGTGTTTTTAGCGCCTTCACGGATCTTGCGAAGTCTGTCCCACGGGTCTTCGTTGAGAAAACGCAGGCAGGCGTCAAACGTTGCGCCTCCCCAGACCTCAAGAGCATGATATCCTACCGCGTCAAGAAGCGGGAGCGACGGAAGGATATCGCTGATAGGCATTCTTGTGGCGATAAGAGACTGATGAGCGTCACGGAGGACGGTTTCGGTGATCTTTACGGGATTTTTATTTGTCATTTTGTGATTATCTCCTTATTTGAACAATGTAAGGAATACGCCTGCGGCAACAGCTGAACCTATAACGCCAGCGACGTTCGGGCCCATTGCGTGCATGAGCAGGAAATTGCCGGGAACTTCTTTCTGTCCTACCGTATTGGCAACACGGGCAGCCATGGGAACGGCAGAAACGCCTGCTGCGCCGATAAGAGGATTGACCTTTCCGCCTGTAACGAGATACATGATCTTGCCGAAAAGGACACCTCCGGCAGTAGCGATGGAGAAGGCTATAAGTCCGAGGACGATTATAGACAGCGTCTCGATACGAAGGAAATTGTTTGCGCTCGCGGTAGCGCCTACGGTAAGACCGAGGCATATTGTTACGAGATTGCACATTTCGTTCTGAGCTGTTTTGCTGAGACGTTCGGTAACGCCGCATTCACGGAAGAGGTTGCCGAGCATAAGCATACCGATAAGGGGTGCGGCATCGGGAAGAATAAGGATAATTACAGCCGCGGTGACTATCGGGAAAAGGATCTTTTCTTTTTTGGAAACGGGACGGAGCTGCTCCATTACAACGGAACGTTCCTTTTTGGTCGTAAGCGCTCTCATGATCGGCGGCTGAATGATCGGAACGAGTGCCATATAGGAGTATGCGGCAACGGCGATAGCAGCAAGCAGATGAGGAGCAAGTATTTTTGTTACGAGAATAGCTGTAGGTCCGTCTGCTCCGCCGATAATGCCGATCGCAGACGCTTCAAGAGCATTGAAGCCGAGGAGCAGTGACGAGATAAATGTGAAAAAGATACCGAGCTGAGCGGCAGCGCCGAGAAGGATGCTTTTCGGGTTTGCGATAAGCGGACCGAAGTCTGTCATTGCGCCGACGCCGAGGAATATAAGCGGCGGATAAACTCCGCATTTTACGCCGAGATAAAGAATATCAAACAGACCGCCGTGCGATAGAATTTCTGCTATATCTAGATTGCCTGCCGGGTCGGAGAAGAATTCGGGATTCATAAGTCCCGACAAAGGGAGGTTTGCAAGAAGCATACCGAAAGAAATCGGTAAGAGAAGGAGCGGTTCAAATCCTTTGCCTATTGCAAGATATATAAGCAGGCACGACACGGCAATCATGATGATTTCACCGTTTTCGATTCCGTTTTCGGTTATTCTTATGTCAAATAAGTGAGCAAAACCGGAATTGACGATGAAATCCCAAAAAACCTGGAATATATTCATGTCGTTTCAGTTATTCCTTTCATTATCCGATTGTTACGAGAGGTGCGCCTGTTTCAACAGATGCGCCCTTGGACGTCTGGACCGCAACGACTGTGCCGTCAACGGGAGACTGAATATCGTTTTCCATCTTCATTGCTTCAAGAACGAGAAGAACATCGCCTTTTTTAACAGCTGCGCCTTTTTCGACATTTACTTTAAGGATCGTTCCTGGCATCGGAGCGGAAATCGTTGTTCCGTCTGCGGGAACGGAAACCGGAGCGGGCGCAGAGGGTGCTGCGGGCGCGGGTTCGGCAGATTTTGTCTGAACGGGAGCAGCGGGAGCCGTTGCGGGAGATGAGGAAGCGCCTGTTTCTTCCACAACTACTTCATATGTTTTACCGTTTACGGTTATATTGAATTTTCTCATTTATATTATTCTCCTTTTATATTCTTTTAAAAGAGCGGATTCTGTATTTTGAATGCGGCGCGGTGTTTTCCATATACGCAGCAACCGCTGCTGCTATAACAACGGGAATATATTCGTCCTCGGAATTTTGCGAGGATGCTGCAGGAGTTTCGTTTTTTATGACCGGATCAGCTTTTTCTGCAGGTTTTGCAGCAGATTTTTGGGCGAAAACAAGTTTAAAAACGTAAAGAACAGCCATCAATATAAGCAAAACGGCAAAAACCGTACCCATACCTATGAGCGCAATATTAAGACCGTATAAAAGCTTTCCGGCAACATCTTCAGGAACTGCTGCGATATCGTTTACGGCAGTTTCAGCGTTTGCCGTCAAAGGAAAGATCAAATGCATTTCTTCCCCTCCCCTTATTTATCGGCAAGCATACTGAAAGAAGATGCGATGAGCTGACGTGTTGTTTCGATCTCGATGATATCGTCGACATGTCCTCTCTTGGCGGCTTCAAGCGGTGATGCGATCGTTTTTCTGTATTTTTCTATAACGGCGTTTCTTCCCTCAATGGGGTCGCCCTCAGTCTGGATTATTTCCTGAGCGCACATAAATACCGCGCCTGTTTCTGCAGGCAAAGCAGCGATCTCAGCGCATGGATAAGCGTAGACGATATCGGCGCCGGTCTGTTTTGAACACATCGATATATATCCCGATCCGTATGCCTTTCCGGTTATAAGCGTTACCTTCGGCACTTCAGCATTCATATACGCGCTTACAAGCAGTGAAGAATTAAGAATATTTTCTTTGCTGTCGCATTCAAAACCGTCCGTATCAACAAGAGTAAGAACAGGGATCGAACAGTTATTGCAGAATGAGATGAAAGAAGCGGCCTTTTCAGCAGCAGCAGATGTGAGCGCACCGTTATTGGCAACTACGCCTACGGGGCTGCAGTCGATGTTTATAAGTGACGTTACGATATTTGCAGCGTATCCGGAAGTGAGTTCGATAGATTTTCCGTCGTCGGCAATAGCGGAGATCACTTCCCTGACATCATAACCGTCTTTTGAAATGATGTCGGCGATTTCAGGAGTAAGTCTGTTGATATCGTCTTCTGTAACATATGCATCACAGGTGAAGGCGATAAATTCCTTGATTTTTTCAACTGCTTCCTCGTCTGATGAGCAAACTGCGCTTACAGTTCCGTTTTCAAATGCGTTTTGCGCAGTTCCAGCTTTATCGTTGCCGAAACGGGCTTTTACGACGTCGGGAGATGACAGGAAAAGCTCGGCATTTTCCGTAATAACAGAATAATCCGAAATTGCGGGAATAAAAGACATTGCGCCGGCGCATGTGCCGAAAACAGATGAAACGATAATTAAATCATCTGAGATAGAATTGAGTTTTGCCAGGATCCTGCCGTATCCGGCAAGGGCATCGATCCCCTCCTGAAGTCTTACGCCGCAGCTGTCAAGCATGCAGACAAGGGGCGCATGAGCTTTTTTTGCCATTTCGGCGATATTGCAGATTTTTTCGGCGTTCATTTCGCTGACGGCGCCTTTAAGCACCGATACATCCTGCGAAAATGCGAACACAAGTACACCGTTTACTGCTCCGTAACCCGTTACAACGCCTTCTGCTGCGGCATTGACGGAACCGAGCTCGGTCGGACGCTGTTTTACAAAAGCGCCGATCTCAACGAATGTTCCTTCATCAAACAGAAACGCCAGGCGTTTTCTCGCAGCCGATTCAACTGATCCTTCGATGGCAGTTCGCAGCGAGCGGATTTCTTCCGTTCTGTCCTTCAGATCCATTCTTATTCCTCCGATTTCTACTTATAAAATATGAAATATTGTAATTGGAACATCCGTTTCGAATAATCCCAAATTTTTCACTTATACACATTATATCACTAATTGTCAACCATTGCAAGAGTTGATACGCTGTTTTTTTTAACAAAATTACGACTTTATTCGACAAACGGTCCATTGATTGTTTTTAATATGCATAATTACGGAAAACGGTTGACAAATCGCCTCTTATATAGTATAATTATAATATAATCTTCTGAGATTATTATACTAGTCAGGAAAGGACGACCTATATGAAAAAGTTGTTTTCAGCATTACTACTTTTTTGCATGATCTTCTCCGTATGCTCATGCTCGCAGCAGTCTGAAGATGAAATAACCCCGGATTTCAACGATGATCTCGGTGAAACTGATTTTATGGGTGAAAGTTTTCTTTTCATGCATAACAACGCGGAGCATTCAACCGGTGAAGAATATTTCGGATATATTTTAGGCACCGAGTTTGCGGACCTTGCCTTGCAAAGGATAAAAGAGGTCGAAAAAAAGTATAACGTAAAAATAACCGAACAAAAGGCAACAGACCTGGTGAACAGAGTGCAGACAGGAACAATGTCGGGAGTCATCGGTATAGACGCCGTTCAGGCATCATCGGGCTCTCTTGCCGGTCTTTTAAGATCTGGCTATTTTGCAAATCTTGTTTATTACCAGCAGTATCTTGACTACACAAACGATAAGAAATGGGGCAATATCGAAAACCTGAAGCCGCTTTTCTGGGATAACGCCCTTTACGGTGTGATACCCGCAGCATGGCCGATACATAAATACCGTTCGGTTGACGGAGCTGTGGTGGTCAATGAAAACATTATCAGAAACCTCAATCAGACGGATCCGCGTGAATTTGTGGAAACCGATGAATGGACATGGCGTAAACTTGAAGAGCTTATGCCTATATATACGCATGTAAACGATGCCGGAGTTGAGGTCAAAGCATTGTATACAACAGTCCACTGGCTTTTCAGGACAATGCATACAACTAACGGCGAGCCGGTAATCATTAAAGAAAACGGCGACTATCTATTGAGTCTTCACTCCCCTGTTACATTTGAAGCGATGCAAACTGCGTGGAACTGGACATTCGGAGAATATGCGCCTTATGTCAATATAGATCTCAGCAACGTATGGGAAAATATGCTTGAAGCTTTTACAGACGGAAAGTCTGTTCTCACGATAATGAACGGCACGGATCTTTGCGGCTCGGAATATTCGATAGCGTATACAATGGATAATTTCGGCGTTGTTCCTTTTCCCCATGGACCGAACGGAACGCGGCAGAACACAGGCGCAACGATAACCGAAACAAGATTTTCAACATGTATCCCTGCAGTGTGCAAAGACCCCGCAATGTCTGCAATACTTCTCAATGCCATTTACGAGCCTCTTCCCGGATATGAAACAGAGGAAGATGTGATATCATATTTCAGACGCTTTTATTTCTTTGATGACAGAGACGTTGAGAACTTTGTAAATATGTACAATACTGTTCTTTACAACTACAGATGCGAGTATGTGACAGACGTCTATATAAACATCAACGGATCGAAAACGATGTCGGAACGACTTGAACAGTTTGCAGAGGCAGACGAACAGAACAGGCAAAAATATATTGTCAATATAGAATCTTCCATAGAAGAGATTCTCGGATAAAGTCGATCTGAATTGAAAAAGACAGGGTAAAATAACCCTGTCTTTTTTTGATTTTATTTCCGTCTCTGCATAGTTTTATATTTTGTAACATATATTTGCCGACTTTGCCGCAAATCACGCTGAAAATCCGAACAAAAAGAAACATACGGCCGTCCGTTTTCGGCACAAAGTTAAAAATCTTTGTCGCAAAAAGCACATGTTAACGCCAAAGCCTTATTTTGTTGACAAACGGATCGGTTTTTGATAGAATTATATTCAGTTTGAATCAGGAGGTTGACAACATTGATACCACACTCTTCTTCCGCAACGGATGTTGTGAAGGCATATTCTTCTGACGCAGAATGGGGACTGACAAAACAGGATATTCTGCGTCTTCAAAACGAATACGGCCCGAATATCCTTGCAGAGAAAAAGAAAAAAACCTTTATCGGCAGGTTTTTCGATCAGTTCAAAGACGTGATGATCATTATCCTGCTTATCGCAGCTGCAGTTTCTTTCGGCGTTATTTGCGTTGAACAGAACTGGAATGAACTTTTCGAGCCCGCATTAATTCTTATTATAGTTATTCTGAACGCATTGATGGGTGTTATTCAGGAAAGCAAAGCTGAAAAAGCCCTTGAAGCGTTAAAAAACATGTCCGCGCCGCACGCAAGGGTAATACGTGACGGAGAAGAACAGATAATAGACGCAAAAGATCTTGTTCCCGGTGATATCATAAAGGTCGAAGCCGGAGATTTTGTGCCTGCTGACGCGCGTCTGATACACAGCGTAAGCCTGAAAAGCGAAGAATCTGCTCTTACGGGAGAGTCTGTGCCGTCCGAAAAAGATGCGGATGAGATCACAGAGGAAAATGCTCCTCTCGGAGACAGACTGAATATGATCTTTTCCGGATGCACGATCACTTACGGAACAGCTCTTGCCGTAGTAACAGCTACAGGAATGAAAACCGAAATGGGAAGGATCGCAAATTTGCTTGCAGGAGAAAAAGACACTCAGACGCCCTTGCAGCAAAAGCTTGCGCAGCTCGGAAAATATCTTGGCATAATTGCTCTTGCCGCCTGCGCTGTAGTATTCGTGGTAGGTTTGATAAGCGGCATTCCGATACTCGAAATATTTATGACTTCCGTTTCTTTGGCGGTTTCTGCAATTCCCGAAGGCCTGCCTGCGATCGTTACGATAATACTTTCTATCGGCGTTCAGAGGATGGCAAAAAGGAACGCACTCATAAGAAGGCTGCCCGCAGTTGAAACATTAGGCTGCGCATCGGTAATATGCTCTGATAAAACAGGCACGCTTACGCAAAACCGAATGACGCTTGTAAAAGCGTATACGGATAGCTTGAATGATACGGAAGATATTACCGATCACTGTTCGGAAGCGGTAAAAAAGCTGCTGACATTAGGCACACTTTGCAGCGACGGAACCGTAGTATTTGAGAACGGTGTAGAAAAACAGATAGGCGATCCGACGGAAACCGCGATCGTTCATGCCGCGCACATCAACGGAATAAAAAAAGATGAGATCATAAAGCAATATGAAAGGCTTGCGGAAATTCCGTTTGATTCCGACCGTAAGCTCATGACGACCGTAAACAGGATCAACGGAAAGATCACGGTCATTGTCAAGGGCGCATTTGACAATCTTTCTCTGCGCTGTATTGCCGGAGATATAGAGAAGGCTCGTATTATAACGGATCAAATGAGCGCAGATGCACTGAGGGTCCTTGCGGTCGCGATAAAAGAAATCGATATCGTTCCCGAAGAGCCTACATCGGAAGAACTTGAGAACGGTCTGACATTCATCGGACTTATAGGTATGATAGATCCGCCGAGGCCAGAAGCGAAAGATGCTGTTGCGATCAGCCAAAAAGCCGGAATCAGAACAGTTATGATAACAGGCGACCATGTTGTAACAGCAGCGGCAATAGCAAAACAGCTTGGTATTTACAAGGACGGAGACAAAGCAATAACCGGCAGACAGCTTGACGCCATGAGCGATGAAGAGCTTGAAAAACATGTTGAAGAAATCAGCGTATATGCAAGAGTATCGCCGGAAAACAAAATAAGAATAGTAAAGGCATGGCAAAAGAAGGGTCATGTAGTGTCAATGACGGGCGACGGAGTAAACGACGCCCCTGCGCTGAAAGCAGCCGATATCGGATGCGCTATGGAAATAACCGGCACAGACGTAGCAAAAGGCGCTTCGGATATGACACTGACAGACGACAATTTCGCTACTATCGTTGAGGCAGTAAAAGAAGGACGCGGCATATATGCAAACATTAGAAAAGTAGTAGGTTTTCTTCTCGGTTCAAATACCGGAGAAATACTGACAGTATTTACCGCAATGCTTCTTTTCAGACAGACTCCCCTGCTCTCTATGCAGCTTTTGTGGGTAAATCTTGTAACCGATTCTCTGCCGGCGATCGCTGTTGGTATGGAAGCTGTCGAACCGGATATAATGGAGAAAAAGCCCAGACCTAAAAATGAGGGCATATTCGCAAACGGCCTCGGACTGAATGTAATTATTCAGGGAATTCTATTTGCGGCTATAACGCTCGCAGGATTTTGCATCGGTAAAACCGTAATGGGAACGCTTGAAGCGGGACAGACTATGGCATTTATGATCCTTTCGCTTTCACAGGTAGTTCACGCATTCAATATGCGCTCTGATCGTTCGCTTTTCAAGATCGGCTTTTTTACAAACAAATCGCTGAACATTGCGGCACTCGTTTCGATCGCGCTGATGGCAATCGTATTGTTTACGCCGGTAAGATATGCGTTCAGACTTGTTTTGCTCACACCGCAGCTGTATCTTATTGCTCTTGGGCTGATACTTGCTCCGCTTGTTTTTATCGAAATAAAAAAAGCGATAAAAAACAGAAAATAAAAGTAAAGACCGCAGGTTAAAACCTGCGGTCAATTTTTTATAACAGATTATTCAGCGTATTCAACTGCTGCTTCGGGAGCGTTCTTTTTAACGCTTTCGATACCGTTGAGACATCCGTTTTTAGCTACATAGCTTTCGGAGACTGCGATTATCTGACCGTTGCTGGCTTTGAGACGGAAGCGGTATTCCCCTGCCTTGTCGAGATAGATCTCAAACTTGGGGTTCTTTTTTGTTTCAAAGTTTTCTTCAGTCTGATCTTCTATGTTTGCTATCGCAGAGTTCTTTCTAACGCTGTCAAGTCCTTTTTCACAGGCAGCTTTAGAAGAATAAACCTCAGATGTGGCAATAACTTCACCGTTACCAGCCTTCAGATCGAATTTAATACCCTTTGCAGTCGGTTTAACTACAAATTTACCCATAATGCGAAACCTCCGTTTAATAATATTTGATTTACATGCCAATTATAGCACATACGGGAAAATATGTCAAGAGATAAATATCTATTTTTTTCCGGTCCAGCAATATGTGCACAGATCGCACTCGCTGATACCCGTTGCCGCAATCATATCATCGATTCGGTTATATCGAAGAGATGTGAAATTAAGCTTGTCTGAAATGTCGTTTACCATCTGCTCATACTCTGCAGTATCGGGATCAAGATACGGAGCAAGATCTTTTTCGTCGGTAATGCCTTTTTCAGCAAGAACTCTGCGGGCTATAAGATCCATATCGGAAGTGGAACGCGAAAAATTAAGATACTTGCATCCGAACATGATCGGAGGACACGAGCTTCTTACATGGACCTCTTTTGCACCGTGCTGATAAAGAAATTCTGCCGTATCACGCATCTGAGTGCCGCGGACTATCGAGTCGTCAACAAGAAGCAATTTTTTATCTGATATAAGAGACTGTATCGGTATGAGTTTCATTTTAGCCACAAATTCGCGCTGTGACTGTCTTTGCGGCATAAACGAGCGAAGCCATGTTTGCGTATATTTGATAAAGGGACGTGAAAAATTGATTCCCGACTGTCTTGAATATCCTATTGCGCTTGGTGTGCCGGAATCGGGGATTCCCGCGACGATATCGGGTGAAACATTATCTCTTTTTGCCATTGCCTCGCCGCAGCGGTAGCGCATTTCTTCAACATTCAATCCCTCATACGTTGAAGACGGGTATCCGTAGTAAACCCACATGAATGTGCACATTTTTTTTATCTTTTTCGCCTCGGCAACGATTTCGCACTTATCTTTTGTTACTCGAACGATCTCTGCGGGACCGAGCTCTTTATAATCTACGTATCCGAGATTCAGATATGATGAGCTTTCGACAGCAACACAAAACGCGTTTTCTTTTTCCTTTTTGCCTACGAACACGGGGGTCCTGCCGTAATTGTCGCGCGCGGCGTAAAGAGCATCAGGCGTAACGATAAGAATAGACATTGACCCGTCAATTTTTTCCTGAGCGTAGCGTATGCCCTCTACAAGAGAGGATCTCATATTTATAAGGGACGCTACAAGTTCCGTGGCGTTGATGTCGCCTCCGTTCATTTCAAGAAAATGCGGCGTTCCGTCCCTGAAAAGTTCTTCAACGAGACTGTCTGAATTATTGATTCGTCCGACGGTAGTGATCGCATAGTTGCCCAGATGGGAGCGGACGATAAGAGGCTGAGGCTCGCTGTCTGAAATACAGCCAATTCCAAGTCCGCCCTGCATTTCATGGATATCTTTTTCAAATTTTGTTCTGAAAGGAGAGTTGGAAATATCGTGGATCGCACGTTCAATGCCTTCATCGCCGTATACAGCCATGCCCCCCTTTTTTGTGCCGAGATGAGAATGATAGTCTATGCCGAAAAAGAGGTCGAAAACACAGTCATGTTCCGAGGTAACGCCAAAAAAACCGCTCATAAGTCCCTCCGAAAAAAAGATTCTTGAATCGAGTAATATAATATCAAAAAATAAAAAATACTTTTTAATTATATATTGAAAGAATTGATTTTTCAAGACAATTCACAAAATTTTCGAACTTAAAATTTGCAAAAATCGACGGTTTTTACTTGACATCGTCTCATCAGCGGCTATAATTAAATCAGAAAACAGATACGGAGTGCATTATGAGACTTTTTATTGCTGTAAATTTAAGCGATCAAATCAAAAATGAACTGATAAAGCAAACGGATATTCTGAAAAAAGTTTCCCTGCGGGGCAACTTTTCAAGAAGGGAAAACTTACATTTAACGCTTGCTTTTATCGGTGAATACGGAAATATCGATGCGGTAAAAAGAGCGATGGATGAAGTTGAAGCGGATTGTTTTGAGCTGTCCTTATGCGGAGGAGGAAATTTCGGTTCACTTTACTGGGTAGGAATAAGGAAAGAGCCGCTTCTTGATGATCTCGCGGGCAGAATCAGAAAATCATTGGCAAAAAACGGTATTCCTTTTGACGGAAAACCGTTTTCTCCGCATATAACAATAGCAAGAGAAGTTATCACGGATACAAAAATCAGAATCTCGCCCTGCCAGTCAAAAATGCATGTTGACGGATTTTCACTAATGCGTTCCGACAGGATAAACGGGAAACTGACATATACGCAGATATACAGAAAAGAAATAACCGGCTGAAGTGATTTCAGTCGGTTATTTTTCATTCGTTAGTAATGATCAACTCAGTCTCCGTAGATCTCGTATGCGGTAACTACATGCGGAAGGAGATATTTTTCTGTTCTGCCGATGAGAAAATCTTCATATTTTGCGAGAGCTTCGGTTGCGGATGATGAAATAAGGGCAGGCCAGATATCATAAAGACCGTCGGTAGTCTGAAGGAAATACGTTTTTTTCAGATCGGAAATTTCATAAAAGAATTCTGAATCGCGGCTGTCAAGAAAATAGTTTTTATCGAGATATTCGATAATAGATTCTTTTGTTTCATAGCCGTCAAGCGGTTCATAAAGAGCATTCATAACTACTGCCGTGGCTTCCGGTTCGCGGGCGGTAACGGGAATACAGATAGTGAAGTCTGTTGATTCGCAGTAAGTTTTATAATACTTCGGTTCGGTATCGGGACCGTTGGGATACGGAACGATGCCGAAATTATCGAGCGTATACGCTACAGAATCGGTATTTGAAAGGACCTGATACGCATCAAGGTGTCCCATGACCGCTCTGCCCTCGTTGAGTCCGTCAAGACCGGCAAAAGCGTTTGTATCGGTCGTTACGTTCATGCTTGTGTTTACAGGACCGTTCATCCAGGTGTAATACTGATTGAGAGCTGTGAGAACCTGCGGGGAATAAAGACCAAGTTCAAATGTGCCGTCATCGCCGTTATAGGTAATAAAATCGCCGCCGTTTGAAAATGCGATACATCTGATAAATCTGCTTGCGTCTGAAATAAAAGAATAAATCTGATCTCCGCTGAGCGCCGTATACGTGTATTTTTCAAGGACTTCCGTGAATGTATCCCAATTCCATTCCCCGTTTTCATAATAATCACGGGGATCTGTATAGCCCAATGTTTTTACATAGTCTTCATTTACGCCTATAATACCCGAAACGGAATTCTGTGTTCTGAGAGGGTGAAGCGCGGGAACAACACCGTATACGGCACCGTTCCACATAGAAGGCATGAGCAGTTCTCTGTTGCCCCATTTGGCTTCATTTGTAACATCGATATTATCAAGCAAAGCAAGGTCAACAAAAACGCCTAACGGGATATAAGAGGCAAGCCAGTATGTTTCTTCCTGGATAAGGTCGTTTCGATAAGTATTCGAAAGCGCATCTATATATGCCGCTTCACTGGCTCTGTCGTAATACCTGAATTCGATCTTACAGTTATGCTTTGCTTCGACATCGTGAATTCTTTTCAGTGCAAGATCTGCAAACGGAGTATTGTATATATAAGTGAGAACAGAATCTTTGCCTTCAAAGAAATAGTCTTTTACCATTCCGAAAACGAATGTTTTATTGTCAAGGTCAAGCTCACCGGGCAGGACTTCGTTGTATGCGGGAGGGATCTCCTCGCCCTGCTCAGCAGCGCAGGAAATGCACAGCAGCAAAAAAACAGAACAAAGAACAAAAGCTATTATTCTTTTTAAACGTGATTTAAACATCCATAACATCCTTTCTGTGAATACAATTTTCGAATCGTTTCGGATAAGACCTATATGATGTATTATAAACCATACCGGAGCATAAGTCAAGAGATTATGACGATTATTTTGTCAAATAAATAAAATAAAAAAGAGCACTGATAGTTCAATGCTCTTTATTATGGTCTCATAGGATAAAAATGCAACTTTGAAATCCGATCACATAATTGCAATAGGAGTCAGCTTTTCAATTATTTTAATCATACGAGGATCTTTTTGCAGGTGTGCAAAAGTATCTTTTCTTAAAGCTTTCAAAAGCAACCCGCATTGATTTTCGGTATAATTCTTATATGCATCGTTTACAGATAGCTCAACTTTGTTCACCATAAATGCTGTATACATACCATCTTTACGACTATCGTATTTAAGAGAATGTTCCGCAGCTTTTTCCAAACAGTTAAACATCTGCTCCTCCTCGCCAAGCTTTAAATAGCAGTCTGCAATTTCTTTATAGCAATCGGAAATTCTTCCGTGATAGAATCCGCAGTTTCCATCGTCATACAACAAATTAAAACAATCAATTGCAAATCTGAATGCCTTTATCCGATCCTCCGAGGAGTAATTCCCCTTCCAACACATAATACACATGTTGCCCCAAATCATATCAACGAGGGTTTGAATGTTTGATTGACAAAGCTCGACAGCCTCATCGCCTTCAAGAAATCGCGGCATAATTTGATTAGAAGTGATTGGGTAACTGTAAGCCATTCTGGCATATTTCTTGGCAGATTCAGCATCACCCTTTGCAAAATAGTAGGTGAAACTCAGGCATTGGATAGCACCGCCCCGTAATGAATTATCAGTGGATTCCGCAAGAATTTTTTCGCCATACTCGATTATTTCGTCGGCATATTTCTTTTCATTATCCGCATCTAAAGCATACATTAAGCTATGAATAACCGACAAATCATTAGGAAATTCCTTCTTTGCTTCTCGCCACAAATCAACTCGCTCCGAGGTTTTTCCCGCCCGAAACAGTTCTGCATCTTTGTCGCTGTATTCACTCAGTTTCTTCTCTTTTTCAATTCTCCCTACTCCAAGAAGGTCATCAACGCTTACGTTATAATAGGATGCGATTGCAGGCAAAAGCGTAATGTCGGGATAGCCTTCTCCGCGTTCCCATTTTGAAACAGCTTGCATAGTAATACCAAGATACTCTGCCAGTTCCTCCTGCGTATTTCCTTTTTCTTTTCGAAACTTTTTTAATTGCTCGTTCAAAAATATATTCATATCATCCCTCCGAAAAAAAGTAACAAGCGCTTGTTCTGAATATATTATAACAAATAACAAATCACTTTACAATAACCGCATTGTTTATATTAAGTTGTTTTTATAAACGATTAGTTTAGTAGCAAATAAAACAAAAAGTCGCGGGTTCAAGTCCCGATGGTTCGGAAAAGGTTGCAAAAAAAGAAAGGTCAAAAATTTTGCCCTAAAAAACCGAAAAAGCCTTGTAAAACAAGGCTTTTTGGCATAGGTTGCATTTTTGACCTATGAGGATGGCTCCCCCTGTTGGACTCGAACCAACGACCCTGCGGTTAACAGCCGCATGCTCTACCAACTGAGCTAAGGAGGAATATCTGTTTTTCAACTGCTCAAGCATTATATCATAATCCGATCGATTTGTAAAGAGGCAAAACGCTTATTTCACATTTAATTTACAATTTTCTCCCGTACGTATGTCGTACGGGAGAACTTAAGAGGCAAAAAACAGCTTTCGGTCCGGAAAACGAAAATGCGGAGATTCGCGAAAGGTAAAACGCACAATAAGATGAGGATTTTACTTTCCGTAAACCGCTACTCTTCCGAGATACTGAGGATAAATATAATTTTCGATCAGCTGCTGATATGCAGATTCGTAGGATTCAAGAACATACGATACAGGTTTGCCGCTCGAAATAACGTTAGCTATGCCGTCTCTTCCGCCTTCCCAGAAATAATTGTATTCTGTATGCTCGATCATATTTATAATGATATACGCATCCCGGTCATCAAAGAATATCTGTTTATTCATGTAATCTGCGATCGCATCTTTATTTTCAAGTCCTTCGAACGGTTCATACATCGCAGATAAAATCACTGCGGCAGCCTGAGGATCGTTTGATGTTATAGGGATCGTTGTAACATACGGGATCTGCTGGTAATATGACGGATAAACACCGGGCGTTGCCCTTGGTCCCTGAGGAAACGGAAGAACGCCGACATTATCCATAACATATAGGATCGAACC
>JAEEJJ010000092.1 GCA_016281805.1 Clostridiales bacterium
AAAAAGGATTTCTCGGCATAGGCGCCATTCCCGCAAAGATAGTTGTAAATTACGAAGTATCTGTTGAAGACAGAGTAGAAGAATACCTTACGGGCCTTTTCAGGATAGTTGGTCTTGAGGGCTGCAAAACGAGCATCTCCGCAGAAGGAGACAATATAGCAATAACGATAGACGGCGAAGCCGCCGATATTTTCACACGCAGACAGGGCGAAGAAATGGAAGCTCTGCAGTGGATAATAGCGCTTTCTCTCAACCGTGACAGCGATACAAAATATAAAGTAACCTTAAATATCAACAATTACCGTGAAGAAATAAAGCAGCGCCTTGAAGCGCTCGCCGCAAAAACAGCAAAACAGGTCCTTAAAACACAAAGACGCGTTACGCTCAGTCCGATGAGCGCGTTTCAGAGAAGGATCATTCATACATATCTTCAGAATGAAGAAAATATCACCACATATTCCGTAGGCAGCGAGCCGAACAGAAAAGTTGTTATTTCATACCAGGGTGAAGGAAGAAAACAGCAAGGCGGAAAAAACTACGGTAAGAAAAACGGCGGAAAACAAAAATCCGACTCCGAAAAAACCGCGACTAACGAAATAACGCTCGTAGAAGGCGAAAAAAGAGCGCCTAAAACGGAAAACTCCGGAAATTACGGCAAAAGACCGTATAAAAAGCAGTACTCCGACCGTCCCAGACAGCAGAGAAGGGAAGAACCGTCTGCAGCAGCGGCACCGACCGAACCTACGGTAGAGCTTCGCGCCGGCGAAAAGAGAGCTGCAAGACCCGAAAAAACCGAAACGGATAAATAACTATGAAAAACGAAACGATCGCCGCGCTTTCGACTGCACCGTATAAGGCGGCGTTAGGCGTAATACGCATGTCGGGCGAGAATGCGGTGGAAATAGCCGAAAAAATATTTTCCCGTCCTTTGCGGACCGTGCGGTCGTCTTCGGTAATACACGGAAATATCGTCGACGGCACACAGACCGTTGACGATGTTCTTGTTTCGGTGTTTTTTTCTCCGTCAAGCTTTACCGGCGAGGATACGGTCGAAATATCGTGTCACGGCGGAGTATACAACTGTTCCAGGATCCTTCGTCTTCTTTTCAAAAACGGGGCAAGACAGGCGAAAAACGGCGAATTTACAAAACGCGCTTTTCTGAACGGAAAGCTCGACCTGCTTAAAGCAGAGGCAATAATAGATCTTATAGACAGTGAAACGAAAGCCGAGGCGTCAATGGCCATAGGCAGACTTAAAGGCAGGCTTTCCGAAAAAATAAACTCACTGAGAGACGGACTTCTCGAAATTTCGGCGCGTCTTCTGGCTTTTATAGATTATCCCGATGACGATATAGAAGATACGGATGCCGAAGAAATGAGAAAAACCGTTCTTTATACGTATTCGGAGCTCGAAAAAATGATAAATTCATACGATTCGGGCAAACTTATAAAGGACGGCGTAAAAACAGTTATTGCAGGCAAACCGAATGTGGGCAAAAGCATGCTTATGAACAGGCTTCTTGGTGAAGACAGGTGCATAGTAACGTCCGCAGCCGGAACGACGCGGGACGTTATAGAAGAAAGTGCGCAGATAGGCGGCGTGAAGCTTCGTCTTTTTGACACTGCGGGACTTCGCGATGCAGACAATGAAGCGGAAAAGATAGGCGTTGAAAAAACGGAAGGAAAACTTGAAGAAGCGCAGCTTATACTCAGCGTTTTCGACATAACCGAAAAAACGGTCGAGATCCCCGATAAGATCGCCAATGCGGCCGCCAAAAAAATAGCTGTGTTCAACAAAACCGACATCACCGACAAAAGACCCGAGATACCGCAGGGCTTTGACAGCGCCGTTTATGTAAGCGCAAAAACCGGAGACGGCATAGAAACGCTTGAAAACGCGATCGCAGCGCTGTTTCCTCTTTCAGATGAGGCGGAAAGCAGTGAAATACCGGCGAATTTAAGACAGTTTGAGTGTCTTTCCGCGGCAAAAAACGAGCTTTTGCACGCAGTTGAAAATATAGGCACAACGCCCGATGCGCTGCTTTGCGATATTGAAGGCGCAATATCGGCTCTCGGTGAAATGACAGGAAAAACTGTTTCGGAAGAGATAATAGAAAATATTTTTTCGCGTTTTTGCGTAGGCAAATGACCGGCGAAATCATTTAAGAAGGGGGCAGACATATGATAATACTTGACGAATACAAACTTAAGATCGAAGATTATAAAAAGCAGGCAAAAGATCTTGCGTCGGCAATGAAAACAGACGAGCTCGAAGCAAGGCTTTCGCAGATAGAAACGCTTGTAGCCGCGCCTGATTTCTGGAACGATATGGAGCGGTCGCAAAAGCTGCTTGTTGAACAGAAAACGATAAAAGACAAACTGAACCGCTATAAATATCTTGTCGGACTTATAGACGACGCCGAAACACTTGCCGAAATGGCGCAGGACGAGGGCGTTGAAGAGTATGAAAACGAGATGGGCGAGACCGCGCGCACGATAGAAAAAGAGTTTGAAAAACAAACTCTCGAAACTCTTCTGAACGGCGAATACGATGCAAACAACGCTATTCTTACCCTTCATGCCGGCGCAGGCGGAACAGAAGCGCAGGACTGGGCGCTTATGCTTTACCGCATGTATTGCAGATTCGGCGAACAGCATAATTACAAAGTAAAAACGATAGATATCCTTGACGGCGAGGAAGCAGGCATAAAAAGCGCAACGGTAGTTATTGAAGGACCTAACGCCTACGGCTATCTGAAGTCCGAAGCGGGAGTTCACCGCCTTGTAAGAATTTCGCCGTTCGACGCTTCAGGCAGAAGACACACGTCTTTCGCCTCAGTTGAGGTCATGCCGGAGATCACGGACGACAAAAATATAGAAATACGCGAAGAAGATATCAAAGTTGAAGCGCACAGAGCGTCCGGCGCGGGCGGTCAGCATATAAACAAGACCGACTCGGCAATAAGGATAACGCATATCCCGACGGGAATAGTTGTGGGCTGTCAGAACGAGCGTTCTCAGAAGCAGAATAAAGAGCAGGCGCTCAAAATGCTGAAATCAAAGCTTCTTGAAATAAAAGAGCGCGAACATCTCGACAAAATAGAGGATATCAAAGGAGACCAGATGCAGATCGCATGGGGCTCTCAGATAAGATCATACGTATTTATGCCGTATACTCTTGTAAAAGACCACAGAACGAACTATGAAATGGGCAACGTAAACGCCGTTATGGACGGTGCGCTCGACGGATTTATCGACGCATACCTCAGATATATCAAAAACGGCGAAAACGCATAAGGAGAAAAAAATGGATCTTCACATCGAAACACGCCGCGGAGGCATTGTTGATTTTACCGTGCCATGGGTAACGGTGCTTATAGCGGGTCTGACAGGCGCGCTCATAACGGGCTTAGCCGTTTTCCGTCCCGGACGCGGAAACTGATGGATCTTACATCTCTTTCGGTCATCCGTTATCTTTGCGAAAAATACGGATTTGAATTTTCAAAAACGCTCGGTCAGAACTTTCTTGTAAACGCGGCGATCCCCAAAAAAACGGCGGAAGGCGCGGATATAGACGGAAAATTCGTGATCGAGATCGGACCGGGATTCGGATGCCTGACAAAAGAACTTTGCGAACGCGCAAAATTTGTTGCGGCAGTTGAAATCGACAGATCTCTGCTGCCCGTTCTTTCGGAAACGCTTGCGGAATTTGATAATATTGAAATAATAAACAGCGATATCCTCGATGTTGATATTGCCGCGCTGTGCGAAAAATACGGATATACTGAGGCGCATATCTGCGCAAATCTGCCGTATTACATCACAACGCCGATTATCATGAAAATCCTCGAAAGCTCTGCCCCGGTGCGGTCCGTTACCGTAATGGTTCAAAAAGAGCTTGCGAAACGCTTTGTTTCGCCCCCCGGCTCACCCGATTACGGCGCTGTCACGGCATCGGTGATGTATTACACAAAACCGAAGCTTCTTTTCAATGTTTCCGCAGGATCTTTTTACCCTGCTCCGAAAGTTGACTCTGCGGTGATCCGCCTTGACGTGATACCCGAAAGCGAAAGGATCGCCGTAAAAAACAAAGAGACGTTTTTCGGCGTTATCCGCTCCGCATTCGCAATGCGAAGAAAAACGCTTGTGAATAATCTATCCGCAGGCTTTTCTATAACTAAAATTGAAGCGGAATCGATTCTTTCTTCACTCTCTATTCCTGTTTCAGTTCGCGGAGAAGCGCTGGGAATTGAAGATTTTGCGAGAATTTCCGATAAAATCGAAGAAAATCGCAGCGCAGCCCGTTAAAATCTCCGAAAATGCAGAAAAATAGCAAAAAATAAGGCAGATATGAATATCATATCTGCCATTTTATTATTTTGATTATTTTTTCAGACAATCCTTGCCGCCCATATACGGTCTGAGCGGTTCGGGAATGCGGACGGTGCCGTCTTTTTGCAGATTGTTTTCGAGAAATGCAATAAGCATTCTTGGAGGAGCGACGACTGTGTTGTTCAATGTGTGAGCAAGGTATGTGCCGTCTTTGCCTCTGATCTTTATATTAAGTCTTCTTGCCTGAGCGTCGCCGAGATTTGAGCATGAGCCGACTTCGAAATATTTTTTCTGACGCGGAGACCATGCCTCAACGTCAACGCTCTTTACTTTAAGGTCTGCAAGGTCGCCTGAGCAGCATTCAAGCGTTCTTACGGGAATATCGAGCGAGCGGAAGAAGTCTACGCTGTTTTGCCAGAGCTTGTTGAACCACATCGGGCTGTCTTCGGGCTTGCAGACAACTACCATTTCCTGCTTTTCAAACTGGTGTATTCTGTATACGCCTCTTTCTTCGATACCGTGCGCGCCAACTTCTTTTCTGAAACACGGAGAATAGCTTGTAAGGGTAAGCGGAAGCTTGTCTTCATCGGTAAACGAGTCTATAAACTTGCCTATCATCGAGTGCTCGCTTGTGCCTATAAGATAGAGGTCCTCGCCTTCGATCTTATACATCATGTTTTCCATTTCCGTAAAGCTCATAACGCCCGTAACAACGCTTGAGCGGATCATGAACGGCGGAATATAATATGTGAAGCCTCTGTCTATCATAAAATCGCGGGCATACGAAAGAATTGACGAATGAAGACGGGCAATATCGCCGCAAAGATAATAAAAACCGTTTCCGCTCGTTTTTCTTGCGCTGTCAAGGTCTATTCCGTTCAGGCTTTCCATAATGT
Source organism: Clostridiales bacterium (assembly GCA_016281805.1). Taxonomy (GTDB): domain Bacteria; phylum Bacillota; class Clostridia; order Oscillospirales; family UBA644; genus HGM12619. Next base: position 5,229 of record JAEEJJ010000092.1, read on the forward strand.
CTACATGATACGGGATCTCGAAATCGGGAACGACCGGCTCGCCGAATCTTTCAACTTCAACGTTTTCGCTGTCGTCTTTGCCGATAGGCACGGACGGATCGATTATATTCGGTATTACGAGCATTATTTCGCGGATCTTCGCTTCAAGTTCGGGTTCGAGCGCAGAAAGACGTTCAAGCTCGTCTGCTATTGCGGCGACCTCTTTTTTTACTTCTTCCGCTTCGTCCTTTTTGCCCTGAGCCATAAGCGCGCCTATCTGTTTGCTTACGGAGTTTCTTTTCGCCCTGAGCGCGTCGCCTTTTGCCTTTGCGTCGCGGTATTCAGCGTCAAGCTCTATTACCTTGTCTACAAGCGGAAGCTTCTGGTCCTGAAATTTCTTTTTGATGTTTTCTTTTACAATGTCGGGGTTTGCCCTTAAAAATTTTATATCTATCATTTTTCATTCTCCTTTTTATTTTATGTCAAGCATGGCAAGCAATGTGTCAAAATCATCGTCGTCATAGTATTCTAAGGTTATCGTTCCGCCCTTTTTTGAGGGAACTATTTTTGCTTTTCTGCCGAGTTTTCTTGAAATGCCGTCTTCGAGCTCCGCATAATATATATCGTTTTTCCTCTGCTTCTTTTCGCCTTTTGTTTCGGGCATTTTAGCGAGATTTTCGATCTTTCTTACCGGTATATCCTTTTCGACGATCTCTTTTGCAAGCAAAAGCAGTTTTTCTTTCGGATATTTTTCCGTAAGAGGCAGCAGCGCGCGGGCATGACCTGAGCTGATTTTTCCCGCAAGCACAAGATCGAGTATCTCGTCCGGCAGTGAGAGTATCCTCATTGCGTTAGCGACTGCAGGCCTTGATTTTCCCACTCTTTTTGCGATCTGTTCCTGGGTAAGTGAATATTCTTCCGCCAGAATCTTATATCCTTTTGCTTCTTCTACCGCATTCAGATCTTCTCTTTGAAGATTTTCGATCAAAGCAAGCTCCAGTGCCGTTTTGTCGTCAGTTTCCTTTACGATCACGGGCACTTCTTTCAGTCCTGCCATCCGGGAGGCTCTCCAGCGTCTTTCTCCCGAAATAATAACGTATCTTTCGCCGTTTTTTCTTACGATTATCGGCTGTAAAAGTCCGTGTTCCGCAATGGAGGAAGAAAGCTCCGCGATTTTTTCCTTGTCAAAATACTTTCTCGGCTGTTCTCTGTTCGGCTCGACATCCGAAACGGAAACATTTATTATCTGCCCTTCTTCTGCCGCAACGTCTATCGAGTTATCTGCAAAAAGATCTTCGAGACCGCGGCCGAGACCTGTTTGTTTTTTCATCTGTTCTGTCCGTTCCTTCTGATTATTTCCGCGGCAAGCTGATAATATGCCGCCGTGCCTTTTGCGCCTTTATCATAGTAATTTACCGGCTTTCCGTGGCTCGGCGCTTCGGTTATGCGTATATTTCTCGGAATTATTGTTGAAAACATCTTATTCGCGAAAAATTTCTTGACTTCCGATAATACCTGCGCCGTCAGGTTCAGTCTGCCGTCATACATCGTAACAAGCACGCCTTCTATATCAAGAGACGGGTTATAAAGCCTTTTAACCTGCTTTATCGTATTTGTGAGCTGTGAAAGACCTTCAAGAGCGAAAAATTCGCACTGTATCGGTATCAGCACGCTGTCTGCCGCGGTAAACGAATTCAGAGTTAAAAGACCGAGAGACGGAGGACAATCAATAAAGATATAATCGTAATCTTTTGCAAAAGACAGTGCTTTTTTCAGCCTTCCTTCTCTCTTTTCCTCTCCAACAAGCGATATCTCCGCGCCTGCAAGACCTATTGACGACGGAATAACCGACAGATTTTTGAACGGAGTTTTCTGAACAGCCGATTGAAACAGCTTTTCATCACAGTTTTCGGCAACTACTATATCGTAAACCGACACTTCGGTTTTTCTTTTGTTTATTCCGCATCCTGACGTCGCGTTGCCCTGAGGATCAAAATCCACAAGAAGCACTTTCAGATCGTTTTTTTCCGCGATGCATGACGCAAGATTTACTGCGGTAGTTGTTTTGCCTACTCCGCCTTTCTGATTTGCAACTGCGATTATTTTTCCCAATTCGTCCCCTCCCCGTTCTGAGGCTTTCCTGATTATATCACTTTTCTGTTCAAAAATCAAGACTGTATTGAAATTTTATCTTTATCACGAATGATCAGCTGTTTTTCAGCTTTTCGCGTAATTTGACCTGTATATCTTCGTTGAGCGGCTGTTCAAACTCGTTTATAAAGTTCGGCTGCTCGTTTCTGTCGTCAACGATGATCGCTCCGCTTTCCGCAAGTATACTTCCCGCTTCGTCTCTCATATGCATAACGGTGTCAAGCTGTCCGAGATGGACTTTCTTTATGCCTTCGATCAGCGACGGATCTTCGATAAGCTGAGTATCTGTTATAAATCGGACTTTTTTTCCGGAAGAGCCTGTCATGTTTTTATATGCGTAATAATAAAGGTCGTGCAGATCCTGCGGCGGAGCCTTGAGCAGAAAATCGAGCGTGTTTACAAATATCACGTCTGTTTCGTCATAATCTTTTCTCGGTTCTGCGTTTGAATACAATTCCTTGAATTTTGAGAGATACGCTGCGCCGTATTTTTCAAGATCTTCAAGCTCCCAGTTTACCGTCTGTATAGCCGTAACTCCCGATCTTGCAGACATTTCGACCTGTTTGAGGTATTCCTTGAAAGTATCTTCACCCTGCCACGATCCGTCTGTTTCCATACAGATCTTCTTTCCGGAAAGCGACGTGAGAAGGTCTACCGAAAAATCGTGAGGCCACGACGGAGCGTCAACGATCTGAATGATATCTGCTGTTGTTTCACGTGAAACAATGTAAGGATCGAAAAATCCCCTGTAAAATGCCGCGGACGTATCCCAGAAGCTGCTCAGCTGAAGCGTGACGGGAACGGACGGGTCTGCAATGCGGAATATCTCGGTTGAAATATTTGCCGTGTCAATAAGCGTCTGCTGCTTGAAAAGTTTCCAGTCGTATTCAAAAATGTCCCGAAAATCGCTTCTTTTAAGGTTTTCAAGGCTTTCAAACGATTCATAGTCTTTTTCAAATTTCGCATTGAGGTTTTCTATTGCCTTATACTTGCCTTCGAGAAAATCGATGAACGCGGTTATTGCGGACGGAGAATAGTCAAGATCAACAAGCGAGGAATATTCCATTTTCGCAAAACAGTCTGTGCGGATAGACCAGCTTGTGAGACAGTCTGCGTATCTGTCGGAAAAATGCGCGGCAAAATAGCCGAGTGTGTTTGCCATTATTTCAAGATTGCTCTGACTGTTGAGAGCAAGAAAAGAGCCTCTTATGTCGTCGTAGCGGTAAATTTCGCCGTCAGCCGTCTGCTGATATTCAAGCGTGTCTTTCCATTCAAGCTGTTCGCTCCAAAAAAGCAGGCTGAGGCTTATTTTCAGTCCCGCATTTTTGAAGACATCGATCACCGCGTCGCTTTGCGTAAACTGAAATTTGCCCTGTTCAGGCTCGATATCGCTCCATAATACAACTATTTCAACGCAGTCAAATCCGCATTCCTTTATTTGGGCGCAGTATTTCTCCGCATATTCGGGCGACGGTATCTGCCATGAAAAAAGCGTTATGCCAACCGTGGATTTTACTTCCGCAGGTTTGACTTCCGAAACGTTTTCCGGCTTGTAATTATCGGCAGGATCAACGGGAGAAGGAACGTAATATCCTCTGTCGCAGCCTGAAAGAAAAACGGAGAGAATAATAAGAAGAGAAATCAGCAACGAAATATGTTTTTTCAACTCGTGTTCTCCTTGTGTGTGCTGTGTTTTTGTTTGTAAATATAAGTATAGCATATTTATGTGAAAAATACAATAACGAAACAAAAAAATTCGTCTTTCTATTGCAATTTTGCGTGTTTTATGGTAAAATAATTCCGCCGTAAGCATGACAGACACGAAAAGATGATAAATATATCACGAAATGTGATACGGTGAATAGTCAGCAGGCGACTTGTGCGGGTTTTTTGCAACTTATATCGTTAAAATTGCAACTTACTCCAAAAGGGATTGACGAAAAAAAGAATTTGGTTTATACTTTTACCGAAACAGAGGGAGGTGACTGCATTGAAGATACATATCGAACAGGACGACAGATATATTGAACCGGAAATAACGATAAAGTGCAATGCAGTCGATCCGAACCTTGACAGTCTTATTTCCACCATACGCTTGTTTGCAAACACGATAAGCGGGAAAAAAGACAACGCGACGTATTTTATAAGCCTTTCGGACGTTTTTTATTTTGAAACAACAGACAAAAAAATGTTTTTTTATACCGCAAACGACGTTTATGAAACGAATCTCAAATTATACGAGGTCGAAGAACGGTTCAGCAATACGCCGTTTGTGCGGGTAAGCAAAAGTTTTATAGTTAACCTGAGAAAAGTCGCCAGCATCCAAACAGAAACAAACGGAAGGCTTATAGCCCGTCTTATAAATGAAGAAAAAATAGTCATTTCGCGGCAGTATGTTGCGCAGATCCGTGAAAAACTCGGCGTCGGAGGCAGTTGAGAAATGAAAAAAGCCGTTTTAGAAAAAATCAGAACGTTTTTTCGGACATTCTTCTTTATTCTGGGCATAATGCTTATACCCATTCTTATTCTTGATATTATCCTTCCGCAAAAAGATTATACGATGCTTTGGTGGTCGGTTTTGTTTTCGGCGCTGCTTACGGTGACAGATACGGTGTTTGACTGGATACCTGTTTTCCGTGAAAAGCTGCTTTTGAAGCGCATCTCGTTTTTTGTGGTCATGACCGCCGTGCTTATGGGAACATCGTGGATAATGGGCATCATAGATTCCGTGCCCGTGCTTCTGTACGGCATAGCAGGGTGCATAATAGCGGCTGTGCCGGCAACGATAATCCTTTATTTTATAGATAAAAAGAATGCGGACAGCCTCAACGACAGCCTCCGCAAATATAATTACCGTCACGACGAAGACGATATTTAAAAGATTATACGTTTTTTTTCATACTTTTTCATTTTCAGCTCTCCTTTCTGTTATGTAACGAAAAAACCCCGAAATGATCGGGGTTTTTCGTTGTTATATAAAGATTTTTCACGATTCGTCGAGCGTTCTGCCGTATGCGGGAAGAAATTCTTCCATAAATACATGCAGCGCGGGAAGAGGGTTTTTTTCAAGTTTTTTGTATATATTCTTTTCCGCCGCCGAAAATTCGGTATTTCCCGCTTTTATTTCGTTAACGCATTTTATATAAGCCGAAAGAGTATCTGCCGTTTTAACATAAGGCCATTCCGGCGCTGATTCGGAGTCGAGAATGTTTTTGTATACGGGTTTAAGATAATCGGGAAGTCTGTTGATAAGAATACTCTTTGCGTGCTCCTCTATTTTCGCATAACTGGTTCTCAGTTCGGGCGTTCCGTATTTTATAGGAGTAGGCAGATCGCCCGTAACTATTTCGGAAGCGTCGTGGTAAAGAGCAAGCACAGCGGCTCTGTCTGCATTTATGCCTGCATCAAATCTCTCGTTTGCTATCGTGGCGAGAGCGTGAGCAAGCACCGCGGTCTCATGAGAATGCTGCTGAAGGTTTTCCTTTTCGGTATTTCTCATAAGTCCCCAGCGGTTTATATATTTCATTCTGTTTATGACTGAGAAAAAAGTGTGCATTCTGCGTCCTTTTCTTTTTGTGCCGCGATATATTTCGAAAGCAGCGTATGTATTTTTTCGTGAGAATTCAGAATAGTTGTTACTGATCTGTTCTGGTGCGTTGCCTGAATGAAATACGCAACATATTTTGAAACGTCAACACTCAGATACCACGGCTTTTCGAGAAGGTCCGGTCTCTGGAAGGTGAGGTTCGTTGAAAGAAGAAGATCGAAAAGTCCCTCGCGGTATGCTTTGTCGAATCTGTCGAGACCCGCGGTGAAAAGACCGTATGTGGCGGAAAGGAATATCCTTCTTGCGCCCTCTTTTTTAAGGTCTTCGGCAAGACCGAGAAGAGAGTCGCCGGAAGCGACGATATCGTCTGAAACAAATACGTCCTTGCCTTCGATCGCGGCGCCGAGGTATTCGTGTGCAACGATCGGGTTTCTGCCGTTTACTATGCGCGAGTAGTCGCGGCGTTTGTAAAACATACCGAGATCGAGCCCCATTATTGAAGAATAGAAAATATTCCTCTGCATTGCGCCCTCGTCGGGTGATACGACCATAAGGTGGTCCTTATCTATTTTAAGATCGTCAACTTTTCTCAGCAGAGCCTTCAGGACCTGATAGTTGGGCATGCCGTTGTCAAAGCCCATAAGCGGAACAGCGTTCTGAACTCTCGGGTCGTGCGCGTCAAACGTTATAACGTTTGAAACACCCATGCTCTGAAGCTCCTGCAGTGCGTGAGCCGCGTCAAGAGACTCCCTCGCGCTTCTTTTGTGCTGTCTGCCGCCGTATAATGTGGGCATGATAACGGTTATTCTCTGCGCCTTGCCGCCGATGGCCGAAATTATACGCTTGAGGTCCTGAAAATGATCGTCGGGAGACATCGGAGCTTCAAAACCGTACATGTTGTATTTGCAGTTGTAGTTTCCAACGTCGGTAACGATATAAATATCGTATCCGCGAACCGATTCGCCGAGTATCGCCTTTGCGTCGCCCGTGTTAAATCTCGGACAAGCCGCTTTCAGCAGCAGTGATTTTCTTGTGTTTTCATCGTCTTTCGCTTCCGGTTTTGCGTCGTAATACCATGACATTAAATGTTTGTCAATTTTTTCTCCGAGCTCTTTTGCGCTTTCCATCGCTATGATCCCGATCGGAAAATAATTGTTCTGAATATCAAACATAGATATAGGCTGACCTGACATAATTTGCTCCTCCCGCTTTCCTTCTCTTTTTTCTGCTTCTTACTGCATCCCGCATAAATATTTATTTCATAAATATGTATTTATTATAATATATCGTTTTACAAAAATCAAGGCGTTTTTACAAATTTAAAAAAAAAATCAAAGATTGCACGGTTTTACGCGTTTTTTTCGGTATTGACATTTTTTCGGGCGTGTGGTATCATTCTGTATATAAAACCGCCCGCCGGTATCGGCGGACGGAGTGCGGTATCAGTTAAAAAAGATATTCGAAAAATAAGTAACGGTGTTTGCTCCGTTGATATAGTGTATCCCCGCCTCGGCAGCTTCTTTGTAGACCATAATGCCGTAGCTTTCCACAGAAGGCATCATATCGTTGGGAAAACGGCACGGAGCGTCGGGATAAGTGCATTTTTCGCAGTTTCCGCAGCCTTCCGAAGAAAGCGCGAAAAAGTCGTCTCCGAACATTTCTCTGAAAAGAGTTCTTACCTGTTTTGAAACGGCGCGGTGGCGGACCATCGCTTCTGTCATTCCCTCAAAATCAAAAGAGTCTTCAAGATCTGTTTTTGTTGAGAAAACAAGGGCGTGTTTATATTTCATGCAGCGCTCTTTGCACTCCTCTTCCGTTCCGCATCCGGGAGGGCAGCACCAGGTTTTCGCATATGAACCGCATCTGTTTGCGGCGCACATTTCACGTACTTCATGCTCGAAAGGAACTTTTTCGACCGGAATTATTCCGTATTCATGAACTCCGAGTTCTTTGATCTTTGCTAAAAATTCATCGTTCATTTTATATATTCTCCTTTTCCGCGAATTTTTTCAGCTCGTCGGTTATATGCCTGAGCGCGCCGTTTTTGAAAGGCGACATGAATCCCGCGTCGGCAACAAGCTCCGTAAAATATTTCGAGCCTGCCGCTGAAACGAAACGGTCGTAGCGGGCAAAAGCATCTTTGTAGTTGTTGAGCATCGCAATAAGGAAATCAAACGCAACGGTCTGAGCAAGACAGTAGTCGATATAATAGAACGGACGTTCGTAAATATGGCTCTGATACTGCCAGCGGCCGCCTTCTTCCATATACGCTATGCCTTCTGACGACATATACGGACGGAATTTCGATTCGAGCGAAAGCCAGAGATCTTTTCTTTGCTTCGGCGTCATTTCCGGGTTTTCGTATACGCACTGCTGAAAATAATCGACCATTGTGCCGTAAGGAATAAACGAAATAGCGTTGTTAAGATGCATAGCGCAGTATTCTTCGGATTTTTCGCCGAAAAACAGCGGCATCCATTTCCACGCGAAAAATTCCATGGACATGGAATGGACCTCTGCGGTCTCCATACCGAAAGAACGCAGCTCAACGGGCAGATTGCCGTTCATCGCCTTATATGCGGCTATCGCGTGACCCGCTTCGTGCGTAAGCACGTCTATATCTCCGTATGTTCCGTTGAAATTCGCGAAAATAAACGGCATTTTGTATTCGGGCAGATCGATGCAGTAGCCTCCGCCTGATTTTCCCTCTCTTGCAATAACGTCAAAAAGATCGTGCTCAAGCATAAAGTCTATAAATTCACCCGTAAGAGGCGACATTTCCTTATACATCTTTCTGCCGTTTTCGAAAATCTCTTCGGGCGTGCCCTTCGGTTCGGGGTTGCCGTCCTTGAAGGTTATCGGATCGTCATAAAGCATTATCCTGTCTATGCCGAGGTTTTCGGCCTGCTCCGCTTTTCTTTCGCATACAAACGGCACCCAGTCTTTAAGGACCTGCTCGCGGAAAGCGGCAATATCTTCGGGAGAGTAGCAGTCTCTGCCCATGCGGTAATAGCCGAGCTCAACATAGTTTTTGTATCCCATCTTTTTTGCCATGCGGTCGCGGACTTTTACCATACGGTCGAAAATATCGTCAAATTTATCGGCGTTTTTCTTCATCCACTCGCCCTGAGCGCAAAAAGCGGATTTTCTTGTTTCTCTGTCGGGGCTTTCTTTGAATTTTCCGAGCTGCGGTATATTGTATTCTCCGCCGGCAAACGGTATTTTCGCTGAAGACAGAAGTTTTTTGTATTCTGTTTGCAGCTTTGCCTCTTCAACGCAGTCTTCCGCGATCACGGGTGAAAACGCTTTCATGGCTATTTCGTAATCTTTGAATATCTTCGGTGAAAGAGCCTTTTCGAGCTCGGGGCGGAATTTTGATCCGAGCATCTTTTTTCTGAATATGAGATTCAGCTCTTCAAGAGCGGGCGCGTTTTCGTTCATCCACTCTATTTCGCCGGAATAAAAAGTGTCTCTCGTGTCAAGCGTAAAGCGGATATACGCAAGAGACGACTGTGTTGAAACGTTTTCGCCGATAGATATATACTCGTTATATATTTTCAGCTGTTCTTCGGCGGAAGACGCATTGTCAAACGCCTCAAAAAGCTCGGCAGAACGGGCTTTAATTGCTTCAATATCGGGTCTTACGTATTTTAACTCGGATATTTTCATTTTCTTTCTCCTTTCGGAAGCGATCAGTCTTCCTTATACTCAAATTCGGCGAAAATATTTGTCTTGTCTTCGTATTCGGGAGAAAAAACAACAAGAGTAAGCGGTTTTTTAAGATCAAGGCTGAAAATGCCCATTATCGATTTTGCGTCAACCGTGTAACGGCCGGATTTCAGGTCGATGTCGCACGGAAACGTTGAGGCAAGGTCTACGAATTTTTTAACTTTTTCGACGGAATCAAGAAGTATCGTCATGATTTTTGTCTCCTTTTCTGAAACTCCCGGCAACAGCCGGTAATTCTGATAAAGTATAACAGATTATTCAGCGTAAGTCAAGGTTTTATAATGAAAAATAAGCGAAAAAATCAGTCTTTTTTTGCGTTAACAAATTATACGGAGCATATATGACTTTTTATGTTTACACTCTCGGCTGCAAAGTCAATCAGTACGAAAGCAGCGCGATAGCACGTTCTTTTATCGAAAACGGAGCTGTCCTTTCAAAAGACGGAGAAAACTGCGACGTCTACTGCGTCAATACGTGCGCAGTGACCGAAGAAAGCGTTCGCAAATCCAGGCAGGCGATAAGACGCGCGAAAAGAAAAAATCCGCACGGCATAACGGTCGTATGCGGCTGTGCCGCACATTCGGACGCGAATTTTGCCGAAAGTCTTCCCGAGGCGGACATAATTACGGGCAACAGAGAAAAAGGCAGGATATTCGAACTTGTTTCGCAGTTTATGAAGACCGGCGAAAGAATAGTCGAAATAGGCGATATCTCAAAAGAAAAGCAGATTGAGAAAACGAAAGCCGCAAAAACCGAAAAAACGAGGGGCGTTCTTAAGATACAGGACGGCTGCAACAATTTCTGCGCATACTGCGTTATTCCGTATACTCGCGGCAGGCTCCGCTCAAAAGATATAAACGAGGCTGTGGCGGAGGCAAAAGAGCTTGTAAAGGAAGGCTGCAAGGAAATAGTCCTTGCCGGCATACATCTTGATAATTACGGCAAAGAAACGGGAAAATTCGATCTTTGCGATCTTCTTTGCCGTCTTGATACCGAAGACGGTCCGCAGCGCGTAAGACTTGGCTCGCTTGAGCCCGTGTTCATTACCGAAGAAAACGTAAAAAGGCTGAGCGGCGTTAAAAATCTTTGCCACCATTT
>JAEEJJ010000093.1 GCA_016281805.1 Clostridiales bacterium
ATTTGTGTCTATGTCTACTTTTTTCATAGATAAATCCTCCGATTGTTTTTTTGAATTTGACTGGCAGGTCTTATTCATTATATCACAATCGGAGGATTTTTTCCTCACCGGTTAACCTTTTTTGAACCACGCGACTATCGCGTGGTTTTCGTTATTCAATAAGCCTGTCGCAAATACTAACGACAGGCTTGACGGTTATTGCGTTCTTATCATTTCAATATGTACGATGCCGTCTTCGTCAAATTCATCGGAGTCTTTAACAAACCCCAGCTTTTCATAAAATCCGCGAGCGTATTTCTGAGCGGCAATTCTTATAGGGCATTTGCCGTAAATCTTCTCTGCTGTCTTTATTCCTTCTTCAACTATTTTCAGCCCGAGTCCTTTGCCTCGAAAGGAGCTTGCGGTGAAGATTCTGCCCAGCGATACTTCCCTGAACCGTATTCCGGGTGGAACTATGCGCAGATAAGCCGAAATGACTCCGTTTTCTTTAAAATAAACATGGCAGCATAGTGAATCCAAATTGTCAAGTTCCTGATATGGACAATTCTGCTCAACAACAAATACTTCCGTTCTTGCCCTGATAATTTCGTAAAGCTCTTTGGTCGAAAGCTCATCAAAAGTTTTGATATACGTCTCCATATCGTTTTACGCAGGTCTGAATGAATCCATTCCTTCTTCGGTATACCAGTTGTAATACTCTTCTTTCCCGTCAATAAGCCAATGTGCGGGATATTGATTTTCCATCCAGTCAAGAGGCCTTGTGTTGTTATTCTGAACCGAATTGATCGCCCACGCTTCTTTAAGCTCAGCGATCTCACTTTCGTTAAGCACACCGGGTTTGCATGATACAAACAGCGGCGATCCGCTTTTAGACAGGATATCGAGCCATAAACGGTTCATCTTCCATGGGATCGGACCCATTATGCCAACGCAGTCTGCGTCAGCCATGTAGAAAATGCCGTTTTGAATAAGCCTGAATGCAAGGGTATTTACGCCGAAATTTCGTGTTCTGTTCCAGTCTGAACCGCTCGTATCGTCCCCGGTCCTGTTAAGCTCATACATTCCTGCGCAAAGATGAGAGATCGTATTGCATCCGATTATTACGCAGTCATCTCCCGCAGCTTCTTTTATTGCGCGATAAAACTCAACAGTGATCTGAGCGGTCGTTTTGCTTCTGTCATAAAAATGCCAGCCGTCTCTCGCATACTGATTTTCCAGATATTTCAGGGGCGCAAATCCGCCGAATGTATCAAACGCTGAATAGTCGTGCTTTATAAGCTCGTATCCCCATGAACGAATATCTCTTGTTACTTTCTTCACATATTCAATAACTCCGGGGTGAGAGGGGTCAAGCATTTCTTTTTTGCCGTAACGGTCAATCATCCATTCGTCAGTTGCTTCTGGGATCTCGCGTTTTGCGTTTGCAAGGTATCTGACCCATATTCCCGGACGTACGTTCATACTGCGCATCTCGTCGGCTAGCGTTTTCATATCTCCGAAATTATCTCTGCTTGTCCACGGCGCTTCGGTATTGTATTTCTGCCATCCGTCATCGATTACCATATACGGAATGTTCGCCAGACCTTTGCACTGTTCGGCAACTATACGTGTATCGTTGAGAATATCTTCTCTTGAACTTTTGCCGTATGCGTAATACCAGTTGTTTGAACCGTATACCTTGTGCTTCGGCAGGGTAGCGGTCGGGCACATTGCTTTGCAGAATTCTCTTCCGGCGTCAAATGCTGACATATCGCGGTATTCCCCGAATACAACGGTGCATACGTCAAGATCCTTTCCGCACAGAATCACTCCTTCGCCGCCGCAGCGTATATCCGCCCACATTGATACGCCTGCTTCGTCATACTGCCAGGTTACCACTGAAAAGCACTGTACTTTAACGCCAAAACCCTCGGTGTATCTTCCTTTTACGTCTTTTACAGAGTCTGACCCGTTTGAAACAAGTATATACCACGGCATCATTCTTTCCGGCTCGATACCTGCCCATCTCAGATCTGCGTAACCGCGTTCATACGTGTCTCCGAGTATCTTAACAGGTTCGCTTCTCTTTTCTTCGGCACGGAAATTCCATCTTAGCCTTATATACTTCAGCGGTGTTTTATCAGCGCTTATTCTTACATTAAGCTCGTCGTTTATTATGTTCAGATGAAGTTTTATGTCCTTTTCTGTAAACAGCTCCTTGAAAGGCGTTTTTATCGCTTCTTTATCGGTAAAAACCGATATATGGTCGGGCATTCTGAGCTTCATTTTTTATTCCCCTTTGTTTTTTTAACAATTATATATCGCAAAACGCCTTTTGTCAATACTTTTCGGACAATTTTACTTCAATGCGTCGGAGGTATCGGTACTGTATGCTTTAATGGACGGAAATATCGCTACGATAAAGGAGTATGCAATAACAGCCGCGCAAACGAGCGCGATAAGTTCGGGAGAAAGATCCGTATAATATCCCGTTTCGGAATATCTGAAATCAACTGATATCCTCAAAAGCGCGGTGATCGCAAATCCTGCGGCAAGCCCCGCTGCAGATATGCCAACTATAAGCGCCGTTGTTTCAAGATATACCGTAGCTCCGGAATAACCGCACAGCTTTTTTATCGCCGTTTTTCTGCTCTGCGAGTCACAGTAGCGAAGAGAAACCATAATGATGCATATCGTCAGTATAACTGAGCCGAGAATAAACAGATAGTAAGTAAAATACGAAAAGCTTCTTATAGTTCCAACCATCAGCAGTTCGGTGGCGGAATACTCGTTTTCCTCCGACGATATTTCCTCAAGCTCCTTTTTCAGCTTTTCAAAAACACCGTCTGATACGCGTTTTGAATTTGAATCTATATAAAACGTTCCTGTCGCGCTTTCAATTCCGTTGTAATATCCGTACCAGTTGATCATAACCGTTGCGTCAACGTCGCTTGCCGCACCGTTTTTCATGCCCATAACGCCTATAACTTTGCATTTAACTGTTCTGCTGTTTATAGCGTCATAATAATAGTAATATCCTTCAGAATCAACGTTGTTGTCAAATGATGTCATGCCTAATACACAAAGCGGTTCTTCGGACCTGATATCCTCTTCCGTAAAATACCGACCGGCGATTATATCAGGCTTTGGGAAATTATCTCCTTTAAGGAAAATAACGCGAACCTTGTCGTAATCGTATGCGGCGTCAAGCTTGTCGTCAAGAGCGTTGTATAAAACAAAGTCTTCCGCATACTCTTCCGGATGCAGCTTTTCACTTTCTTTTACACTTGTGGAACTTCTTGATATTTTAAGTCTGACTGCGTTCTGCGAGTAAAAATTATTATAATAGAGATTGTTCAAATCGTTTTTCTTTGCCTGATTTATCATAACAATAAAGAAAAACGTCATTACTGCAAACATAAAAACAAGCAGAACGGTTTCAACTCTTATCCTTCTCATGATCTCTTACTCTCCGTCCTTGATCTGTGATACTATATCCGTTTTTCTTACCGTAAAATAACACAGAACGGCGCATACGAGCGCGAGCGCAGCGCCTAAAACAACCATATATATGTATAGCTCGGGATTGTATACCGATTTTATTATGCCGAAAAGTCTTGTCCCTCCGTAACTTTCCGGAAAAAGAAGGATGATCAGCGGAATATGGCTTAAACAAAGCGCTGCGGCAAAATGAAGAGTTATGTCAAAAACAGCCATCAAAACTATATCTTTTACCGTGCGCCCCGTAAGCATATAAATCGCATATGCTTTTCTGTTGCGGTTGTATTTGTTCAGCTGAGTTATCACTATTGCAAAAAAAGTAAATACGCCCACAAGCGCAGACATTACCGAAAGCCCCGTTACCCGTTCTTTCATTATCGATTCCGAAAGCTCAACGCTGTAATCGCTGTTTTGGACTGTGTAATATCCGGTAAACCCGTATTTGTCAAGTATTTCCGTCAGCTTATCCCTTCCGTATTCAAGCTTACTGCGTTCATAGTAAAAAGCTGTATTGTAAAAAAATCTGTTGTGTTGCATCATAGTAGCGGAGGCAACTGCTGAAACGTTGTCTCTTGGCACTTCCGCAATTGTTCTTGTAAGAAGCGGTTTGACTATCGTATAATCGAGATTTTCAAGCATATTTGTTCCCGCAGATACGAAAGCATTAAACACTATTGTGTCTTTTTCTAATATTCCGACCACTTTTAGCGGACAGCCTGCTCCTCTTCCCGTACTTATTTCGTTATTTGCGTAACTGTATGGATAAATCAGATCACCAACATTATAATAATCTGCATATTTATGCCCCAATAAAACGGGAACGGGCTCTCCGTGCTTGTAGTTGATATAATCTTCTTCAGTCAGTAATCTGCCCGAGGAAAGGACCAGATTTGAATTTTTAATAAAGTTTATATCCACTTCGGCTGCTTCAACTATTATATATCCTGCGTCCTTATAAAATGGCGACCACATCTCCAATGCCCGCTCTCCTTGCTCCGCATATCCTCTCAGCACATACGGTTCATTGTTTACATCCGAAAAAGGTATTTTTTCGCTTGTGTTGGTGAAACAGTAGTCAAGATAACCGTTTTCCCTTATCTCTTCGACCATCTGTTCAAGTTTGAGCCCGTATTCGTAAAGCTCGTCATCCGTTTTATTCGTAATAAACGGATCGTACCCTTGTGTCCTTCCTCCAGATTCAATCTCAAACAGACTGTAGTCTGCTTTCCCGAATCTGAATATCGTATGATCCAGATACATTTCATTTTCTTTTATAACTACCGAGCCGTCATCAACGTTGTAATAATAAAGAATATAGCAGAAAAACAGTATGCAGCAGACGATCAGCAGCACCGTAAGGACGGTTGTTGAAACATTCCGTTTCATGCATCTTAAAAACTCATCAAATGCTGTCACATAATCACATCCTGTCATATTTATAAAAACAGAGGACGCAGTCTCGCCCTCTGTATAAGTTTTAAAGTATTATTGTTTTTCAAGCCACTTCTGATATTCTTCCGCCTTTATGGCATCGAGATCCATCACATAATCAGGATCGATAAGCTGGAGCTGTACATATATCCTGTCGGAATCACCAAAAAATTCAAGTCTCGGGTCCTCATCAACCCACGGAAAATCTTTTGCGAGAACGATAGTAATTCCTACTCCGTATTTTTCGCAGTAATAGGACGTTTCGGTTTGCCTGCTGTTGTAAGTGTATCCGGCTTCTTTTACTGTTTCTATGAACGAAGCAAATTCTTCTTTTGTAATATCGATGTCTACCGGGAAACGACCGTCCTCTTCAACAACATTTTTATAGTAGAAATGTATGGCGTTTATATCGAGGACAGATGAGTAACCACCACGACGAAAAAACTGTGCAGGATCCGGAAAATCATATAGATACATGCTCGAATAGCGCCATTCGCTCGTCCAATAGCCGGGCGCAATTTCATAATTAAATTGAACAGGTCTTCCTCTGCGAGTGATTTCTCCGTTAAAATTTGTTTCCGGTAATTCATCCGGCCATACGCTTACAAATACGTTATCGTCGTGAATGACATCTGGTGTGTTGCTATTGGTTTCGGATACTTTCTTATCGCTTAAAAGATTCTCTATTTCTGATGGTTTGGTATCGGTTGAGCAACTGCAAGTCAGGCATATTAGAATAATAAAAGAAAAAAGAACTAAAAGTCGTTTCATAATGTTAACCCCCTAATTGTTTAATAGCCGTTGAAAAAAATGTTATGGCTTACAGAGGATTTATAGCCTGATCAGCTTAATTAATCAACTCCGCGGTCTACAATTGACCAAACTGCCCTTCTTTTGCTTGCGACTGGGAAAAGACAAGGCATACTCTGATAGTCTCCTGCATGTGCCCAGACTGTAACAAAAGCTCTTGTATCGCAATCATTATTTAACATAACATGATCATACTCAACTGAAGCAAGTGCAACCCCTTCACAGGTATGTCCACCATAACAACCTGAATCAAGTCGTGCTTCGAGAAAGTTTTGTTCTTCAATATTCTTTGATTAAAATTCAAAAAATGATCTTTATTGCAATAGTCTTTTGAAAATTTAATAGAAAATTTTAGTGCTTTTCAAGCCATTTCCGGTATTCTTCTGCCTTCAGCTCTTCAAGATCCATCTCATAATCCGGATCTATAAGCTGAAGTCTGACATAACAGCAGTCTACTCCCGTTGGAAAAGCCCGTAGTTTTTCATCGTCGTCTGCGAACGGAAAAACATCTGCAAGGACGATCGTTATTCCCACGCCGTATTTTTCGCAATAATATGTCGTTTCCGTTCTCTCGCTGTTATCGGTATAACCTGCCAAAATCAGATTATCTATAAATAAATCAAAATCATCCTTGCTTATTGCGTCTTTTTCATCAATACCGTCTTCTAAAGTTTTTATTTTATCATATTTAAAAATGATGATTTTTTTTTCGTCAAGAAACGTTCTTCCGAATTTATGAAAATAAGGCTCAGGATCAGGAAAGTCATAAAGATACATGCTTGTGTAATCATAGTATATTGTCCATACCCCGGGTTCAATTTCAATCCAGAATTGAATGGGTCTGCCGCTATCCGGAAACATCTCGCTTGTCTCGTTCTTAGGTAGCTCATCAGGCCACACGCTTACGAACTCATCATTTAATAAAATCTGTTCAGTGTTTTCCTCACTTGAAATAACTGTATCTGATTTTTTTTCTTTAAGTAGTTTTTCAATATCTGTCGGATTATAGTCAGAACTGCAGGAGCAGAAAAAACAAAGTGCCCAAATAAGCGTAATAAGTGTGAAAATAGTCTTTTTCATAAATGAAGAGATCAGTAAAACAGAAATGATTTTTTTTATAGTAATTATTCCTTTCTCAAAATAATAATAAATCGCTGTTTTCAACAGTATTTTACCATTTTTTATTCCATTGTCAATATTCTTTGATTAAAATTCAAAAAATGTTCTATATTGCAATAGTCTTTTGAAAATTTAATAGAAAATTTTAGTGCTTTTTTTCAAGCCATTTCCGGTATTCTTCTGCCTTCAGCTCTTCAAGATCCATCACATAATCAGGATCTATAAGCTGAAGTCTGACATAACAACAGTCAACGGTGGTTGGGTAAGGGTGCAGCTTCGGATCGTCGTCAACAAAAGGAAATTCATTTGTAAGAACTATTGTTATTCCTACACCGTATTTTTCACAGTAATATGTCGTTTCCGTTCTCTCGCTGTTATCGGAATAACCTGCCAAAATCAGATTATCTATAAATAAATCAAAATCTTCCTTGCTTATTGCGTCTTTTTCATCAATACCGTCTTCTGAAGTTTTTATTTTATCATATTTGAAAATGATGATTTTTTTTTCGTCAAGAAACGATTTCCCGAAATTATGAAAATAAGGCTCAGGATCAGGAAAGTCATAAAGATACATGCTTGAGTAATACCATTCGCCTACCCATTCGCCTGGTTTGACTTCAGTGTAGAATGTAACCGGTCTTCCGTCATAAACATGAACTCCGTTCATATATGACTCCGGTAACTCATCCGGCCATACGCTTACGAATACGTCGTTTTCCACTGGATTATCTTCTATTATCTGCTGTTCGTCGAAAAGACCTTTCGAGCCATCATCTTTTGTTTGAAGTAATGTGTCAAGATCTTCAGTATTGTTTTCGTTAGAGCAGCCGGAACCGCAGAAAATAATCGATAACAGTAAAACAGAAACGATTATCATTATTGTCAGTTTCTTCATATAGTAAACCTCCGACTGAAAAAAATTCATGACTAAATAAATGATACCATTTTTTTTTAATTTTGTCAATCATTTTCAATAATTATTCAAAAATTGTTAAAAAAACAAATAAAACGAGCTTTATAAGGCTCGTTTTATCGTTCATAGATTATTGAAGATCATTTCCTGAGTATCCTGATCGAATTCAGTATTGCAATCAGTGCAACTCCGACGTCGGCAAAAACAGCCTGCCACATATTTGCCAGTCCGAACGCGCTCAATATAAGAAATATTGCTTTTACACCTAACGCAAAAATAATATTTGCGATAACCGTTTTTTTCGTTTCACGCGCAATTTTCATTGCATCGGCAATTTTAGACGGTTCGTCTGTCATTATCACAAAATCAGCTGCTTCAATTGCTGCATCGGACCCGATTCCGCCCATTGCTATGCCTATGTCTGCGCATGAAAGCGACGGCGCGTCGTTTATTCCGTCTCCCGCAAATGCAATTTTTTTGTTCTTCTTACAGTTTTCTTTCAGTTTTTCAAGTATTTCAACTTTTTCATGAGGTAAAAGTTCAGCTTTGTATTCGTCTATACCTGTTCTTTTTGCAATGTCTGCAGCGATTTTTTCGCTGTCTCCTGTAAGCATTACTGTTTTGACTATGCCGAGCTTTTTCAGCCTTTCTACCGCAGTCTTACTGTCCGGCTTTATTTCGTCTGAAATAATGATACATCCTGAATATTTTCCGTCAGCGGCTACATATATTTTACTTCCCGGATCGTCGCATACTGAAAAATCAATATTTCTGCTTTGCATCAGCTTTTCATTTCCTGCCAGCAAAACCTTTCCGTTCCAGTTTGCCATAACGCCGTATCCCGAAAATTCCTCATAGTCTGAAATGCTGTTTCGGTCGATATCCGTTGCATAATGATCGGCGATCGACTTGGCGATCGGATGGTTTGAAAACGCCTCTGCGTGTGCCGCTTCCCTTAAAGTTTCTTCTTCTGTTTTACCTTCTGCCGGAATTATTTTCGCTACCTTGAAAACGCCTTTTGTGATCGTTCCTGTTTTGTCGAAAACCATTGTGTCTGCGTTGTTCAGCGCCTCAAGATAATTTCCGCCTTTTACGAGTATACCGTGGCGCGATGCTGCGCCGATTCCGCCGAAATAGGCGAGGGGAATTGATATTACAAGTGCGCACGGGCACGATATTACAAGAAACGAGAAACCTCTGTAAAGCCAGTCTGCCCAGCGTTCTCCGAAGAAAAGGGGAGGCACGATAGCCAGAAGCAATGCGGCAAGAACTACCGCGGGCGTGTAGTATTTAGCAAAAGTTGTTATAAAGTTTTCGGCAGGCGCTTTGTTGGAAGATGCGTTCTCTACAAGTTCTATGATCTTTGAAGCGGTCGATTCACCAAAACTTTTCGTTGTCCTGATTTTCAGTACACCGCTCATATTGATACATCCCGAAAGAATTTCGTCTCCTTCGCATACATCTTTGGGCATCGACTCTCCGGTTACTGCTTTTGTGTCAATAGATGATACACCTTCTGTTACTGTTCCGTCTATCGGTATTCTTTCTCCGGGGCGTATTATTAAGGTTTCACCGGGTTCGATATTTTCGGGATCGAGCGTGATTTCACTACCGTTTCGTATAACCGTTGCTGTTTCCGGACGGATTTCAAGCAGCTTTTTTATCGATTTTCGTGAACGGCGGACCGCGAGTGACTGAAAAAATTCTCCTATCGTATAAAACAGCATAACGGCAACAGCTTCAGGGTATTCTCCGATCGCAAATGCGCCGACTGTAGACACTGTCATCAGAAAATTCTCATCAAAAATATGGCCGTTCGCAATGTTTTTCAGCGCATTCAGAATTATTTCGCCGCCGAGTATTATATATGATACAGCAAGCATTGCAATGTATGCCGGGAACGGAAGATCGGTTGCGGCATTAAGTATCAACGCGGCAGCATATATCACTCCGCCGGCTATTATTTTAATCAAATCCTTTCTGCTGTCATCTTCATCGTCATTTTCAGAATCCTGATGTGTTTCTTCATGACTGTGAGAACCCTTTTTTGCATCTCTTTCTTCAGTTACTTCCCTTGCTGACACTTCAACGTCGGGCTCGTAAGAAAATACGATGTTTTTAACATCTTTATCGAGATTTTTCTCGTCTGCGCAGTCAAATTCAACATATAAGTATTGCTTTACCAGGTTTACCCTGGCAGATTTAACATATGTCAGTTTATTTACATCATTTTCGATTTTTGCCGAACAGTTGGGACAGTCAAGCCCCTTCAGATAATACTCTCTATTCATATTAACCCCACAAATAGTTGCTCAATTATTCAACTTAAAATGATAAAAAGAAGATAAAGCTTTCTTTGCGATTTATTCGTTTATATGTTCAAGTCCCATATCGATTATCAGTTTTACATGATCATCAGCAAGAGAATAATAAACATTTTGTCCTTCTTTTCTGAATTTTACAAGATCGGAAAGCTTTAATGCTTTTAGCTGATGTGAGATTGCAGATTTTGTCATTCCGAGAAGCGCAGCCAGATCGCATACGCATAATTCACTCTTTTCAAGTGCGTGCAAAAGTTTTATCCTTGTCGGGTCGGCAAACATCTTGTAAAGAGTTGAAAGCGCAATATAATCATCATCTTTAAGCATTGTCTTTTTTGTATTGCTTACTTCTGTTTCGTGAATATGGTCACATTGACAAACCGATTCGTCAGTCATTTCTTTGTCCTCCAATCAAACAGTTGAACAATTATTCAACTATATTATATCAGAAATTTCCCGTTTGTCAATACCCTTGTGCAATAAAGCCGTAATTTTTTAAATTTAATAAATTTTTACAAACCGGCTTTTTGACATTTCGGAATGATTTTTTTTATTCTATTGATTTTTTTTTCGATATGTTGTATAATATACGGCGTGATGATCCATCTTTAAGGAGATATTTTTATGAAAAAAGATATTGTAATAATCGGTGCCGGTCCGGGCGGTATATTTTCTTCGTATGAGCTTATTAAGCTTCATCCTGAGCTTAGTATAACCGTTCTTGAAACCGGCAATCCGCTGAATAAACGAAAATGTCCTATAGACGGCAAAAATATTAAAAGCTGTATCAACTGCAAACCGTGTTCGATCATGAACGGCTTCGGCGGTGCAGGCGCTTTTTCCGACGGTAAATACAATATTACAAATCAGTTCGGCGGCACTCTTTACGAATATATAGGCAAGCAACAGGCCATTGATCTTATGCATTATGTTGACGGTATAAATCTGGCATACGGCGGCGCGGGAACAAAACTTTACAGCACTGCCAATACCGCAATAAAAACATTATGCCTTCAAAACAATCTTCACCTTCTTGACGCCTCTGTGCGTCATCTTGGTACCGACATCAATTATATAGTGCTTGATAATCTCTATAAAGAGCTGAAGGATAAAATTGACTTCAGATTCAATTCTCCCGCTGTAAAAGTAGAAAAAGCAGATGGCGTTTTCAGGATCACAACGGAAAAAGGAGAACAGTTTGAAGCAGATAAATGCATTATTTCCGCAGGCAGAAGCGGCAGTTCATGGATGGAGTCTGTTTGCCGTGATCTTGATATACCTACAAAAAGCAACAGAGTTGATATCGGTGTAAGAGTTGAATTGCCCGCAGTCCTTTTCTCTCATCTTACCGATGAACTTTACGAAAGCAAGATCGTATACAGAACAGAAAAATACGGAGACCTTGTAAGAACATTCTGCATGAATCCTCGCGGTGCAGTCGTAAGTGAAAATACGAACGGCATCGTTACCGTAAACGGACACAGTTACGAAGATCCCGCTCTGCAGACCGAAAACACTAATTTTGCCCTTCTCGTTGCAAAACACTTTTCTGAACCGTTCAAAGATTCCAACGGATACGGTGAAAGTATCGCTCGTCTTTCCAATATGCTGGGAGGCGGAATAATCATTCAGCGATTCGGCGACCTTGTTTCGGGGCACAGAAGCACTGCCGCAAGGATCAGCGAATCGTTTACTGTGCCTACGTTTGCCGCAACACCGGGTGATCTGAGCCTCGTAATGCCCAAAAGAATTCTTGACGGTATTATCGAAATGATTTATGCGCTTGACAAAATCGCTCCGGGTACAGCCTCAGGCGACACTTTGCTTTACGGTGTGGAAGTAAAATTCTATAATATGGAAGTCGCTCTCGACGAAAATCTCCAGACAAAACATAATGGTCTCTTCGTAATAGGGGATTGCAGCGGTATAACGCACTCGCTTTCTCATGCTTCCGCAAGCGGCGTTCACGTTGCAAGATACATCAGCGAAAATATAAGTAAATAATAATTCATACGGGGTATTATATGTCTGTTACAACGGTTCTTTTCGATCTTGACGGAACACTTCTTCCGATGGATCTTGAGGAATACCTTAATCTCTATCTTTCGAATCTGGCTAAAAAAGTCGAACCACTCGGCTACGATAAAAAAGAATTTATTTCAAATCTTCTCTCCGCTACGGAATTTATGGTTAGAAACGACGGGAAGAGGACAAACGAGGAGATATTCTGGCAGAAATTTGCTGAAATATACGGAAATAAAGTATACGAGCATAAATCTGTTTTCGACTCGTTTTATGAAAATGAATACAATTTATCCAAAACAGTCTGCGGATATGATCAAAGGGCCTCAGAAACCGTCTCTTATCTGAAAAACAGCGGTTTTGAACTTGTCTGCGCCACAAACCCGCTTTTCCCCGATATTGCCATGCGCTCAAGGCTTTCGTGGGCAGGGATAGATGAAAAAATGTTCAGCATTATCACATCATATGAAAACAGTCATTACAGTAAGCCTTTTCCGGGATATTATCTTGAAATTCTTGCAAAAATAAATAAAAAACCGGAAGAATGCGTTATGGTAGGCAACGATGTATCAGAAGATATGCCTGCAAGGAAAACAGGTATGAATGTATTTCTTCTCACAAACTGTCTGATTAACAAAAAAGGCGAAGATATATCTTTATATCCTCACGGAGACTATACAGATCTCATTAAATTTATTGAAAAACTTAAATAACATAAAAAGAGTGTCTTTGCGGGCACTCTTTTTCATCTTTTTTTTGAGACCTGCGATTGTCAGATCGATGAAAATTCTATTTTTCGTCGTTGTTTTATTTTTTTCTTCTAAAAAACTTGACATGTGACAGAAAAAAGTATATAATAAAAACAGCTATATTATGATTTTACACAAGGAAGTACTGTTATGAAAAAAATATTGTTCCGTTCTTTTCTTATTGCTGTTGCGGCTGTGATGTGTTTTACCATGTGCTCATGCGCAAAAGATGATGGCGGAAAACAGGAAGAAGGGAATTATTCTTTGGAGTTTGAAAAACTATTACAAAATCAAAAACCCGAGAAAGGGGATAAGATAGCCGTTATGGAAACAAGCATGGGAACAATAAAACTCATGTTCTTTCCTGAAATCGCACCCAAGGCTGTTGAGAATTTTATTACTCTTTCCGAAAACGGATATTATGACGGCATTACTTTCCATCGCGTAATGAACGAGTTTATGATCCAGGGCGGAGACCCGACTGCAAGCGGATCAGGCGGCGAAAGCTGCTGGGGCAAATCTTTTGAGGATGAGTTTTCGAAGTATCTTTTCAACTTCAGAGGCGCTCTTTCAATGGCTAATGCAGGAGCAAATACAAACGGAAGTCAGTTTTTCATTAATCAGAATAACGGCTATTCAGATGAAAACTGGGAAATAATAAAATCCAGATACGGTGTCAGCGAAGAAGTCGTGGAACTGTATAAAAAAATGGGCGGAGGAGCCCCCTGGCTTGACGGACATCATACAGTTTTCGGACAGGTCATCGAAGGTATGGACGTTGTGGATGCGATTGCAGCAGTTCCTGTCAACATTGCAAGCAAACCGCTTGAAGATGTAACGATCATCGGTATAACGATCGAAGAATACGAAGGCTGATTTTTAAAATATTAATAACGGAGGTTAACAGTAATGAAAAAGAACATTAATGTAGGACTTGTCGGCTACAAATTTATGGGTAAAGCTCATTCAAACGGACTTACCCAGCTGCCGATGTTTTTCGACACTTCCGCAAATGTTGTTAAAAAAGCTATCTGCGGCAGAGATCCCGAATGGGTGGAACAGAGCAGGGAAAAGTTCGGTTGGGAATCGTGTGAAACTTCCTGGGAAAAACTTGTTGCCCGTAATGACATAGATGTTATTGATATTACGGCGCCGTCAAATGTGCATAAGGAAATCGCGCTTGCAGCTGCGGCCGCCGGAAAGCATATTTTTTCCGAAAAACCGCTTGCTTTAAACACTTCCGATGCAAAACAGATGCTTGATGCGGCAAACAAAGCAGGCATAAAGCACCAGGTAGGATTCAATTACCGTTTTGCTCCCGCAGTTGTTCTTGCTAAAAAACTGATAGATTCCGGCAAGATAGGCAAAATATTCCACTTCAGAGGTTCTTTTCTTCAGGACTGGATCATAGACCCCGATTTCCCGCTTGTTTGGAGACTTGACAAATCCGTCTGCGGTTCAGGCTCTCACGGCGATCTCGGCGCTCACGTTATAGATGCGGCAAGATATCTTGTGGGCGAGTTTTCCAAAGTAATGGGAATGTCTAAAACATTTGTTACCGAAAGACCTCTTGTTGAAAAAATGACCGGTCTTTCCGGAAAAGCCGGGGCGGATGCTCCTCTCGGAAAAGTAACTGTTGACGACGCCACAATATTCATGGCTGAATTCGAAAACGGAGCGTTGGGCGTATTTGAAGCAACACGCTTTGCCGCAGGTCATAAAAACGATATGTCATTCGAAATAAACGGAGACAAGGGTTCGTTGAAGTTCTCGTTTGAGAGGATGAACGAGCTTTGGTATATGAGCCGCGAAGACGAAGAAGATCTTCAGGGATTTCGTCTCATTCAGGCGTCTGAAGGATGCCATAACTATGCGTCTCACTGGTGGCCGGCAGGTCATGTTCTTGGATATGAAAATACCTTCGCTCACGAATTTTATGAATTCTACGAAGCGATCGCCAACGATAAGGCTACATGTCCCGATTTCTATGACGGTTATAAATGCTGTCAGGTTCTTGACGCCGTTGATAAATCGATCGAAAACCGCTGCTGGATAAACGTAGCGGAAATACAGTAAGAAATCCGATACTTAAATCAGAAAATATTTTAATTACAGAGGTATATATGATGAAAAAAATAAACGTTGTTGTTTGGAATGAACATATGCAGGATGCAACGGATGATGCCGTAAAAGCTGTTTATCCGGACGGTATGAACGCCGCATTGAAAAAAGGAATAACGGCAGGCAATGACCTTTTTGATGTGACCGAAGCTACTCAGGATATGCCTGAACACGGCCTTACTGAAGAACTTCTTGCAAAAACCGATGTTTTGATTTGGTGGGCTCATTGCGGACATCATCTTGTTGACGATGAGATCGTTGCGCGTGTTATCCGCCACGTTCAGGCAGGCATGGGCTTTATCGCTCTTCACTCTGCACATTATTCAAAACCGTTTACACGTCTTCTCGGAACGACCGGCAGACTTATATGGCGTGAATCAGGCGATACTGAGGTTATCTGGAATGTAAATCCGTCTCACCCCATCACGCAGGGTATAGGGGATAAATTCATTATTCCCCACGAAGAAACATACGGTGAATTTTTCGATATTCCGAGACCGGACGACAATATCTTCATAGGCTGGTTCTCAGGCGGCGAAGTTTTCCGCTCAGGTGTCACATTCACAAGAGGACTCGGCAAAATATTCTACTTCCAGCCCGGTCATGAAACAAACCCGACATTCTATGACGAAAATTATCTCACTGTAGTAAGAAATGCGATCAAGTGGGCAAATCCAGGAAAAGAAAAAGTATTTCTTGATGCTCCGTGGGTTCCCGCAACAATACAGAATAATTGATTTTTAAAACATCAGAGGGGATTTGTAGAAGTGAAAATAAGAAGAATAGTTGCAGCGATTTTCTGTTCAGCAGTTTTGTTTACAGCTGTTTCATGCTCCGGTGCAGGCGAAGAGGTCTTTGATCTGGATCTGGCAACATATGAAACAAATGAAGCAGATTTTGACGGACAGAAACTCAAATATTTGTTCGATCCTGTTATGAACTGGGCAGTTTCCGCTTCAAACGACTCTTTCTTAGGCTATACATACAATACGGTTCTTGCTGATGCAGCTATAAAACGAGTTAAGGATCTTGAACAAAACCATAACTGCACACTGATAATCGAATCACGCACGGGCCTTCACGAATATGTCAAGGCTCCCGTATATTCTGGGGTATATGTTGCCGATATAGTTTCCGGTATTTCGGATATGATAGGTGATAACTGCCGTGCAGGTCTGTACGTCGGTATGAGCGAAGTGTCGGATATCATTGATATTACGGATTCTTCCAAATGGGGTGAGCTTCCGTTTCTGGAAACTATGTTTTTCAATAACGATCTCTACGGTCTTGTTCCTGCTGCCTGGCCGGAGCTTACTCAGATCAATTTCGGCTATCCGATCGTTTTCAACGGAGCAATATTTGCTGCAAACGGTTTAGGCGATCCGAGAGAATATGTTGAAACAAAATCATGGAACTGGAAAAACTTCAGCGAAGTAGTCGAGGCTGCTCACCTGCAGGAGGGCGGAACTGTCAAACATTACGGTTTTATGGCATCTTCTTCCGTTCTTACCGAAATGTTTCTTTTTTCCAACGGAGCAGCGCCTATCTCTATAGATGCAGACGGCAATCCGTATTTTTCAATGTATGATAAACAGGGAATGAGCGCAATAGAAGCGTCTATCAATTTCTATCAGACATTTAAAGATACTTGCCTTCATAAAAATGCCCTGCGCTATAATCACGATGAGATCGCTCAGGGGTTCTGTCGTGAAGAGGCGGCAATGGCTGCCGTATATACGGGATATATTTACGGTAGAGACGCAATCATTGCTCAGAAAATATATGATTTCGGAATCCTTCCGTTTCCACACGGACCCGATGTCCCCGATGATTATGTTTACGGTGTA
>JAEEJJ010000094.1 GCA_016281805.1 Clostridiales bacterium
ACAGATCAATAAAAAAAGACTTACCGAAAGGTAAGTCTTTTTTTATGGTGCAGGAGACGGGACTTGAACCCACACAAGCTTTCGCCCGCTACCACCTCAAAGTAGTGCGTCTGCCAATTCCGCCACTCCTGCGTGCTTGAATATTATATCAGATTCACTGCTTTTTGTCAATAGGTTTACGCAATGTTTTTATTGTATATTTTGAAAATAAAGTGTGGCAAAAATAAGAAGCAGTATTATTTTTCCCTTGAACGCATGAGTTGTTTCATGCGGATATCGTGATTGAGTATCTTTTTTCTCAAACGCATTGATTTAGGCGTTACTTCAACGAGCTCGTCGTCCGCAATAAACTCAAGTGCCTGTTCAAGGCTCATTTTGCGGGGAGGAACAAGGCGTAAAGCTTCGTCCTTGCCTGCGGAGCGTATAGCGGTCATGTGTTTTTTCTTGCATACGTTTACGGTTATTTCATCGTTCTTGAGCGCTTCTCCTACTATCTGGCCGGCATATACCATTTCCTGCGGGTCGATAAACATAGTGCCGAGTACCTGAACGTTGAAAATGCCGTAAGTTGTTGCTTCACCGGTTTCATATGCAACAAGCGACGCTTTGTCTCTTCTCGGAATATCGCCCTTGAACGGAGCGTAACCTTCGAAGATGGAATTCAGTATTCCTTCGCCGCGCGTGTCGGTAAGAAAATCTGAACGGTAACCGAAAAGACCTCTTGAAGGAATTATAAATTCAAGACGAGTTCTTCCTCCTACAGAGGACATATGCTGAAATTCGCCTTTTCTTATACCCATTTTTTCCATTACTGCGCCCATGGCAGATTCGGGAATATCCATGATAACGCGTTCGACCGGTTCGCACTGAACGCCGTCTATTTCCTTGAAAAGGACTCTCGGTGTTGATACCTGGAATTCATATCCTTCGCGGCGCATATTTTCAATAAGTATAGAAAGATGCATTTCGCCTCTTCCGCATACCCTGAATGCCTCGGTCGTATCTGTTTCTTCAACTCGCAAAGATACGTCTTTGAGCAGCTCTCTGAAAAGGCGTTCGCGCAGATTTCTTGATGTTACGAATTTACCTTCACGGCCTGCAAACGGGGAGTCGTTGACCATAAACGTCATTTCCATTGTAGGTTCGGTTATTTTTACGAACGGAAGAGCCTCAACGCATGCAGGGGAGCAGATAGTGTCTCCTATATTAACGTTTTCGATTCCCGAAACGCATATGATATCTCCAACGGTGCTTTCGGTAACGGGTTTTCTTGCAAGACCGTCAAATGTATAAATATTTACGGCTTTCGCCTTGCTGTCCGGGCGCTGCTTGTGCCAGTCTGTAAGCACGACATCCATGCCCTGCTTTATCGTTCCTCTTTCAACTCTGCCTACGGCGATTCTTCCTACATAATCGCTGTAATCTATTGATGAAACAAGCATCTGAAGCGGTCCGTTTTCGTCGCCTGACGGCGGATCGATATAATCGACTATCGTATCGAAAAGCACTTTCAGATCTTTTTCCTGTCCGTCCGGAGAAAGTGACGCGGTGCCTGCTCTTGCGGAAGCAAATATTACCGGAGATTCAAGCTGCTCTTCTGTTGCGTCAAGATCAAGCAGCAGCTCGAGTATTTCGTTTACAACTTCATCGGGACGCGCGTCGGGTCTGTCTATTTTGTTTACAACAATAATTATCTTATGCCCGAGATCAAGCGCCTTCTGCAAAACAAACCGTGTCTGCGGCATCGGTCCTTCAAAAGCATCAACCAGAAGAAGCACGCCGTTTACCATTTTAAGGATACGTTCAACCTCTCCGCCGAAGTCTGCGTGGCCCGGAGTGTCAACGATGTTGATTTTTGTGTCTTTGTAATGAACGGCGGTATTTTTTGCAAGTATGGTTATTCCTCTTTCACGTTCAAGGTCGTTAGAGTCCATTACTCTGTCGGCAACCACCTGATTTTCTCTGAAAACGCCGCCCTGCTTGAGCATCTCGTTTACAAGCGTTGTTTTACCGTGGTCAACGTGGGCAATTATTGCAACGTTTCTGAGATTTTCGCAGATCATAAGTTTTTATCTGTCCTTTCAGTATATGAATATCACAACAATATATTTTATCACACATAATGCCTCTCTGTCAATAAAAATCCTTCAGATTTCGCAAAATGTTAACGATTTCGCACCAATGGCCGGTTTTCATCTTTATTTCGCAACATCCTTCTTATGTAACATTTTATTCGGAATTCATCCCTTGATAACTTTGAAATGATATGATATAATCTAATCACAAATATGCTTTTATAAAGGAGATAAATAAAGTGGCTGAAGAATGCACCCATAATTGCAAAACCTGCGGTTCGGACTGCGCCAGAAAAGAAAAAACCGATTTTATAGAATCTCCTCATGCCATGAGCAGCATCAAAAACGTGATAGGTGTTGTTTCAGGCAAAGGAGGAGTAGGTAAAAGTCTTGTAACTTCGCTTCTTGCCGTTACAATGCAGAGAAGAGGTTTCAAAACTGCTGTTCTTGACGCTGATATCACCGGTCCGTCTATTCCGAGGATATTCGGCATAAAAGAACGCGCGAAAGGCGACGACACAGGGCTTTTCCCTGTTGAAACAAAAACAGGTATTAAAATAATGTCGCTGAATCTTCTTGTTGACGATCCCACATCTCCGGTCATCTGGAGAGGTCCTGTTATTGCCGGAGCGGTAAAACAGTTCTGGACCGACGTAATATGGGGAGATATAGACTATATGTTTATAGATATGCCTCCGGGAACAGGTGATGTGCCTCTTACGGTATTTCAGTCTATTCCGGTAGACGGCGCTGTTGTTGTTACATCTCCTCAGGATCTTGTAACGATGATCGTTGGCAAAGCGGTAAATATGGCAAAGCAGATGAGTATTCCGATCAAGGCAGTAGTGGAAAATTACAGCTATCTTCTTTGCCCCGACTGCGGCAAGAAGATCAATATTTACGGCGAGAGCAAATTACCCGAGGTCGTATCTCAATACGGAGTGGAAAACACCGCACGCATACCGGTCGATCCCGCTGTCGCAAAGCTCTGTGATGACGGACTTATCGAACTTTTTGTTGGCGACTGGCTTGATAAACTCGCAGATTCTCTGCAGTAAGAAATTACAACAATCGAAAAAAGAGGAGAGAGTTATTATGATGAGAACCGAATATCCCCGTCCCGGTCTTGTTCGCGAAAAATGGCGCAACCTTAATGGAGAATGGGATTTTCTTATTGATCACGGCTGTTCGGGCAAAGAACGCAAGTTTTATGAAAATGCCTGCTATGATATGAAGATCAATGTCCCGTTTGCTCCCGAATCAAAATTATCCGGTATAGAATACACTGATTTTATGAAGAGCGTGTGGTATAAACGGTCGTTTTCTCTCGAAAAAGGCGACTTCGACGGAAGAATAATAATTCATTTCGGTGCAGTCGACTACCTTTGCGAGGTCTGGATAAACGGACGTGCCGCAGGCAAACATAAAGGCGGATATACTCCGTTTTCTTTTGATATAACAGAGTTGTGCACCGAAGGGGAAAATATCGTTACCGTAAACGCAGTTGACGATACAAGAAGTCCCCTTCAGCCTTCAGGAAAACAAAGTCAGCAATACGCAAATTACGGATGCCTTTATACGCGCACAACAGGCATCTGGCAAACGGTTTGGCTCGAATTCGTTCCCGATGTATATATTAAAAAGCTTAAGCTCACTCCGGATATCGATAATGAAAAACTTCATATCGTTGCCACCTTCAACAAAGAGTGTTCAGAAACGTTTTACGCCGAAGCACTTCTGAATGGCAAGTCTGTTTCCTTTACAGAGATCAAAGTAAAAGGAAAAGCCGCGGAAACTTCTCTCGAAATAAAAGATCCGTCTCTGTGGTCTTTGGAAAATCCCACTCTTTACGATCTCAAACTCAGAATAGGCAAGGACGAAGCGGTTGCTTATTTCGGAATGAGAAAGGTATCTATAAACGGATATGCAATAGAGCTAAACAACAAACCTGTTTTTCAGCGCCTTGTTCTTGACCAGGGCTTTTATCCGGACGGAATATATACCGCACCTTCTGACGACGATCTGAAAAACGATATTATCCTTTCAAAAAAGGCAGGCTTCAACGGAGCGCGCCTTCATATGAAG
>JAEEJJ010000095.1 GCA_016281805.1 Clostridiales bacterium
AAAGTATAAAGATACGGTATACATACGTATGGACAAGGGCGACGAGATCGTCGGCGGCATACTGGATATCTGCGGAAAAGAAAAGATATGCTCCGCCGTTTTCAGCGGGATAGGCGGCTGCAGCGAGGCTCAGATCCAGACATTTATTCCCGAAAAAGGGACTTTTGAAACAAGAATCGTTCAGGGAATGCTTGAGCTCATCTCACTTAACGGCAACGTTGTTTCTGACGCCGACGGACTTTTTGCCCATACTCACGCCTTGTTTACATATAAGGACGACAACGGAGCTCACTGCGTTGCGGGAGGACATATCAAAGCAATAACGGTCCTCTATACTGCGGAGATCGAGCTGAGACCGGTTCAAGGCGGAACGATCGGCCGTCAGTATGACCCCGAAACAGGCACCGGGTTCTGGAGTTTTGAATAACTGAACGTTACACAAAAGAACGATACGGGAGAAACGAAGACTTTTTGGCGATGCATTGTGATGCGTTGACGATAAAAACAGATGTATAGCGTATATTGACTTCAAAGAAATTAAAAATCCGTCCTCCTGCGATCGATTGCTTAAAGCGGAAGCATTTGGAAAGTATCTTCCCGGTGGCGAGTTTTCTCTCTTTGTAATTCCTTAAAAATCCAACCAAACGGAGAATTTTTTTTTGCACGAATATAAAAACGGTTGGTTGTATTTTTTAATTCCTTATGATATAATGTGATCGTAATAAGGAGGTAAAGCGATGAACATAGGAAACATTATATCAGAAAAGCGAAAAAAGCTCGGCTTGAGTCAGGAAAAACTCGGAGCATTGCTTGGAGTTTCCAATCAGGCTGTTTCGAAATGGGAAAACGGAATGACTGCGCCGGACATTTATCTTCTTCCGCAGATCGCCGCAACGCTGAAAATAACTCTCAACGAGCTCTTCGGGATCGAAGATCAAAAAAAGGTCTCGCAAAAAACGACGGCAGACACCTATCCGAAAGCCGCTTTTGACGATTTGCATCTGTCGTTTTATCAGGCATCCCGCTGCCGTTTTTCTCCGGGCGGCAAAACAGACGATGAGGAGTTGAATTATCAGAGAGAATGTCTGAAAAAAGGCGATATGCTCGGATGCATCTCAAATACACACGGCGCAGTAGTGATACGCGACGAATTTGCTTTTATCGATACGAGTTTCAAGGACGGCGATATAGGGCGGTTTTGCACGGCGGAGTGCGGAAATATTCTGAAAGCGTTGTCTGACCCTTCTGTCCGAAAAATAGTTTGTTATCTCTACACTGAAGGCTTTAAAAGAAACAAAGCGAGCCAAACGAAGTTTTATTTGTCGGAAATCATGGAATCATGCGGGCTTCCCGAATATACGGTCGTTGGGGCGATTTGCGCTCTTTCCTCCGCAGACATAGTTACGAGTTTCAGTGATGATGAAGACGAGAAAATGCCGGTCTCCTGCCAGGTTTCGTTTTCAAAAATGCTGTATGCCGCAGAGATCTTCAGACTTGCAAGTATGATATTTGACGGAGATTCCTGGCTTGTTGTCAGAGACTCTTCCATGATTAAGGATTATTCGTTTGAATCCTGCGCTGATCAAAAATGAAAAATAATCTGAGATCATAACAAAAAAATCCTGTGCGTAAGTGCAGGATTTTCTTCTTTTTCTATAATATTATAATCTGATAAAACCCCGCGCAAACGTTTTTTCCGAAACTGCTCTTGAAAACGATCAATAAAGCAGATACAAATATTTTTTAATGATTCCTCTTGAAAAATCGGAATATTTCGGGTATAATACAAAAATAGAAGGAAAAAACAGCGCCGGTGAATGCTGTTTTCAGCGATCGGCGTTTTGATCCTTCAGAATAAAGTACCGAAAAATCTTACCGAAAATCCGTTTTGACATATTTAAAACAGAAAAGAGGACTTTGCGTGTATTTTTCAAAACACAACGAAAAGATAATTTACATAAATCATTACAGCGGGCTGCTTGAAGTTGAGGGCAAAGGCGAGATATACCGTGAAGATGCAGAGATATGGCATCAATCGGACAGAAAATGGGCGAAAGAATACGATACTCTCAGCGTGACTGAGGGAATAACAAAACTTGGCGATGGCTACCTCGATGCGTTTTCGCATATAAGCTGCCTTATTCTGAACCGAACAGTCGCCTCTGCCGCCGCATCGTCTGATCTGCTGAAACGGTGGCGTAAAAGAAAAGTCCTCATCCGCGGCGAATATGAAACGTTTGCCGAAAAGTTTGCGGAAGAAAACGGACTTGATTTTCTTCACAGAGATATCCATCTTGCAGACGACGATATCGCGATCGCTCACGAACATGATATAATCACTCTCCGTTTTCACGAAAACGGTTCGTGTGACATCCATTACAACTGTTTTACTCCCGGCAGCTCGGCGGGCAGTTACGGCGGAGGCGAATACGCAAACCCTTTACCGAAGGACTTTTATGTCGGTTGTACCATTGAGGATTTCGCAAACAAATTTAACGAAAGAGTCCGTGAACAGATACTTTCGAACGAAACGCTCCAAAGGTTTCTTGAGATCGCAAACGAAAGGAAGAGAACAATGACAAAAAAGCGTAATACTAAAAAGAACGAGACTAAAAAAATCATGAAAACGGAAAAGAAGGGCAATAACTGGACTGCGTATTACGATCCGGATACAGGACGTTGCTTTGCGGAGATCATTTATACGAGCCGCGAGGGACGAGAACAGTATGATTATGAGATCACTCAGGATATTTACAGCCGTCTTGGCACATTTGCCGACGATATTGAGAATGAAAGACTGATCAAAACCTCAAAAATGACGTATTCGTTTGAAAACACGATGTACGGCACACTCGGCCCTGAGCGGACCGTCTGGGATGAAGAGGCGAACGAAGCTATGAAAGCGGCGGAAGCGAAACAGAACAAAGATCGCCAAAAAAAGAACTGATCATGACATATCGTGAATGTCACGGCAATGAAAAATACAAGCAGCTGACGTGACAAAAAAAGTCCGGAGCTTGCTTATTGACCCGGGACCGAAGAGATATTCATAATGAATTTTCAGCAGTTTCAAAAACATACAACCGTATTTATATCAAAATAATAATTGTGGTGCAGGAGATAGCATATGGAAAAAAACAGAGAACAGCGCGTTGCTTGCCGTGAAGACTGGAAAACCGAGCCTATGCCCAAACAGCATGAAACATTCGTGCTTACAAGGAAGTTTTCCGATACTGAAATGAAATCTCTCAGCCGCGGCAATATACCGCAGGCAATGGAGGATAAATGGTTTTTTTATATGGAAGGCTCAACACTTATGGCGCATCGCAGCTGGACGGGATACTGTATTTTCCGCATTGATTTTAAAACAGATAATAATCATCTCGTTACCGTCAATCGAAATCCGGATCAATACGGCAGCACCGATATCGAAGAAGATAAAAAAACATTAAACAAGCTTCTTGACAGATGGTCCGAAAGTCCGTATGATTATTACAATGAGTGGATCTCGGAAATATACGATAAAATAGAGAAAACAGACAGTGAGCAGTGATTATTGATTGACACTGCTGCAAATACGCACAATATGATCTGAAACGGGAAGATAATATGGAAAAGTTCGAATACAAAGCGGTATTTTACGATACTAAAGGTTTTTTCGGAGGACGTGTTGATGAAAATAAGCTTACGGCAGAGCTCAATGCACTTGGCAGAGAGGGCTGGGAAATGGTAAGCTCCACAACCACAAACCAGAGCTACGGCTCATCGGTAGGGATCGTATGTATATTCAAACGGAAAATAGAAGAATAAGGATGATCTGAAACCGCGGCAATGAATTGTAAAAAATCAATCGTATTAATAAAGAGGCAACATATATGAAACAATCTGAACGAATGGTCAAGGGCTTGATCTATGATCCTGCGGATGAAGAAATATTGATCGAGCAAGCCCGATTTCTGAATAAGCTTCGTGAGTTCAATCAGCTCAAAGCTACCGATAACGATAAAAAGCAGCAATATATGCATGAAGTTTTCGCAGAGTGCGGAGAAAATTGCTATATCGAACTGCCGTTTTACGCCAACTGGGGCGGACATCACGTGCATTTCGGTTCGAATGTCTATGCAAATTTCAACCTCACTCTTGTTGACGACGGACATATTTATGTAGGTGACAGAGTTCTGTTCGGTCCGAATGTAACGGTCGCAACGGCAAATCATCCAATCGATCCCACGCTTCGTTCAAGAGGACTGCAATATAACAGAGATGTATATATAGGCGAAAACACGTGGATATGCGCCGGAGTTATTATCGTGCCGGGAGTTCGTATAGGAAAAAATACGGTCATAGGCGCGGGAAGCGTTGTGACGAAGGATATTCCGGATAATGTTGTTGCAGTCGGCAACCCATGCCGCGTAATGAGAGAAATTTCGGAACACGACAAAGAGTTTTTTTACAGAAATGATCGCATAGACTGGGAAGAGATATCTTTAAACAATTAATTCTGAAAAACGGTGTGGGTGTGGTATGGAATATTTCAAAACAGTGATCTTAAAAGACGGCAGAAAATGCGTTTTGCGAAACGGCACCGAAAAAGACGGACAGGCGGTGCTCGATCTTTTTGTATCAACGCACAAACAGACGGATTTTCTTGCGTCATATGCGGACGAATGCACGTTTACCGCAGAGTCAGAGTCGCTTTTTCTGAAAAACAAGTCGGAAAGTGATGACGAAATCGAAATTATCGCGGAGATTGACGGAAAAGCGGTCGGTTCAGCCGGGATAAGCCGAATAGGAGTAAAAGAAAAAATACGCCACAGAGCGGAGTTCGGCATAAGCGTTGATACTGAATATCAGCATATCGGTATCGGCAGAGCGCTTACAAGAGCATGTATCGAATGCGCAAAAAAAGCAGGTTATCTTCAGCTTGAGCTTGAAGTTGTATCGCAAAATAATAAAGCCATCGCACTTTATGAAAGCGAGGGCTTTATTGTATACGGTAAAAATCCGAGAGGTTTTTTGTCTCGTTATACGGGCTGGCAGGAACTTACTTCCATGCGAAAGGAGCTTTAAAAACTTTCTTGCGATTTTTATGTTTTTATTGCAAACAGGCTTCTTGAAGTATTATCTGCCGAAAAGCCCGTGCTTTTTCTGTTCCTCGCTTGAAACGGAAACAAAAGTATATCCGGTATCTGCGATCGCTTTTTTCAGGACATCTTCGCTGATTTCCTTTTCGTAAAGAAATGTTGCTTCTCCGCTTTTTCTCGACGCCGAAACCTTTTTTGCGTCCGGAAACGCATTTCTTATCGTGTCGCATATATGCGCTTCGCACATGCCGCACATCATGCCGTCTATTTTTACGGTGATTTTATTCATGGTAACCTCCTGAAACATAATGCAGTTAGTTTATGCTAACTATTATATCACTCTTTTTCGCATTTGTCAACCGTAAAATCACGAAACGATTTTTTAAAAACAGATCCCTCTTGATTTTACGATTAAAATGTGATATTATTTCGTTAGAATAATAAAAATGCCCGTGATGTGAAACTGAATTTATATGAAGGTGTTAAAATGACCGGGAACATGTATGTTTACAGGCAAAATCATATATGTCTGCAATCGGACGGCAGAATAATCCATACAGACCCGTTCAGAGCGGATATTTCGCCTGAAAATGCAGATTTTATTTTTATAACTCACGACCATTATGACCATTTTTCCCCAAAAGATATTGAAAAAACGGCTAAGGAAAGCTCTGTACTCGTATTTCCCGAAAAAATGCGTGATAAGGTGCTGGCGATAAAAAAGAACATGCGGTATTTTGCCGTAAAGCCGAATGAAAAATATGCTGCAGACGGACTTGAATTCGAAACCGTTCCGGCATATAATATCGGCAAGCCGTTTCATCCTCAAAGCGCCGGCTGGGTTGGATATATAATCAATTTTAACGGAAAACGCATATATATAGCAGGCGATACTGATGCCACACCCGAGGCGGAGGGAGTAAAATGCGATGTTGCGTTTGTTCCCGTAGGCGGCACATACACAATGAACGCTTTGCAGGCAGCAAAACTGGTGAACCGTATAAAACCGGAAATCGCTGTTCCCGTCCATTACGGCGAAATCGTCGGCAGTAAAAAAGACGGCTTGATCTTTGCCGATGCCGTTGATAAAAACATTAAAGTTGAAATAAAGATCTCATTCTGAAAGGGCGGCAAAATGAAAGAGATTTATTCTCTTGATATACGGTCGGTTGCGGTAAAACAGAAATGTCTTCGGTAAAAGAACGAATAGGATTTGTTTTGGCGGTCGTTCTTTACGGAACTATCGGCATGTTTTTGCGGTATGTTTCTCTTCCCAGCGAAGCGGTGGCGTTTTACAGAGGGATCCTCGGCGCTTTTTTTATCCTGATCTATCTTCTTGTCAGCCGTAAACGACCTGATTTTAAAAAAATCAGAAAGAATATCGGGTGGCTCGTTCTTTCGGGAGCGGGTCTCGGTTTTAACTGGATATTCCTTTTTGCGGCATACGTTAACACGACCGTTGCCGTGGCAAGCCTATGCAACTATATGGCACCGATTTTTGTGATCATACTTACGCCGTTTATTCTTAAAGAAAAGCTCGACAAAAGAAAAATTCCCTGCATTGTTGCGGCGCTTGCAGGCATAATTCTTGTTTCGGGCATAATCGGAGGCGAAATAGGCAGTCCTGCAGGCGTTATTTACGGACTTTTGGGTGCATGCTGTTTTACAGTTATAGTTTTTTTGAACCGCAAACTGAAAGATATTTCCGCTTTTGACAGAGCTTTTGTTCAGCTCACAGTTGCCGCCGCAACTATACTGCCGTATGTGCTTGTAAAAAACGGAGGACTGCCTTTGCCGGATGTAAAGTCGGGGCTCATAGTTCTTATGCTCGGTGTTTTGCAGACGGGTGTTGCATATTGCCTTTATTTTAACGGAATGGCGTCGTTACCCGTTCAGAGCGTGGCAATACTCGGTTATCTTGAACCTGTTGTTTCGGTGCTCTGCTCCGTTATATTTTTAAGAGAACCTCTCGGCCTTCCCGGATGGATTGGCACTGTACTTGTTCTTGCGGCAGCCGTAGTCAGCGAGCTTATACCCGAAGATCAAACATCTTTTACAAATAAATAAAAAGAGGACATAATGAAAAAATACATTCTTATCATTTTTTTGGGTTTATCTGTTCTTCTTTCCTGCTGCGAAAAAAATACTGTCACGGCGGAAATACCTAATGAAAAAAACGGATACACTCAGATCGATGCAAAAAAAGCGGCTGAGATCATGGCAGGCGAAGATGAATACGTGATTCTGGACGTTCGCCGTCAGGACGAATACGACAGCGGACATATTCCCGGAGCGATCCTTGTTCCGAATGAGGAAATCGGAAGCGAAATGCCAAAAGAGCTGCCGGATCTGAACCGTATAATACTTGTTTACTGCCGCACCGGGCGAAGAAGCAAGGAAGCAGCGGAAAAGCTTGCGGCGATCGGTTATAAAAACATATACGAGTTCGGCGGAATAGTTGACTGGACCGGAGATATCGTGAGAGAGGATGACAATGACATGAATGAAACAACCGAGGCGATCACACCGTCCTGCGTTCTTGTGATAGAAGCAAACGGACATAAATTTTATGCGTCGTTTGAGAATAATTCGTCTGCTGAGGCGCTTATAGATAAACTCAGCTCTGAGCCTTTGACAGTTGAAATGCACGATTATGGGGATTTTGAAAAGGTTGGTTCTCTGCCGTGGGAGCTGCCGACAAACGACAGCCGCATAACCACGAAACCGGGCGACGTTATTCTTTATCAGGGAAATCAGATAACGGTTTATTACGATGAAAATACATGGAGTTTTACAAAACTTGCCGAAATAGGGAACGCAACAAAAGAAAATCTGCTTGAAGCTTTCGGCAGCGGAAATGTCAGCATTACTTTTTCGCTTGAGTGGAGCGAATGATCCCGATTAAAAATCATAAATAAAAAAAGGTCCCGAATTTTCGGGACCTTACTGTTTGTTTTATTTCTTTCCTGCTTTCAGACTGCGTCGGATCTCATCGTTGAATTCCTTGAACACGCCTTTCGGGCTTACCTCGTCAAGCAGTCCGGTTATTTTTTCGACCTGCGCATCTGTCAGCTTTGAATTGCCTGTGATATTGCGGAATTTTGCGCCAGCAACATATGCGCTTATCTGTTTCTGTTTTGCTCCGTCTGCTGTCATCGCGCGGACAATGCTGCTTGAGTGAGCAAATTTGATCATATCCTTATTGATAAGCGAATATGAAAGTTTACCGTTTTTATCGGTATATTTTTCAACGATCTTCAGATACTCGCTGCTGTTTACAACAACGTCTTCCGGCTCCTCCTCAGTCGGAACAGGCTCTTCCGCAACGGTTTCACCCTTATATTTTACGCCGCCCTGCTTTTTGTAGGGAAGTCCTGCCGTGAGCGCGACAGCTTCAGCAAAAGCTTCCTGGGGATATAATTTTTTCTGTGTGTTTTCAGTAGGAATTGCCTCTCCGGATGTTTTTCTTATTGAAGCTATTCCCGGCTGAGACGCATCGCCCCTGATTATAACTATTCCCGAACCGCCGGTCATGAGTTTATGACGGTAAGCAACTGCTTTGATCACACTCAGTGAAACAACGTTTGTTCTTATCATAATAAAAAATCCTTTTCTTTTATTATACGATACGGTCCGGCGAATGTCACCCCTTTTTTGAATATTTATTTCCCCGCTTTATGCCCGCCTACCTGATTGTTTCGCTCAATGGTCGTTGCTCCCTCCTGCAGATTGATACCCTTCAGGATCGCATTTTTGCCGAATTTCTGCTTGAGCGCTATTGACGCCTGCTGGATTTTTCGTTCTTTTTCTCTTGCCGCTTTTTCTGCGGCTTCTCTCTTTTCCGTTTCTGCGGGATCGTCAAAAAGCGAAAGCTGCTCTTTCCCGCCCTTTTCCGGAGCGGTCGACTCCGGCACAACATGGTTTGCTGCCACATACATTCTTCTGACTGTGAGGTCTTTATCGGTTATTCGTTCATAAAGCTCCGTTGTTTTTGCCATTATCAGTTTCGTTGACGATGTATATTCTCCGAGATTGATCGAACCGTGAGCTCTTTTCGGCGTTTTTCTGCCATAATGATCGGTTTCAACATCGCCTTTAAAACCGTTTTTAACGTTTTCGGAGTCATAACACACCGTAAGCACCATCTGATCTGTAGCAAGTCCTTTTTCAACAAGGTCAAGAACGAGCAGATCTGTCATTTCACGCAATATAAGGCGGCCTTTTTCCCATTCATACGGTTTTGAAAGCACCTGCCCCGAGCTTAAACTGTTGTTTTCGGGGCGAAACGCCTTTACGTCTGCTATCGTGGTAGGCTCATACCCCCATGCGTGATTTATAAGAAGTTCGGCGTTTACTCCGAATTCCTTATAAAGCCGCTCTTCGTTTTTTACGGAGCACAGCGCAATATCTCCGAGCGTAAATATCCCCATTTTTTCAAGCCGTCCTGCGATCCCTCCGCCAATGCGCCATATATCCGTTATGGGTCTGTGCGCCCACAGCTCTTTGCGAAACGACATCACGTCAAGCTCGGCTATCCTCACGCCGTCCTTGTCTGCGGGCATATGCTTTGCGGTAACGTCCATTGCAACTTTTGCAAGAAACATATTCGTTCCTATTCCCGCCGTTGCGGTGATCCCCGTTTCGGCAAGCACGTTTTTTATAAGATGCATCGTGAATTCGCGCGCAGTAAGATTGTAAAGCTTCAGATACTGAGTGGCGTCAATAAAAACTTCGTCAACGGAATACGCAAAAATGTCTTCGGGCGAAACATCTCTGAGATAGATCGAATATACCTGTCCGCTCACGCGCATATATTCCCTCATACGGGGTGCGGCTCGTATAAAATCAACTTCGAGAGACGGATCGGCGCACAGCGCGTTGTAATCGTCAGATTTTCCCGAAAAAGGTCTCCCTCTGAGCGCGTATTTTCTCTGACGGTTTACTTCGTTAACACGCTGTACGGCTTCAAAAAGCCGCGCTCTTCCAGAAATACCGTAAGATTTAAGCGACGGTGAAACGGCAAGGCATATGGTTTTTTCCGTCCTGCTTTCATCGGCAACAACAAGATTCGTTGTCAGCGGGTCTCTGCCCATAGCCACGCACTCAACGGATGCGTAAAAAGACTTCAGGTCTATCGCAATGTATATTCTGTTTCCGTCATCCGTCATATGGTTCACTCTCTTTCGCTTTTTGTGCTATTTTCGCAGCTTTTCCGGCTTTTCGATACGTATATTAACAATGTTTCCGCACTCAACGCACGCCTCGCATACTGCTTTTGCGTATCTCGGTCGTAATCTGTTCTCATCTTCAAGCGGAGTGAATCCGAGAATGTGTGCGCCCGTAAGGTATCCTTCAATAAGCTTTCCGCCGCATTTTTTACATCTGTTTTCCATACCGTATGATCTCAGCTTTCAGCCCGAAACGGCTGTTTTTATTCTTTCTTCAAGTCTGCTTTTCAGCAATTCATACCGTTTTTTCTTTTCTTCCTTGGCGAAATGAATGCTGCGAAACTGTTCGGGACAATTTTCGTAATCAAGCTTTTCGTCGCCGAACTGTTCGCTCGTAAGATCGTAAATTCCGCCTCCGATAACATTAAAACAGTGAAAATTACCGTCATCAAGAGGAACTCCGTAAACTTTTCCCCCGAAAATATCCTGTATAAGAAACGCCGTGACAGAACATTGACCGAGCGTTCTGTTTTCAGCGCTCCATTCTTTTCGCATTCTCGGTGCGCATGTTTCCGCACACCAGACATCAGAAAGAAAATCGTAATAGTCATAAACCGTAAACCCGTGTTTGTCGGTCACATTTTCACCCGGTCGGCAATAGAAATCATATTTTTTCATTTTTATCCCCGAAATCAATTTCAACATATTTTTTTATTTGAGGGTATTATATCACATTTTGCGAAATTTGTCAACAGCAGAGATAAAATTTTTTAAAATCCGTGCAAAATGAACGATTTTTCGAAAAAAACAATCGGAATACTTGACTTGAAAAGATTTTTGTGCTATATTGTATACACTAAATGTGATAATTTGTGCAAAAACGGGGAGGGGAACGATACGGAAAATAAATATTCGTCGATACTCTTTTTGCCGCACCATCATTCAAAAATACATCCGTCGCGCGGAAGAGCCAATTATGCGGCGCAGTTTTCGCCTTTTGCCGCTCTTGCGGGATATGAGGGCATCGTGCGTGAAACGGCAAGATATACGGAGTGTCGCGGAGAGCTTGACGAAAGTGAGAAAATGCGCATTTTCCGCAGGCTGAAAATTATAATTGACCGGATCGGCGAGAATGACGAGGTCATAATTACGTATTTTGTTCCGGACAAAGTAAAGTCCGGCGGCGCATATGCAACGGTGAGGGGGACGGTGAAAAAATTTGATGCCGTAAAAGGGATCGTCACACTTACAAACGAAACGGAAATACATGCGGATGATATTTTTTCGATCGACGCTGATATTATAGACCGATTTATGCCGGACGATATATAGAACGGATATTCTGACTGTTGACAAACAGAGAGCGAAATGATATAATTAATAAAACGGCATGCAGACGGAGTTTTGTGTAATGGAACCGAGTGCAGATATAAAAAAAGAAATGATCGGATATCTTAAAAAAGAATACCGTCCGCTTGCGATAGTGTTTTACGGCTCTTATTTGTCGGGAACATGCGATGAATACAGCGATTTCGACTGTATGGTGATCGTTTCCGAAAAAAACAGAAAGCATGATGATACATTTATATGCGGAGTTCAGCTGGACTGCTTTATTTATACGGTGCGTGATGTTCAGAATGAAGATACGGACTTGTTTCTTGCCGTATACGACGGTGAAATAATTCTTGATACTGATAATATTGCCGCGGAACTGAAAGAAAAAGTCCGCAGATATGTTGACGAACATTCGACGGTTGACGATGACGAGAAAAAATTCATCGTTTCATGGATAAAAAAGACGATGCGCAGAGCAGAAAAAAACGATGATGAAGGCAGCTTCAGGGCGCTCGCATTTTTGTGGGAAAGCCTTGCGGATTATTGTATCTTACGAGATCTTTATTATTTCGGCAGCAAAAAAACCGTTTCGTATTTAAAAGAGAAGGATCACGGAGGGTATATGCTTTACCGCAGAGCGATTACGGAGCGGACAAATTCAGCGATCGCGGCGTGGGCGGAATATGTTACGGGGTCAGAACCGCATATTTAAAGG
Organism: Clostridiales bacterium; assembly: GCA_016281805.1. Taxonomy (GTDB): domain Bacteria; phylum Bacillota; class Clostridia; order Oscillospirales; family UBA644; genus HGM12619. The sequence continues at coordinate 12,303 of JAEEJJ010000095.1, forward strand.
CATACCGTCTTATTTCGGTTATGAGGTGATAAATTTGGAAAAAGTCGTTGTCGGAATGTCGGGCGGCGTAGACAGTGCCGTTGCGGCGCTGCTTCTTAAAAAATCAGGGTATGACGTTGTGGGCGTAACGCTCAGAACATGGCAGTCTGACGAAGATTACGCCAACCGCTGCTGCGATATAGACGATGCGAGGAGCACGGCGCACCGGATAGGAATAGATTATTATCCTGTCAACTGCACATCCGATTTTCAGCGGTTCGTTGTAGAACCGTTCAAAAATTCATACGTGCGCGGGCTTACACCGAATCCGTGCATTGAATGCAACAGATATGTCAAGTGGGAAAAACTGCTTTATTATTCAAAAGTCGTCGGGGCAAAATATATCGCAACGGGGCATTATGCGTCCGTTGTAAAACTCGATAACGGCAGGTATACGGTAAAGCAGGCGGAACACGCCGAAAAAGACCAGACGTATATGCTATGGAAGCTTACGCAGGATCAGCTTGAATCTACGCTGATGCCTCTTGGCAGTCTTTCAAAAACCGAGGTAAGGGAAATCGCAAAAGAGGCGGGACTTCCCGTTGCATCAAAGCCCGATTCTCAGGAGATATGCTTTGTTACAAACGGAAGCTATGCGGATTATATCGAAAGCGCGGAATCAGACGGTGACACGGAAGGGTATTTTATCGATACACAAGGCAATATTCTCGGCAGACACAGAGGAATAATCCACTATACCGTTGGTCAGCGCAAAGGCATAGGGCTGGCGCTCGGCTATCCCGTATATGTAAAAGAGATACGGGCAGAAACAAATGAAGTAGTTCTTTGCGGCGAACAGTCGCTTTACGGTAAAGAGATCATTTGCAGCGATGTTAATTTTATGAGTATACCCGGTTTGAAAACAGAAGAAGAGCTTGCATGCAGCGTTAAAATACGCTACCGTCATCAGGCACAGCCCGCAATTATTGCGGCGGCAAACGACGGGTCGGTAAAAATCACGTTCTCTTCTCCCGTCAGAGCGGCTACTCCGGGACAGTCTGCCGTATTTTACGACAGCGAAAACCGAATTATAGGCGGCGGCGTTATTACAAAAATATGTGACGCGTGAAAAGTATATTTAAAAATATATATAACGGAGGAAACAATTATGGAAAACTACAATTCTTATTCGGAATTCAACGGGGGTCTTTTAGGTCTTATCGGCATAAACATCCTCGGAGCGCTGATCACGGCGATCACCCTCGGCATAGCGACCCCGTGGGCGGTATGCATGAAAGAATCATGGATAGCTCAGCACACGAAAATCGACGGCAGACAGATGGTTTTTGACGGCACCGGCGGACAGCTTTTCGGCAATTATATCAAATGGTTTTTACTCACGATCATTACTCTCGGCATTTACGGATTCTGGCTTGATATAAAAATGAAAAAATGGGTCGTAAAGCACACGCATCTTATAGGATAAGCTGCGAATAACGTTGCGTTCAGGAAGTAAACGATATGGAATTATTTTTATTTCCGTTGCTTCAGAACGCTTATCATGCCCTCAAATCACAAAATAATAAATTCAAACAAAGGAAAAGCATATTTTTCCTTTGTTTTTTTTCTGTTGTTTACCATTCTTTATAAATTTCCTCTTGCATTTTTTACGATTTTCTGTTATAATATGTTAAATAGGCAAAAATTGATTTTGAATCGTTACCTCACAGATCATTCTTGAATTGGAGTTGATTATTTTGGAAACTAAAGATTTCGCGAAAAATATGCGAAAACTGATTGTTGAGGCTATCTATAATTCCGGCAGCGGACATCCGGGGGGATCGCTTTCCTGCGCTGATATCGTTGCTGTGCTTTTCAACGAGGAAATGAATAAATCCTCCGAACGCCCCAACGATCCCGAAAGAGACCGTTTTGTAATGTCAAAAGGTCATGCGGCGGCTACTCTTTATTCAGCGCTTGCGCTCAAAGGTTTTTTCCCTGCGGAAGAAATGAAAACTTTCAGAAAAATAGACGGACGTCTTGAGGGACATCCCGATATGAAAAAAATACCCGGCGTAGATATGACAACAGGTTCGCTCGGTCAGGGCATTTCCGCTGCTTGCGGAATGGCTGTATACGGCAAGAGAGCGTCAAAAAATTACCGCGTATACGCCGTAATGGGCGACGGTGAGCTTGAAGAAGGTCAGTGCTGGGAAGCTTTTATGTTTGCCGCGCACTATAAGCTTGACAATCTTTGCGTATTTATCGACTTTAACGGACTTCAGATAGACGGTGAAATAACAAAAGTTATGTCGCCCCTGCCGATTCCCGAAAAAATGAAGGCATTCGGCTTCAATGTAATCGAAATAGACGGTCATAATCTTGATGAGATCCGTGCCGCGCTCAAAAACGCAAAAGAAACAAAAGGTATGCCCACAGCGGTCGTCTGCCACACAGTAAAAGGCAAAGGCGTTTCGTTTATGGAAAACGTTGCAAGCTGGCACGGCACCGCCCCCAACAAAGAACAATACGAACAGGCAATAAAGGAGATCGAAGCAAATGGCTGATATGAAAGCTCAAAGAGACGCTTACGGAGAAGTTCTTGCCGAACTCGGAAGAAAATATCCGAATATGTTTGTTCTTGATGCCGACCTTACAAAGTCGACAAAAACCGTTACATTTCAGAAGGAATTCCCCGAACGTCATATAAACTGCGGTATAGCTGAAGGAAATATGATGGCTGTGGCAGCAGGAATTGCAACTTGTGGCAACATTGTTTTTGCATCGTCTTTTGCAATGTTTGCGGCAGGCCGCGCTTATGAACAGATAAGAAACAGCGTATGTTATGCTCATAACAACGTTAAGATAGTTGCAACTCATGCCGGTCTTACCGTCGGTGAGGACGGCGCTACGCATCAGTGCCTTGAGGATATAGGGCTCATGCGCGCAATCCCCGGAATGGTCGTTCTTGCTCCGTCAGATGCAGGCTCAACCAAAGCCGCGTGCCGTTTTGCTGCCGAATACGACGGACCCGTATATATCCGTCTGGGCAGACTTCCTCTTACTCGCTTCAACGATGAGGAAAACTATAAATTCGCGCTCGGACAGGCCGACGTGCTTGCAGACGGCGATTTTGCAACCGTTATGTTCTGCGGACCGTTTTATGATCTCGCAATGCAGATCAGAGAAATATTTGCGAAAAACAATCTGAATATCCGCGTTGTTGACGTTCCGTGCATCAAGCCCATGAATAAGGACGTTGTAAAAAACGCCGCAAACGAAACCAAAGTTATCGTTACGATCGAAGACCACAATATCTACGGCGGTCTCGGCTCAGCGGTAGCGGAAGTGCTTGCGGAAGAAGATATTGAAAACAGAAAATCTGTTGAACTTATCCGCATAGGCGCACAGGATATATTCGGCAAATCCGGCGCACCCAAAGCGCTTCTTGAAAACTACGGTTTTTCCGCAACGGAAATCGCGAAAAAAATCGCAGAAACAGTATGCCCCGGCTCATCAGCGAATCTGATATTTTAAACAAATAAAAAGGACGGCGGAGAATTCCGTTTTCCGCCGTCGGAACTTTTTTACGAAAGTATCGTCTAAATAACCGAAATGCACAAATTATGAGTTTTTCTCACAACACAAACATTACAGCCCGTAAAACGGCAGAACGGAGAATAACATGCAGAGAAAATATGTCAGAATAATGATCTCTCTTGTTCTCGCGGTTTTAATGACGGCATTTTTTGCCTCATGCAGCGAACCTGAAGAACAGCAAACCGGCAACCCCGTAATGAAAGTAATGCTCAACATAACAGAGTATTCCTTTACCTCACCGGATGAATCGATACGTCTTTCTGCGGTGGTTTTGCCTGAAGACGCAGACGACAAAACGCTTACATGGTCAAACAGCGATCCGAACGTAGTGGCATTGAACAACGAATACACGGTAGTTCCTCTGACAAACGGTGAGGCTGTGATAACTGTAACATCCGTTTCAAGCGGACTGACTGCTGAATGTAAAATTACGGTCAATCTTCCCGAAGTCGAGCCTCCTGTTCTCATAACTCCCGTTACAGGCGTTATTATTTCGCCCACAGAGCTTTTGCTCGAACAGATCGGCGCCACATCTCAGATAATAGCGGATGTAACTCCGTTTTCGGCAACGAATCAGAACGTAATATGGGTAAGCTCAGATCCGACCGTTGCAACGGTTGACGGAACCGGTAATGTAACCGCCGTAAAAGAAGGCAGCGCAGTAGTTACCGTAACGACCGAAGACGGCGGCTTCAGTGAAGCATGCACGGTAACAGTCAAGGTCCCGAAAGAAGAAACTCCGCCTGCGCCCCCGTCAGACAGCTCCGGCAATTCAGAATCGAGCTCTTCGGGCAATTCAGGTTCAAGCTCTTCCGGCAATTCCGACTCAAGCTCTTCGGGTAATTCCGGCTCGTCCGGCAATTCAGGCTCATCAAGCACGTCCGTCAAACTTCCTTCTATCCCCGCTGCTCGAACCGACTCCGATCACTTCCTCATTTCCGATAATCTGCCTGAATTTAATAAAGTAAACTCTGATGTAAAAGCATGGCTGTATGTTCCCGGAACAAATATGAATTTCCCCGTAGCTCAGGCGTCAGACAATAATTATTATCTCGACAAGGGGCTCGATAAAAAATCAAAATATACCGGTTCATGCTATATCGACTACCGCAATGAGCTGCTTGTTGACTCAAACACGATTCTTTACGGACATGCAAAAGGAACCGATATTTTCGACCAGCTTGAAAACGTAACGCAAACAAAAGAGTGGTTTTCAAACAAAGACAACATGTATGTCTGCCTCAATACTCTTGACGAACTTATGGTATGGCAGGTATTTGCATGCTATTATACCAATGCGGATGATTATTACTATCTTAACACCAACTTCTACCTTGATCAGGTCGAAATCACGAAGAAACTTGCCGAGCTTGCCGAAACTGACCCGGAAAAGGCTGTATACGGAATGCTTGATCCGAAAACACTTCACGATTTTATGACTGATGATGAAGGATTCGTCAACTTTATGACCGGTTGGAGAACACGAGTAGAAACGAAAAAATACAGCAAGGTAAACGATTATCTCAAGAGCCGCGATTACGGCGTTAAGATCGAACCGGGCGACAAAGTTATCACGCTTTCCACCTGCGCAGATTCGAGCGGCCCTATCCGCTACGTTCTTCTTGCAAAGCTCATTGCCACAAAACCGAGACCGTAGTATAAAGAGAACATAAAATACTCAGAATATATGCAACTTACCGCCTGAAATCTGCAACTTACGCAAAAGGGGCTTGATTTTAGGCGGTTTTTGTTGTATAATACCGTCGAACTCAAACCGAAACACTTACCTCACATTCTTATTATATTTGAAAGGCAAGACCTATGGAAAACAGCGAAAAAGACACAGTTGAAAACGAAACTGTAACCCCCGCCGAAGAAAATGCCGAGCCTGAAAACAAGGCGGAAGAAAAAATGTCTGATCCGGATACAAAAACATCCGTTGCGGAAGAAATAAAGCAGGATACTTCGGTAATCGATCCTGCCGAAGAAAAAAATACTGAATCAGCAGAATCAAAACCTTCCGAAGAAAAAACAGCTGAAAAGGCGGAAAAAGAACCCGAAACCGAAAATGCCGTAAATAAAGAGGAAAAAACTGCCGCCGAAGGCTCGAAAACAGACGAAACCTCAAATAATACTGTAACCGACAGCGCCGAAACAAAAATATTCCGCGCAATTCCCGATAATAAACCCGAGGAGATCCATCACAAAGCAACGCGTGACGATAATTCGGAAGAAAACGCGCATAAAAAAAGAAAGAAAAAAGCGTCTGTCAACCCGATAAGAATAATTATTCTTGTTATCTGCATAGGCGTGTTTGCTTTTTCCGCATATAAGATCGTAATGGAGATTATAGACGGTATAAATACCGATAAAATGTCCGATAATATATGGGAAACAGTAAGAAGCGGAGATGAAACATACAACGCCGAACACGATGATATAAATGTTCCGCCCGCGCCGATCGACCCTAATGTGTCGGGCTCAGGCACATCCAATACACCTGAAGCACAGCCTCAGGAGAATACGGACAACAGTCAGGAACAGAACACACAGAGCGAAGACAACACACAAAGCGAAGACAACACACAAAGCGAAGATAATACTCAGACCGCAGATCCCGAAAAAACACCTGAGAATACGCCCGAAAGCACAACACCGCCGGTATCCGAAAGCGAGCAGACTCCCGCAGAACCGGAAGATACTCAGGAATATAACGACAGAACATACGAAGAAGAGCTCCAGGAGCAGCAGCAAACTCCCGAAGAGGTCGATACTCAGTATTATATTTCGCGTCCGAAAAAAGACAAGGACGCTGCGGAAATAGGCGTAGTGATCCGTCCGGAAGAAATAGCAATGTCTTCAGTTCCGTATCTGCGCGTAAGCAATCTCAAAAGCCTTCTTCGCATCAACGATGATACCGTAGGCTGGATTTTCGTTCCAGGCTCCAAGGAAGAGGCGAAAGGAACGCCTATAGACACAGCAATAGTTCAGACGACAGACAACGATTTTTATCTCAACCACACCTTCGATAAAAAAGAGAATGAAAACGGCTGGGTCTATGCGGACTACCGCTGCAATTTAGACAGCATAACAAGCAATTACAACACCGTTATATACGGCCATGCGAGAAGCTATACAATGTTCGGCGGACTCAAAAATCTGAATGAGGCTGTTGAATGGTATCAGAACGGCAATAACCATTTCATTAAAATCAATACTTATAAAGACGAAACCGTATGGCAGATCTTTTCGTGGTATGAAACGGATATTTACTACGATTATATAAAAACGGATTTCGCAGATTCAAACGACTTTATCCGTTTTGCATACGATGTTCAGCGCAAAAATCAGATGGAAGGCGTTTTTGAAACATTTGAATTCAGCGAAAACGACAGGATCCTTACGCTTTCTACATGCAAAGGCTTCGACAGAGCCGTTCGTGTTGCAGTCCACGCAAAGCTTGTAAAGCGCAACGATCTTACGCAGTAATCGAGGAACTTATTATGTCGGATATGCTTGTAAAACTCTTTTCTCTTCCGCCGCTTCAGCCTGAGCTGGACAGAATGTCCGCAATCGGCGTTACGATACGAAGACCTATCGGTCCGGAAAATTATGCGGTGATAGAGTGGATAAAAAAATATTTCCCGTCATCACTATGGGCGTCGGAAGCCGAAAATGCTTTTTTTAACAGTCCAAAAACGATATATATTGCGTTAAGAGAAAGCGAAAACGGCAGTGAAATGCTCGGTTTTGCCTGCTGGGACGCAACAGTCCGCAATTTTTTCGGTCCTACCGGCGTAAAAGAAAGTGAACGCGGCAAGGGGATAGGAAAAGCGCTTTTGCTTGCCTGTCTGCACGGCATGCATGAAGACGGCTACGCCTACGGAATAATCGGAAGTCCCGGACCAGTGGATTTTTACAAAAAATGCTGCGGCGGAGTAATGATAGAAGATTCGGGGCAAAGCGTATATAAGGGAATGCTTAGACAATAAAAAAAGAGCGTAATTTTTGTTACGCTCTTTTTTATGTCGTTCATATTCTTTTTTATTTCAAATACTGTTTCCACGGTATTTTATTCGCCGATATGATCCGAACTTCTCTGCCGTCGTCATAGATGGCTGCGGCGCCGTTTTCTCTTACGGCAAACAACACTTCAAATTCCGTTTCGCCTTTCTTTTGCATCTGAATGCAGTCTTTTATCATCTTCTTTGAAAGCACTGCGTCAACGGTCTTTGAAGAAAGAAAACGTCCGTCACTTTCAAAAAGTATGCCTTTTTCAGTCATTGCTGCCGCGGTTTCCTCTACAGCGTCGTATTTGGAAAGGATTCTGAAAGTATCGCCTGTTCGGTAAAAGCCTTCGTCATCAAGTCCGTTTTTCAGCTTTTCGCAGATATCCGGGCGAACGATATCTTCGATTTCAAACGGATCTTTAAAATCGAGGATCTGTGCCAGACAGTAAAGTGAAAATTCATTGTAGTCAAACGAAATATCTGTCGTGGGGATAGTTTTTTCCGTTCCGTAAATATCAAATACTTCGGAGATCCAGCCGCAGAGTTCGTCTAAGTCTGCAAAAATACGAATATCCGTAATATCGTCACCGCTTACGGCATAATAGTTTTTGCCGCATGTGCACAGCGAGTACTGTCCCGAAAAAACAGTGCCGAAAATTATCGTCTTTTGAGGCGCAGCTATTTCCGCAATATATTCCGATATCGCATCTTCAACTTTCAGTCCGCTGTCTGTTTTAACAACTATTCCTTCCATTATCAGGTTTGCAAGGGTATCGCCTTTATCTGCCTTGTCGGGCAAAGAAAGAGGCGAGAGAGTATTGGGCGAAATGCGCATTACGTTTTGCAAAACTGCGAGCTCGTCTTTTGTGAATGTTAGATCCGGCTCGTCTGATGGCGAGAATACTGCGTTTTGCGGTTTTGATTTTCCTGAAATCGCAATTGTTTTATATAATCTGTATGCTCCGCCGTATTTGTTTTTTGAATGACGTTCTTCTGCCGGTTTTTCATCTGCAACGCTGCTTTCGGGGACCGCATTGCTTTCAGCTGTGTTTTCCGCTGTTTTTTCTTCATTGTTTTCCGCTTCGCGTATCTCAGCGGCTTTCTTTGCAAAAAAGTCGGTTCTTACTGCTGCTGCTCCGAGAGCAATGAGAATCAGAGCAAAAAACAGTGAAAAAAGAGGTATAAGAGCGCTTTTGGGTCTGAGAATATTAAGGGATGATATTTCACCGTTTCTTCTTTGCTGTTCAGCGAATAAAACTGCTTCCCTGTCGTTTCTGCAGTCGCATAAAATACACGGCTTGCCGCAACCCGAGCAAAGTCTTGAAGTAACCGACGAATACTCTCCGTCCGTATCTGTTACGGTCTCAGCGCCGCACCAGCAGTTGCAGGTGCATGAATACATATTCTGACCGCATTTTGTGCAGTCAAAAGCGGAATGACCGTTTTCTGTTTCGGCATAATAATCGCGACCGCAAAAGCAGTGTGCGCTTATAACGGCGGTAAGATCATTCTGAACGGCTGTTTCAGCGCCTGTATCGGCAGCATCCGTCACGTCGTTTTCGGCATATGTGATCACGGGCGCGATCGCAAAAACGAAAGCGAGGATGATCAGAATACTTTTCTTTATTTTCACAGCACAACACCTCCGCAAAGAGATATTATAGCAAACAGTATGATAGACGCGGTTCCCGCACCTGCGATAGCAAGTGTTCCCTGCAGCGTCTTCGATTTATATCTTGCGTATAGATCAAGAGTTACCGCAATTATTCCTGCAGCGTAAAACGGCATAAAAATGTCCCATCCCAGTATGATCCTTGAAACTATAAGCATGACGGCAAACGGCATATAATAAAGCCAGTCTGCGTTTATACCGAAAAAGTGCGGAATAAGATACGAATAAATAAGAAGTATGGCGGCTGCGGCAATTATATAAAAAAATGCCGAAAGAAGCGTCAGACCTATATTTCCGCCGAGAGAAAAAATACCGCAAATGCCTGTAAGGATCAATCCGACGGTGCCGATAATAAGATTTCTGTCTATTTTCATGTCGAGCCTCCGTTAAAACGATGCGAAAAACAGAATATTAAGACCGAGAAGCGTTAATATTCCGCCGAGAATCGAAAACAGAACACAGATATATTTTTTTTCTTCACTCAGATCAAGAATACATCTGAAAACGAATACAAGCGCAATGAAAATACCGAGTATCCCGAACGACGATGTAGTGTTTGCGGCAGTTATAAGTCTTATTATAAGCCCTATAAGCTCTATAGCAAGAGCAAAACCGAAAGAATATTCGATACTGCCTAAAAATCTGAAGCCGTTTATCTCGCAGTCAACGGCGCGTCCGGCAAGATACGCAACACCCGTAAGCGCAATGGAGGTCACAAACCCGACTATTATACCGAAAAAAACAAGCAGCAAGGTTTTAAATCCGGTAGCGGACGACAAAAACGACTGACGTTCAAGACCGAGATTGAGGGCAAACAGAAAATATGTGAGGCACGGAAATAAAATGCCCGCAAAAATATATTCCGAATTACTTTTTTTATAAGCATGCTCGGGGTGAACGCACAGTTCGCCTATTGTATATGCAGACTTTAAAAAGTCTGTTTTAAAGTTACTGTTTCTTTCCAAAAAATCATTCCTTTTATCGATGCTGATAATTCTTTTCGCATGTTTCCGCAAAATGATACAGAATGCATACACCTTATTATACCACAAATTCTCCTGTTTTGCAAGAGGCTGTATATCTTGACAAAAAATACCTTTTGTGATATTATATAGAATTATAAAAGTTATA
>JAEEJJ010000096.1 GCA_016281805.1 Clostridiales bacterium
GGATAATCGCCGTCAGCGTATTGCGGGATTGTGTAATGGTAGCACGGCAGACTCTGACTCTGTTTGTGAGGGTTCGAGCCCTTCTCCCGCAGCCATAAAAGTCTCTTTTGTTTCATGCAAAAGAGACTTTTTCAGTATAATGATTTAGTATTTAGTATTCGCTTGATTGTAATTGATAGGGGATTTTGTTATATGTCTTTATTATCTGCTGTTCATGAAGACGGTATTGTCTCATCTTACATAAAAAAACAAAAAAAATACGATATAGCAGTTATAGGCGGAGGCATTGCTGGTATATCAGCAGCATTGTCTGCAGCCAGACTCGGGAAAAAAGTAATATTGGCAGAAAGTTCTTATATTTTAGGCGGACTTGCAACAAGCGGTCTTGTAACTATTTATCTTCCATTATGCGACGGACTCGGTCGCCAGGTTTCATTCGGAATAGCTGAAGAACTGCTTAAACTCAGTATTAGTTATGGATTGGAAGGGGATTATCCTTCTGCGTGGCTGAATAACGATGAATGCAAAGTTTCAGTTAGAAAAAACAGCAGATATTTTACTCGATTTAATCCGCATGTATTTGCAATTCTTTGTGAAAAACTGCTTCTTGAAAACGGTGTAGAGATCATTTTCGGAGCAAAACTATATGAATTAAAAAGAAATTCAGATTGTGATACCATTTTATCTGTTTCATTACTTACAAATACCGATGCATATGAAATATTTGCAGATTCTTTTATCGACTGCACCGGAGATGCCTCGATTTTTTATCTTTTCGGAGCAGAAACAGCCTTACCTGAACATAAAAATGCGAATGCTGCATGGTATTACGAGGTTGTTGAGGGAGAATTTAAACTTAAACAAATCGGTAATTGCTCGTATATCTATTCAACGTCAGAATATCATGGTATTTCAGGGCTTGACAGTGAAGAAAATACGTCCGAAGTTATCGCTTCGCATTCAAGAATTATTGATGATTTTCTTAAGAACGGAAAAGTCTCTCGGAATCATGCAATAGGCACACTTCCTACAATACCTCAGATACGAATGTCAAGAATGATAAAAGGTGTATGCCGAATAAGTAAAAATGATGATAAAAAGTATGTTCAGTCAAGCGTAGGAATGTTTTCAAGCTGGCTTGAAAAGGGACCGGTATTTGAATTGCCGCTAGAATCTTTATATTGTTCGTCGATTAAAAATCTGTGCACTGCAGGCAGAAGCATTTCGGTAGATGGAGATGATATGTGGGATATAACACGAGTAATTCCCGTTTGTGCTGTAAGCGGAGAGGCAGCGGGTGTTCTTGCGGCAATATCTTCAGATTTTAAAATTGCTGATGTAAAATGTATTCAAAATGTTTTAACGGGCAGGGGAGTCAAACTTCATTTATCAGATCTGCCAAATTTATAATTTATTGTAATACAGGCATCATCCTTTTCGGATGATGCCTGTTTCATTTTTATTGTTTCAGCAATATTATGTTAACCGAATGCGGTTCAATTGCAATGTGACCCGTAAACGACATATTTTTGATCGTTTTAATACCAACATCTGTTTTTCCGATATCATTATACGAATCAACGTTATCACCGTTAACAGTATAAATATCCATGATACTTACTTTGTCATCAAGGAATGAAAGGTCGAAAGACTGCGTATGGACGGGATCCTTATTTATTGCTGCTACGGCATACTCTCCATTGTCATAGGATACTACAATATCAATGGTATCAACTGTTTTTGAAATACTTCCATCTTTTCCTGATAAAGTGGGAAAATCATTTTTCCATATATTCAGTATATTGTTTTTCATCAGATTTGCATATAGTTGAAAAACAAAATACTGAGGCCTTAATACTATTCCGTCTTTGTGTGTAAATATCGCGCCTCTTGTGTTTACAACAGGGGAGAAGCATGCCATTCCGACAATATCACAATTCCTGAGACATGTATTTAGGAAAGCTGCTGAAAAAACTGCATCGGCTATGTTGTAAGTCGAGTTTACATCGTTATTATCTCTTTGACCTAGAATTTCATTATTATAATAATCATCACGGTTTGAGATGATTTTTTCTTTTTCATCAAGTGAACGGATATTCATTGTGTTTGGATGATACCATCCCCTTAAATTCCACTCATCATATGCAATCTTTATTCTGTTTCCAAAACCAAGTGCTGAAAGAAAAGCACGTGCCCTGTCGATATTGTCATTTATGTCTTTGCCTGTTCTGAGCATCAATGTATTGTAGTCATTATTCTTTAAACCGTTCGTTGAACCTTCAAAATAACTGTGCATCGAAATCCAGTCAAGATACTGACCGGCTTTTCTTAACAGGTTTATGTTCCAGTCAAGGTTGTTTATGGAGGCGGCTGAAAGTTGGATCGTCGGGTCAGCACGAAGCATCATTTTTGCTGATTCAGCAACAAGTCGTCCCCATTCTTCCGATTCTTTGGCTCCGATTTCCCATCCTCCATAGTTTTCGTTTCCTATGCTCCAGTATTTTACATTAAAAGGCTCATTATTACCGTTTGCAATACGTTGTTTCGCAAAACGTCCCATTTCTTTTATGTTACAGTATTCTACCCAGTCACTCATTTCCTCAGCAGTTCCGGTTCCGGCATTGGTGCAGATATACGGTTCACATCCGATTTTACGGCAAAGTTTAATAAATTCATCTGTTCCGAACTGGTTTGATTCTTCAACAAGCCATGCCTTATCGTATGACGGAATCCTGCTTTTACCTACGCCGAATTTCCACTTGTAATCCGACACAAAA
>JAEEJJ010000097.1 GCA_016281805.1 Clostridiales bacterium
CGTGAAGAGGCGGCAATGGCTGCCGTATATACGGGATATATTTACGGTAGAGACGCAATCATTGCTCAGAAAATATATGATTTCGGAATCCTTCCGTTTCCACACGGACCCGATGTCCCCGATGATTATGTTTACGGTGTAATAGAAAACATCTATTCCGCTTTTGCTATGCCTCTGACGACCACAAATCCGCGAAATACGGCTATGATAATCAATGACCTTTATGCGCCTCTTGACGGATTTGAAACACGTGAAACAGTTCAGGAATATATGACATACAACTATTTCTTTGACGAAAGAGATGCGGATGTCTTTTTCAGAATGTATGATAACTGTGTTTACAATTATTTTCATTGGACAAACGCAGGTGTTATGAATAATTTTCTGGCGCAGAAATCTGCCGTTGAATTTGTTACCGCAAATGAGTCTTCGCTCAATGAAATGATGGAAAGAGACTGTTTCCCTATCGTAGAATCAATTATTTCTCTTTACGGAGAATACAAAGCATATCATAATTGAAAATTTATAACTGAAAGGAACAAAAATACCATGAAACTCGGCGTTTTTACAGTTCTTCTCGGTGATATGGAATATCCCGAGGCATTCAAATATCTTGCATCAAAAGGTGTTCAGGCAATTGAACTTGGATGCGGCGGCTATCCGGGCAATGCTCATTGCAAGCCGAAGGAACTTCTTGCAGACGATGCTAAATTTGAAGCATTGATGTCGGAAATAAAAAAATATGATTTTACCGTTTCCGCGTTGTCGTGCCACGGAAATCCCGTTCATCCCGATAAATCGGTTGCCGCAGCTTTTGAAGAAGATTTTGAAAACGCGTGCCGTCTTGCTCAAAAAATGGGCGTTAAAAGAATAATTACTTTCTCCGGTTGTCCCGGTGGCGCTCCGGGTGATACCACCCCGAACTGGGTCACATGCCCATGGCCGGACGATTTTCTCAAAATAGTTGATTATCAGTGGAACGATGTTCTTATTCCTTATTGGAAAAAAGCCGTTGCATTCGCAAAACAGTACGGTGTTGAAATGATCTGTCTTGAAATGCATCCCGGTTTTTGTGTTTATAACCCTGAAACACTGCTTCGCCTCAGAGCTGCAGTCGGTCCCGAGATCGGAGCAAATTTCGATCCGTCACACCTTGTATGGCAGGGAATGGATCCTGTTGCAGCCATCATGGAGCTGAAAGACTGCATGTTCCACTTCCACGCAAAAGATACTAAGATAGATAAATACAATACTGCGAAAAACGGTGTTCTTTCAACAACGCATTACGGACAGGTCGCCGCTCGTCCCTGGGTATTCCGCTCTGTAGGTTACGGCAACTCGACCGCATATTGGAAGGATATCGTCAGCGCTCTCAGAACGATCGATTATGACTTTGTTATGTCTATTGAACATGAAGACAGCCTTATGTCTGCAGCGGAAGGTCTAGGCAAGGCAATAGATGTCCTTAAAGAATCTATGACGTTTGAAGATAAAGGCGGAATGTGGTGGGCATAATATGTCGTGACCACAAAAGTGAGCGTGACTTTTAAAAAAATATGTTTTTCATATATTGAAAATACATGAAAAATATGCTATAATAATAAAAATATCATTTCACACGCCATTGAATCAACCAATAAGGAGGAAACACCATGTCCATTTTTGACAAACTCAAAAAAACAGCAGGCGATGCGATTAATTCGACCGTAAACGCACTTGGAAACAAAAGCGAAACATTCACATTCGCCGCTCTTCCGGAAAGTCTGGCTGAAATGCAGGCGCTTCCTGAAGCATCTCTTGATACACCGTTCAAAACAGCTGCACTGACCGTCTGTGCCCTTTGCGCATACGCTGCGGATAAACAAATCGGTATCGAAATGCTTAACTGGCTTCGCGGACCGGAGCCTCTTTCCACATACGCAATTCAGTTTCTTGACGATCGTTTCCGTGATGGATACCATGTCATTTTCTCTTATTTTAAAGATGCAAAACCCGAAAATGATTACACTCCGTCCGAGCCCTTCACTCTTACTTTTTATACAAACCCTTATTCCGCAGAAAACAAAGGCTATATGAAGCTTTTTATCAATTCCGGCGGTGCGGATAATGCACGCTATGTCGTTCTTCGTCAGAGAGGCAGCGACGGCAAGTGGTTCCTTAACGAACAGTTCCTTCTTGTCGGTATCCGCAAAGCCAAATCCGAAGATCCCTGGGCGTAAACATGAAAAAAGTCGGTGCGGGCGGAAGCTTTTTTCTGAGCTTTATTATCAACATTATTCTTACAGCTGAATGGAGTATTCCTGCTTGGATCCTTCTTGCCCTTCATTTTATTCTGCACATTTCCATTTGGTGGTTTGTCGGAGCACTTGCGGTTTGGATTTTAAGAATCCTGATCGGCATGACCATAATCGGTCTTGCTTCAAAATGTTCCGTTCCAGATCCTCCGAAGGAAAACAAGAATCCTTACTCGTTGAGTAACGGAGTTATTTTCGGTAACAAATAAATTTTTATTTTTAATTGCCTTATGAAAGGGGTAGTAATATGGGACTTATCAAAGCAGCTGCCGGTGCTATCGGCGGTGTTCTTGCCGATCAGTGGAAGGAGTTTTTCTACTGTGACGCACTTCCGGCAGATGTTCTTGTCAGAAGAGGTTTCAAAAAAACAACCGGTCGTTCATCCAACACACAGGGAAATGACAATGTTATTTCCAACGGTTCAGGAATTGCTGTTGCGGACGGTCAGTGCATGATCATTGTCGAACAGGGCAAAGTAGTTGAAGTTTGCGCGGAACCAGGCGAATTTACATATAACAATTCCACCGAGCCTTCAATTTTTGCCGGCAATCTCGGCAGCAGTATCCTTGAAACATTCAAGGCTATCGGTAAAAGATTTACTTACGGCGGCGATCCCGGAAAAGATCAGAGAGTATACTATTTCAATACAAAAGAAATTCTCGGCAATAAGTTCGGCACTCCCAGTCCGATAATGTTCAGGGTCATAAACAAAGAACTTAACCTTTCAAGAACCGTTCAGGTAAGATGCAACGGTATGTATTCATATGTTATCGCAAATCCTCTTCTTTTCTATACAAAAGTTTGCGGTAATGTTGAATATGAGTATAAGAGGGATCAGATCGATGAAGCGCTTAAAATAGACTTTATCGATGCTCTTCAGCCTGCTCTTGGTTCGCTTTCTGCTCTCGGCATCCGTCCGGACGAACTTCCTGCAAAAGCACCCGAACTTAAAGCAGCAATGAATGAGGCTCTCGGCGCTGACTGGGTAGAATCACGCGGTATTTCTGTTGAAAGAATCTCTCTCAACCCGATCACGCTCACTGCTGAAGACATGAAGAAGATCAACGAACTCGAAGAAGCTGTTTCTTACGGTTCCAATCCTTTCTCTATGGCAGGCCGTATGACAACTGCTACTGCTAACGCAATGGAAAACGCTGCCAATAACGAATCCGGCGCAATGACAGGCTTTATGGGCATGGGTCTTGCAGGCGGAGCTATGGGCGGTGGATTTAACGCAGCTCAGCAGTTCTATAATGCAGGTGTTGCTCAGCAGCAGGCAGCTCAGCAGTCTCAGCAGAGCGCCCCTCATGCCGATACATGGAAATGCTCCTGCGGTGCAGATGCTCACGGTAATTTCTGCCCCGAATGCGGAGCAAAAAAACCTGCTGCCGATGGATGGACATGTCCTAAGTGCGGAGCAATAAATAAAGGTAAATTCTGCACTGAGTGCGGAGAAAAGAAACCTGCCGGCGTTCCGCAGTACAGATGCGATAAATGCGGATGGGAACCTGAAAAAGGTGCTAAACCCCCGAAATTCTGTCCTGAATGCGGAGATCCCTTTGACGACGGCGATGTAGTTCAGTAATTTCTATAAAAATGACCGTTGTGGCATGCTTTTATGCCATGACGGTTATTTTTGCAATAAATCACGATAAGAATTCCGAAAATGTACTTGCTTGTATTATCGGAATTTATTATAACAGGTGAATATGATGACAGCACTCCAGCAATATAAATGTCCTTGTTGCGACGGCGCAATTACTTTTGACAGTGAATCACAAAAAATGAAGTGCCCATACTGCGGCACTGAATTTGATGTTGAGACCCTGCGCGCGTATGATGAAGAACTGAAAAAGGCTGGACAGGATAACATTTCGTGGAATACTCTTTCAGGCTCCGAATGGTTTGAAGGTGAGTCAGAGGGACTTCGTGTTTATCTTTGCAATACATGCGGAGGCGAGATCGTTGCTGATGAAAACACAGCGGCATCTTCATGTCCGTTTTGTGGTAACCCCGTTGTAATGATGGGACAATTTCGCGGCGAACTGAAGCCGGATTATGTTATTCCGTTTAAAATAAACAAACAGGAGGCAGTTGATGCTTTAAAAAAACACTATTTAGGCAAAAAGCTGCTCCCAAAAGCGTTTAAGGATCAAAATCATATTGATGAAATTAAGGGATTATACGTTCCGTTCTGGCTTTTCGACTCTGATCTTGATGCCTATATACAATACAAAGCAACGAAACTTCGTTTTTGGAGCGACAGTTCTTATCGATACACCGAAACAAGTTTTTTCTCTGTTGTCAGGGAAGGCAATGTCGATTTTCGTAAGGTTCCCGTAGACGGTTCGTCTAAAATTCCGGACGCCTTAATGGAATCTATAGAACCATATAATTTTAACGAGGCTGTTGATTTTCAGACGGCGTATCTTTCAGGCTATTTTGCAGATAAGTATGATATCGGACAAGATGCATGTATTGAACGCGCAAACGAAAGGATCAAAAGGAGCACTGAAGAAGCATTTTCTTCAACCGTTACCGGATATTCAACAGTAAATCCTGAAAGCACAAAAATAAACTTGCTTAAAGGTTCTGCGAAATATGCTCTTTACCCTGTATGGTTTCTCAATACAACATATAACGGCACTCAGTACACATTTGCTATGAACGGACAGACAGGCAAATTTGTCGGAGATCTGCCTCTTGATAAAGGCGCATATGCGAAATGGCTTCTCGGTATAGCAGCGGCAGTTGCTGCTGCCGTTTTTGCCATTCAGTATCTGCTCTGGCTGTTTTAGGGGGTGCCGTATATGAAAAAACAAACAAGAGTATTATTCATTTCATTAATACTTATTGTATTATTGTCATGCGCATCCTTTGCAGCGACGGCAGAGTATATAACCGATGAGACCGGAAGACTTTTTGAGGACGAAATAGATTCACTCAATGAAATTGCGGAGAAGTATTACGATCAATACAACGTCGCTTTATATTATGCCTACGTGTCGAGCGATTTTGATGATTTTGATGTTTCCGCAATCGTTTCCGTGGATGATTATGTTCTTTTACTTGAAAATGATTCTTCATGGAAAGTTATTGTAAACGGCAGCGTTGAAGAAAAAATCGGTTATGATGAAAAATCCCGGATCTGGGATGCTTATTGCGAACATGATTCTTACTATGACGCAATTACGGCATATTTCGATACATGCGCATCAATATTGAACGGAGAAGATCTTCAAAAAGATGAGGAACAGCTCTTTCCGAACTCAAATCCGGGCAGACTTTATGATAAGGCTGATATCCTCAGCGAATCTGAAGAACAGTCCCTTCTTGAAAAGCTGAATAGCGTTAGCGAACTGTATGGAACGGACTTTATCGTTATTGCCGTGGATACAGTCGGTTCATATTCTGCAGGCGGATATGCGGAAGAGTTTTTTGACCGCTTTAATTACGGAATCGGCGAATCCCGCAACGGCGTTATGCTCATGCTTTCTATGAAAGAGCGTGAATACAGAATCCTTTCAAACGGATTTATAGGAGATACTCTGGACGATGATGCCATAGACAGCATAGGCGATGAGATAGTTTCCGATCTTTCTTACGGTAATTATTTTAATGCATTCAGCAAATTTGTAACCAGGTCCGAGTATTATGTCAACGGCGCGATCAACGGATTTCCATTCAATTATTTGACGGGTATAGCAATATCTTTGTTCATAGGATTTATTGCTTCACTGATAACGGTAAGCTCAATGAAAAAAAAGCTGAAGACTGTTAATTCCGTCAATGAAGCTAATGCATATATGAGACAAGGAAGTATGAGCCTCAAACGAGCAAACGACATGTTCCTTTACGCAACTGTAATACGCTCTGCAAGAACAAAAAGATCAAGCTCATCAAGGGGAAGGAGCGGCGGATCTCGTCATGTTGGCGGCGGAAGATTTTGATAAAAAATAGGAGAAAAAAATGTCAAAAAAGCAAATCGTAAACATTATTAACTTTATACGCGATGTTGAACCGCGTGCAAAAGTCGATCTTGTAGCGCCGGTGCGCAATCAGATCGATTTGATGAAAAAGCATAACCTTAACGGAACATTCCTTTTGCAGTATGATGCACTTATTGATCCCGTATATACGGATATGCTTAAAACTCTCGACAAAGAGCAATTTGAACTCGGCGTATGGTTCGAAATAGTCGAGCCACAGTGCAAAGCAGTGGGCATACCTTGGACAGGCAGATTCCCTTGGGACTGGCATGTTCATTGCGGTTTTTCAGTCGGATATACAAAACCACAGAGAGAAAAGCTCGCTGATGTCCTTTTTGAAAAATTCCGTGAAATATTCGGCTATTATCCGCGTGTTTTCGGTTCGTGGTTTTTCGATACACATAC
>JAEEJJ010000098.1 GCA_016281805.1 Clostridiales bacterium
GACGCATATTCGGGTAAAATCATTTCGCCTCCCGCCGCAATAACGAGAGGACGATATTATTCATAAATATAAAAGACCGCCCGACGGCGGCAGATTGGAGAGTAATATGAAAATCGGAATAATAGCAGATCTGCATCTGCCCAAAAAAGAATTTCCTCCGCGTCCCGAACCGGGAAAGAAGCCGACACCTCTTCCCGACGACCCCGTAACGGCAGGAGTAAAAGCTTTTTACGAAAAAGCCAAAGAAGAAAAATACGATTTTGTTATAAATCTCGGTGACCTTGTAGAAGGAACGGGCAACGGCGATGATGACTATATGACAGCGTCGATGTTTTCGCGTTCAATGATAAGCTCAACCGTAAACACCTATTACGTTCTCGGCAACCACGATGCCATGTTCATCCCCAAAGACCTTCTTCTGCATTGTTCTCAAACTCTCGGAGGAGCATACAGCTTTATTAAAGAGGGCGTTCTCTTTATCGCTCTTGATGCAAATTATTCCTGCGACGGAAAATCCTATGAACCGGGAGCATCCGACTGGACAGATTCTTATATCCCCGACGCGCAGAAGGAATTTTTGAAAAAGCAGCTTGATAGAACCGATTTTGAGCGCGCGGTCATACTCTGTCATCAGCGTCTCGATCTTTTTATGGACGGTCTTGAGCACGTAAATCCGCATGTTGTGGGAAATGCTGAAGAAATAAGAAATATTCTTGAATCTTCGGGCAAAACAGCGCTCGTTTTGCAGGCTCACTATCACAGCGGAGACGACACGGTTCAAAACGGGATCAGATACTATACTCAACAGGCGTTTTTCAAAAAATACGCGTATTCCGTTCTGACCGTTACCGAAAACGGATTTGCGATCGAAAAAGAAACGATATGAAGCTTGAATTTTCACGCATAGAGCGAAACGGGAAAAAACCGCCCGAACCGTTTTACGCCTCCGAGGGCGCCGCAGGTCTTGATCTTACGGTTTTCGGCGAAGACGTTACGGTTCCCGCAGAAGGGCATGCGATTGCAAAAACCGGTATCTGTGTTGCGATCCCGAAAGAGCATGTCGGGCTCATATTTGTAAGATCGTCTCTCGGTGTAAAAAGAGGGATAATGCTTTCAAACAATGTCGGCGTTATAGACAGCGATTACCGCGGCGAGCTGCTTGTTTCACTTTATAACACAAACAAACAGCCTGTCGTTTTGAAAAACGGAGAAAGGATCGCTCAGCTTGTAGTCGTTCCGTGCCCTCATCCGGAACCGGTCGAAGTTGATGCTCTCAGCGAAACTTCGCGCGGCGAAGGCAGATTCGGCTCAACGGGAAAATAGCGAATATCATACGCAAAATATCAGAAAAGCAAATAAACATAAAACAAGGAGTTATCGTTTGTGATAACTCCTTATTTCTATGTGGAAGTATAGGTCAGAAATTATTTTTAAACGTATTTCCAGTGATATCCGCCTCCGGAGTGGCTGAAGCCTCCGCAGTTGTTCCTTATGCTTGCCTGACCGATCCCCGTTGCCTGCGATGCGATTTTTGCGCTCTCGTATACAACGCCCGTATCAAGGTTGATCACGGGTTTTCGCGCGTCTTTGCGTAAATTCAGATCCGAACAATGCGGACAGTTCGCGTTTCTGTATACTCTTGACTGAAGAGATGTCTTCCATTTATGTCCGCATACGGGACAATGCCAGCAGACCTGTTTGTGGCTTGCGTGCGCGATGTTTTCGGGATCGTATCCGTTTGCCTCATGATCCCACTGCTGCAGAAGTTTTTCTTTGTTGTTTTTTATACACCATGTTTTCAGGTCGTTTATTCCGATATGATTTTTGCCCATAATGTCGCTTGCTTCTTCTTTATTTTGTTTTTTTGCTGTATTATTCGGATTTTTCCGTGTTATCGTCTTTGCAGTTTGCGTCTTCCGCAATGCTTTCGGTCTCTGCGCCGCTTTCTGCGCTGTCTGCCGGAATATTCCCGTTGACTGCAATGCTCACAAATATCAAAGTATACTCACCGTGTTTTTCTTCTCTGACGGTATACCCTTCAAGCGGTTTGTTTTCTTTTAACAGTTTGTATATGTTTACATCTGCTTTTTGTTCGATTTCTGTGTAAAATCTGTTTGCATAAACGAATTCTCCGTCCGCATAAACGCCTATGCCGCATATTTCGGCATCATAAAGTGCTTTTACAACAGCCCTTGCTTTGTCGTCTTTTGTTTTTGAAGCGGCAACCGCACCTGCGATCAATGCAAGCAAAAGCAGTATCCCCGAAAAGATCAGTTTTACGGGATAATCCGCCTGAGTATGCATAACAAGAAAATACGTTCCTGCCGCCGCGGCACACATTGCGGCTGCAAAAAGAATGCCGTAAAGATGTTTTTTCATGACCGTTCCTTTATTCAAACATGTCTATGCGTCTCTGATGTTTGCCGCCTTCAAACGGCGTTGTGAGAAATATATCGGTTATTTCCGCCGCAAGTCCGTCACCTATGACCCTTGCTCCCATGCAAAGCGCGTTTGCATTGTTGTGAAGTCTTGTATATTTTGCGGAATACGTATCGGAGCATACTGCCGCGCGGATACCTTTTATTTTGTTTGCAGCCATGCTTACGCCTATGCCCGTTCCGCAAACAAGAACGGCTTTTTCGCATTCGC
Organism: Clostridiales bacterium; assembly: GCA_016281805.1. GTDB lineage: Bacteria > Bacillota > Clostridia > Oscillospirales > UBA644 > HGM12619. The sequence continues at coordinate 2,650 of JAEEJJ010000098.1, forward strand.
CCGAAATTACGGCGTTACACGCTTTTTTTGCAAAAACAGGATAGTCGCAGCTCTCGGCGCTGTAAGTTCCGAAGTCTTTATATTCGAACCCGTTTTCTTCAAGATGTTTTTTCAGCTTTTCTTTAAGCGCATACCCTGCGTGGTCAGATGCGATCGCTATCATTTTTCTCTCCCTCTTCTTTTTGCTTTTTTTCTGCTTCAAGTCTTTCGAGACGTTCTCTCTCTGCCTGTGGCGGACGAAGATAGACCGCGGCAAGACTTTCAGCGGTTTTTTCTTCATACAGTCCGTTTTTCAGCGCTTCATATATGCCTTCAGCATGAATGAAAGCCGAGTTTTGCGGCGCAAATGAAAAAGATATTCCGTTCTTTTCGCATTCCTTTGCAAGGATCTCTGCGCCGTCGCCCAAAATGAGTATGTGTTCATTTAATTTTCCAAGCTCTTCGGCAAGCGCTTCGGCTGTTATCTGCCTGTCGCAACAAAGGCGTGAAAAAGCGCCTTTATCCGATGAAAACAGAGCGTTGTAAAGCATCCCTCTCCTTGCGTCCGAAACGGGACAGATAATTCCCGAAAAAGCCGCGCCGCATGCCAGCGCCGCCGTTGACGATACCGAAAAACACGGCAGATTTTTTGTGAACGCTATCCCTTTTGCGGTTGAAACGCCTATTTTTACGCCTGTAAACGAGCCGGGTCCTACCGTTACTGCTACAGCGTCCGTTTCGTCTGCCGATACCTGCGCGTCTTTGAGCGCTCTTTCGGCGGACGGCAGAAGCGTTCTTGAATGGGTCAGTCCGTTGTTTGAAAAAACGGAAGAGAAAACTCTGCCGTCTTTTACCACTCCCGCGCAGCATGTGAGCGTTGATGAGTCGATCACGAGAATAACGCCTTTATTTATATCGTATTTATTCATTTATTTCGATCACTCTCTCGTTTTCGTTTTTCCCGTAAGAAATGTTTATTTTTACGGCATTTTCGAATCCGTCGCATTCATTCTGCGCCCATTCGACGAATATAAGATCAGCCTCGCTGTCGTAAAACCCGACTGAATAGAGGTCGTCTTTATCTGTTATTCTGCATAGATCATAGTGAAGGATCGTTTTGTCGCCTGCTGTATATTCGTTGCAGAGAGCAAATGTGGGGCTTGTTACTCTTCCGTTGTAACCGAGCGCTTCCATACATCCCTGAACAAATACCGTTTTGCCCGCGCCCATTTCTCCGTCAAGGCATACCGTCGTTCCGTTTTTGAAATTTTTAACAAGTTCTGCGGCAATCTCGCGTGTGCGTTTTGCCGAATCGGACAGATATTTCATTCAGTTCAACCCCATATATCTTACAAGCGTGCTTACCGCCCAATATACGGCGGGAATCGTAAGAATATTAAGAACAACACAGATAAAAGTGACGGAATTTCCGAAAATATAATCAAGGCCGTATTCCTTATAGAATACAGTCATCGAGATCATGGGAGAGGCGGCAAAAACCACCGTAATAACGCAAACCTGCACAAACGAGAACATTCCGGTCAGCGCCGCCGCGATACCGAGACAGAAAGGGATCACAAGACATTTGAGCGGTGTGACGATATAAAGCATTTTATCCTTGAAAATGCCTTTGATGTCTGCTCCGGCAAGCATCATGCCAAGGTATATCATGGCAAGATAAGAAAGCGCCGATCCGAATTTGTAAAGAGGCGCCTGTATAAACTGCGGCAGATTGACCCCGAGCATTTTAAGAATAAACGAAATAACGAAAACGACCGAAACGGGATTGAGATGTATTCCGTTTTTCTTTTTTTCTCCGGATATCTTTTCTCCTCCGGCGGCAAGAAGCGAAACGGTCAGAGTCCACGAAACAAGATCGGAACCGAGCGCGAGGATCGTGCAGCTCAAAGAACCATCGTCACCGAACAGTCCCTGACATATCGGCAGTCCGAGAAAGATCGCGTTTGGCGCGGAACAGAGCGCAAAAAGAACGTATTTTCTTTTGTCTTCGGCTTTTGTTATTTTTGCAAGCAAAACTCCGAGCAAAAGCAGAACAAGAGTGATTACCGCACCTGCCGCAAAAAGCGGAAGCTGCGATATGATCTGCTGTTTTGAAATGTCTTCCGAAAGAAGCTTTGCGGCAAGCCATGCCGGAAACATCAGTCTTGTAACTATCTTCGATACTGAAGACGCGGCGTCCCCGGAGATATAGCCCGTTTTTACCGAGGCAAAACCTCCTGCCATAAAAAGGCCCAGAACAAGAACGCACTGAATAACGGTTATAATTTCTTCCATACTGTAAATTATATCACAGTTTTCTTTCAATTACAAGTCCCGATGATAATTTAATTAAAAAAAGATATTGTTTTTTTATATTTTATGTGTTATAATTATTTATCAAACACACAAAACATATATTCAGGGGCATTTATGGAATCACGGTATTTATACAGACGCAACCGTCTCGCCAAAAAAAGAAGAAGAAAACGTATTATCCGAAAAGTTGTAACAGCGGCAATAAGCATACTTATCGTTGCTGCGATCATCGCCTTGGCGGTCTGGATAATTTCGTCGTTCACGCAAAAAAACAAACCGGAAGAAGGCAACGAAGACCCTGCTCTTGCCGGACAGACGGAAACACAGAAAACGGATACGGAGCCCGAAAAACCCGTTGTTGAAGAAGAGGAGGCTCCTCCCGTCGAACCGGAACCGGAAATACAGATAAAAACCGAAACGGTCACGCTCACCGAAGACGATATACACAAGGGCATCCTTATACTTGTAAACAGAGATCATCCGTTTTCTTTTACCGCAGATTATGAAATGATAGATCTTTTCACATTCAAATCGTCCGCATACAAATTCCGCGATACGGGAATGATGTTTGCGCCGTTTGCGGGCGAAAAACTCAACGAGATGCTTGTTGATTTTCACAATAAAACCGGAAATCACATAATAAACATAATCAGCGCGTTCAGGGATATCGAAACTCAGCAGAGAATATACGACTCAAAGCTGAATTATTATAACGGAGATGTTGCCGTAACTGAAAAATGGGTCGCTCTGCCCGGTTCGAGCGAACATCATACCGGGCTTGCCGTCGACCTGGGCATTTATACCGACGACGGCGACAGCTTTGATTACGACGGCACGGGCGAATATGCATGGATCAACGAAAATTGCTGGCAATATGGCTTTATAGTAAGATACGACTCTTCAAAAACCGATATAACGGGCATAGCATATGAACCGTGGCATTTCAGGTATCTCGGTCTTCCTCATTCCGAAATTATTTCGGGCACATCATTCTGTTACGAAGAATATATCGAATACCTCAAAACGTTCCCTCAGAGCGGCGACCATCTTTTCTTTACTTCATATACAGGCGAGCGATATGAGATATTCTATGTGCCTTCTCAGGGCGCGGAAACAAAAGTCGAGCTTCCCGAAAACTCCGATTATTTCATATCGGGCAACAACGCAGACGGCTTTATAGTAACGGTGACGCTTCATGATAATCCGTAAAGGCGAAATGCGGGATATTCCCGAAATAATGAATATAATAAACAGCGCCAAAAGGTTTTTCCGCGAAAACGGCATCGACCAGTGGCAAAACGGCGTTCCGAATGAAGAAACGATAGCAAACGACATAAAAAACGGCGAAAATTACGTTGTTGAAGATGACGGCGCAGTTGTTGCCACGGCAATGATATCTCTTCGCGGAGAACCGACTTACCGCCGTATTTATTCGGGAAAATGGATTTCCGGCGGAAAATACGGAGTTATTCACAGAGTTGCCGTTCTGCCGCGGCAAAAAAGGAGCGGACTTGCTTCGATGCTTGTGGAAAAAGCGAAAAAAATCACTTCGGACGCAGGGTTTGCATCTCTCAGAATAGACACTCACGAAAACAATCTCCCCATGAGAAAAATGATAGACAAAAACGGTTTTGTTTTTTTGCGGCACCGTATTTCTTGCCGACGGCTCTCCGAGAAGAGCGTATGAAATGAAACTTGAATAAAAAAACGGTTGTCCGCATCAAAAAAAGGTTGACATGCGGGCAACTTTGGTTTATAATATAATAAAGTAATATTTAATAAAGACAGGAGAAAAAGAAAATGTACAAATATATGGCGGATATTCCGGAAAAATGCCTCGAATTCAAACCGAGATCATACGTCTGCAAACGTGCTCTCCTTCCTCCGCAGATAGACGGCAGACTTGACAAACCGTTCTGGGATGCGGCAGAGTGGAGCGAAGAGTTTGAAGATATCGAGTGGAACTCCGTTCGTCCCGCACCGTATCACAGAACACGCATGAAAATGCTCTGGGACGATGAGGCGCTCTATATCGGCGCATATCTCGAGGAAGATAAGATCTGGGGAACTCTCACCGAGCGCGACTGCGTAATTTTCAACGATAACGATTTTGAGATATTTATCGATCCCGACAGCGATACTCACGCATATTTCGAGTTTGAAATGAATGCTCTCAACACGATCTGGGATCTTCTTCTCGTAAAACCTTACAGAGATGAGAGAAACAAGGTCTTCAACGGTCTTGATATCCACGGCATAAAAACGGCAGTTCACATAGACGGCGTTATAAACGACCCGACAAAGATTTCCGAAAACAAGGGCTGGTCTGTTGAGGTCATGATGCCCTGGACAACTCTTAAAGAGGGCAACAGCAACAAGATCCCCGTTCCCGGCGATTACTGGCGCATAGACTTTTCGCGTGTTGAATGGAGAACGGAAGTAAGAGACGGCAAATACGCCAAGGTGATAAACCCCGCAACCGGCATACGCTACCCCGAGGATAACTGGATATGGTCTCCGATAGGTCTTGTAAATATGCATATGCCCGAACTCTGGGGATTTTTGTGGTTTACTGACGGCAGCGTTGACGAAAGCAGGTTCGTTATCCCAAAAAACGAATACCTGAAATGGGAGCTTCGCAAATTATACTATATGGAACGAAATTATTTTAAAAAGCACGGTAAATTCTGCAGTGATTTCAAAGAACTCTGCGGCGATGAAACACCTGCGATAGATCCTGTTATCGAAACGACCTCAAACACCTATGAGGCGTATATCCCTGCGGCTGACGGCGGAAGAGTATATATCCGTCACGACGGTCTTGTATATGTTTCCGAAAAATAAACCATCTTTACGATTTATACGGAAGGAATAAAAAATGATTACTTTTACCGATGAACAAAAAAAACGGATAGACGACGCCTATGCCGTTGCCGAAAAATATGCCGGCGGCAGAAGATATGATATCTGTGAAGATCTCGGACGCTGTGAAAACGAAACGGAAGAATACTGCTTCAAATTTCTCGTTGCATATCTGCCGATGACGGATATCACTAACTGGACAGGCGAACTTTTTTACAACCATGCACATACATGTCTTAATAACTACGAGAAAGTTTCGTGGAAAGATCAGATAGACACCGAAACATTTCTCAATTTCGTTCTGATGATGCGTGTAAACAACGAAAACCTCGAACATTACAACGAGATCATATTCAACGAGGTATGGCCGAGGATCAAAGATCTTTCTATTGGCGACGCCGCTCTTGAGATAAACCTCTGGTGTTTTGAAAAAGCCACGTATGCATCGACGGATATAAGGACCGTGTCTCCGCTTACAATGATGCGCAACACAAACGGCAGATGCGGTGAGGAGTCGACATTCCTCACATCAGCTCTCCGTTCATGCTGTATCCCCGCAAGACAGTGCTACACTCCGCGCTGGGCAGCATCAGAGAGCAATCATGCGTGGGTAGAAGTGCTTGTAAACGGCAAATGGTGCTATATAGGCGCATGCGAGCCCGATCCGTTTTTGAACAGCGGCTGGTTCCGTATGCCCGCATCACGTGCAATGCTTACAAATACGCGTGTCTTTTCCGGATTTTTGCCCGCCGACGCCAAATTCGTTTCCACTTCCGAGAAAATAAAAGAGCTCAACACTCTTGATATTTACGCAGATACGCGCGATATCACCTGCACCGTTCTTGAAAACGGGGCGCCGAAAAAAGGTGTCAGAGTTGAAATGGCGCTTATCAATTTCGGCGAGCTTTTCGATTTTTCGGACAGTCTTACGGACGACAAAGGCAAAACATATTTCCGCACAGGTTACGGTGATCTGTTTATTACCGCCACAAAGGACGATAAGATCCTTTACGGCAAAATAGACGTCAGAGAGACAGATAACGTTACTCTTTACTGGGAAAACGCAGCTTATTTCGAAGGACTTCCCGCGGAATTTGATTTTGACATCATTCCTCCCGCACAAAAAGAGCTTCCCGAAATAAAACGTCCCGACAACGCAAAAGAAATCGCCGCTGCATTTTCTGTCCGTCAGAAAAACGCGGAAAAAATACGCATAGATTATAAGAATACGTTTTTCAACGAAAACAGCGATTCTTATCTTTTCAAAAAATATCCCGAATATGCTTCGGATATAAAGCAGTTCCTTATTGACGCGCAGGGTAATGCGGCAAAGATCGAGGCTTTTATAGACGATCCCGCAAATATCGCCGATAAGTGCGCATTCCTGAAATCACTCAGCCGCAAGGACTTCGGCGACTGCGATAATATCGTGCTCGAAAAACAATTTGCGCATCAGATCAGATATGCCGAATGTTTTGCCGATAACAGACTCACTTTTGAAAGATACGTTCTTGCCGTTCGCATAGCAAACGAATGGCTCTCCGCGTGGGGCGCTCCGATAGACGCGTTTTTTGACGACAGTCAAAAGGCTGAGTTCAGGGCAGATCCTTCAAAAGTTCATATATACGTCGAGAATGAGATCGAAGACAGCCGTGATTACGACTATGAATCGCTTGTAGCTTTACCGTATAATCTTCTTCTTACAAAACGCGGTTCTCAGTTCTCAAAATCCGTCCTTGAAACC
>JAEEJJ010000099.1 GCA_016281805.1 Clostridiales bacterium
CAGCTGAAGCTCACTTTTCATGCGCTTGAAATCGACGTTAAAACAGTTGTAAAAGACGATGAACAGATCGTCATAATCAACCCCGAAAAGTGCGGTATCCGCACACCCACATTAATAATCGAAGCATGTCTCTTATGGGGAAAAGAAGGGACGATAGGCAAAAAAGACGGAAGCATATACGGCGAATGCGGCGGCAGAAGATTTGACGTTTTCACAACGGCAAAAACGGTGAACGAACAGCATACCCATTCGCTTTCCCCGTATATTGCCGTAAGACTTGATGAAAAGCTCGTTATTTCAACCCGTCCCTGTTCGATCGAAGAGGCAGAAGCGCTTTATGTCGAGGCAAAAGCGAAGCTTGACGAAGAAAATTCACGATACGGCACGCATTCCGAAGCTTATACGGCGATGAAAACGTGTCTTGCGTGGGATACAATATACGAATGTGAGCACGACAGGATATGTTCTACCGTTTCACGTATCTGGAATCTGCACTGGGGCGGATACGTCCTTTTTGACTGGGATACATATTTCGCGGCTGTTATGGCTTCGCTTGACAACAGGCAACTTGCACAGCTGAACGCCATAGCGATTACGGAAGAAGTGACGGAAAAAGGATTCGTTCCGAATTTCGGCAGCGCAAACGACTCAAAATCGAGAGACCGCTCACAGCCGCCCGTAGGCTCGTTCGCATGCCTTGAAATATATAACAAATGGCAGGAAAAATGGTTTCTTGAGCATGTATTTTCCACACTTCTTCGCTGGAACAGATGGTTTGCAGACCACAGGATGACCGCCGAAGGGTATATGTGCTGGGGCTCGGACGAACCTGTTTCTGTAAATGGCCGTTACTACGAAATTCACAATGTCCACGATCTTCAGGCGGCAAAATTTGAAAGCGGGCTGGACAATTCTCCGATGTATGACGGGGCGGCTTTTGACGAAAAACGCAGCATAATGCTTCTTGCGGACGTCGGACTGATGGGTCTTTACATTCTTGACTGCAGATGCCTTTCGCAGATAGCGAAAATCGTTGGAAGAGACGATGCCGTAAACGAGATCGAAGAGAGAAAAACCATTGTTGAAAACGCTCTTGACACACTGTGGGATGACGATTTCGGGCTTTACCTCAACAAAGACCTTACTGACGGTTCTCTTTCAAGACGGATATCACCCACGAACTTTTATGCGCTCCAGTCGGACAAAGTAAGCGAAGAACGCAAACGCCGGATGATGGACGAGCATTTTTACAATCCCGAAGAATTCTGGGGCGAATATATAATGCCGTCGATCGCAAGAAACGACCCCGGATATCCCGATCAGAACTACTGGCGGGGAAGGATATGGGCGCCGATGAATTATCTTGCATACGAGGCTTTGAAACACGCCGGGCTGAAAAAGGAATGCGACGACCTTGCAAAGAAATCGGAAGAGCTTATTCTTAAAGAATGGCGCGAGCACGGTCACGTTCATGAAAACTACAGCGGAGACGACGGAACGGGCTGCAGCGCTTCAAACAGCGACAAATTCTATCATTGGGGCGGACTTCTCGCCTATATTGCGATAGACAACGACAAATATAATATATGATCAGGGAGTAAAAACGATGAAAGATTTTCTTGAACTTGCGGCGCAAAGATATTCATGCCGTAAATTTTCCGACAAACCTGTGGAGGAGGAAAAGATACAAAAGATCCTGAAGGCGGCAACGCTCGCGCCTACCGCAAAAAACGGTCAGCCTCAGCATGTGATCGTGGTCAGAAGCGAAGAGATGCGAAAAAAAATGAAGGAAGCGTCCCCCTGCACCTTTGACGCGCCCGTTATTTTTGTTATGTGCGGCGATGTGAAAAACGGATGGCACGATCCGTATACAGGCAGATCACGCGCGGAAATGGACGTTTCGATAGCGACAACGCATATGATGCTTGAAGCCGCAGACCTCGGTCTCGGCTCAACATGGGTCTGCATGATGGACCCTTTCAAGGCGCATATGATACTCGATCTGCCCGAACATATGTACCCCTACTGCATGCTGCCCGTGGGCTATCCAGCACCGGATGCATGTCCTTCGGAAAGACATTCCATGAGAAGAGATATTTCGGAATTCACAAAAGAGGTATGATCGGCGCTTATGGATATTTTTGTTGATACAAACAGCAATCTCACGGATATTTTCGATTCCGTAAAAGACGGAGATTCGGTCTGCTTCGATAAAGGCGTATACAGGCTCGAAACGCCGATAACCGTTTCGGGAAAGAAAGACATAAAAATCATCGGTAACGGAGCTGAAATCACTGGATGCAGAGTGCTTGAAGGCGAATGGGAAAAGCATGACGGCAATGTTTTTGTGCTGAAAACGGACCGCGGCCTTGACATCCAGCAGCTTTTTATAAACGGTAAAAAGTATGTTATGGCAAGATACCCGAACGAAGATCCGGAAGAAATACTTGGCGGATATTCGGCAGATACGCTGTCTCCCGAAAGGATCTCGCGCTGGAAAGATCCGTCGACCGGATACATAAGGGCTCTTCACGGCAGCGAATGGGGCGGAAACGACTATTTTATCAACGGAAAAAACGCCGACGGCTCGCTCAGTTTACACTGGGTCGGAGACAACAACAGAGGAAGCGATTTCCACTCCGAAAAAGTAATGGCAGAAAATATTTTCGAAGAGCTTGACAGTGAAAAAGAATGGTTTTACGATAAAGAAAACGGATATCTTTACGTTATTCCCGAATCCGGCACAGATATTGTCTGCGCAACAGTCGAAGGCGCCGTATGCGGAGAACTTTTCAGAATTTCCGAGTGTGAAAATATCATGTTTTCGGATATTCTATTCAAAAACACAAAGAGAATGCTTTTCTGCTCGGAATACGAAAGAATAACAAGAAGCGACTGGGCTGTAGCGCGAAACGGCGCGATCTATATCAACAAAAGCAAAAATGTTCGGATCGCAAACTGCGGTTTTACTGAAATCGGAGGCAACTGTATTTTTATTGACGGAAAAAACTCTGATATATCCGTTTCGCACTGTGATTTCACATACTGCGGGGCATCCGGAGTATGCATATTCGGCAATCAGGATTGTGTGAGAGATCTTTCAACATGGGAAGATCACAAAACCGTTATTTCCGATTATGAGCCCGGTCCGCAAAAGGACGATTTTCCGAGAGACATAAAAGTGAATGACTGCTATTTTTATTATCTGGGGATTTATGAAAAGCAGACTTCACCCGTAACGATGAGCGTATGTTCGCGCGTTTCTGTTGACGGATGCACTATACATCATGTTCCGCGCGCGGGCATAAACATTTGCGACGGTTCTTTCGGAGGGCACAGAATACAAAACAATCTGGTTTTCGATACCGTGCGCGAAACGGGAGATCACGGTCCTTTCAACAGCTGGGGCAGAGACAGATTCTGGTCTTTGGGCGGGCTTGACGGAAGCGGAAAAGACGGAAAGATAAAACGGCATTACGCAACGCTCGACGCCGTTGAAACGACCGTAATTTACCATAATATGTTTTGCGGCAGCAGAGGCTTCGGCATCGATCTTGACGACGGTTCTTCAAATTATCTGATAGAAAAAAACTACTGTGTGGGCGTGGGAATAAAGCTCAGGGAAGGGTTTTTGAGAACAGTCCGAAACAATTTCGTTTCAGGCGCTCCGCTCGATTTACACTGCACATTTGCCGAAAATGACGACATTATCGAAAACAACATCGTTGTTTCAGAATCGCCGCTCAGCATATATGCGCAAAACGAGGGCTTTACCACAAAAGCGGTCAATAATCTGTTTGCCGGCGCTGATATTGCAGTTCTTTCCGACAGTCTTTTCAAAAACAACAAAAACTACGTTTGTGCCGCAGATGATCGCAGCATGCTTTCACTTTCGCCGAAAGAAATATTCTTCGAGCCGTTCTCGCTTGAATTCGGAAGAAAAGACAAGCCGAAACCTAATATCGCCAACAGGCAAAAAATCAAAGACGATACAGTGGAAACAGAAGGAATGGAATTGACTCTGCCCGATGAATCGGTTCGCTCAATGGCAGGGCTTTCTGGCTTTGAAGGCGCATATGTAAAAAAAATACTGTCTCAATCTCCGTATTACAGGTCGGGAGTCAGACAAAACGATGTTATACTTAAAATTAACGGTAAAAAAATACTTTCACCCAATGATGTAACGGAATGCGGAACAGTAAAAACGATTTCCGTGTCCAGGGCGCAGAAAATACTTGAATTTACCGCGATCGGCAGCTGAAAGGACGGAACATGATAAAAGATAAAATATTGAACACTTATAAATCGCAGCTATTTTGCCGCTATGACGATCCCGGATATTTTTTCTATTATTCCGCGGATGATTTTGAAGGGCTGAAAAAAGAAAGCTTCGATTTTATGACCGAAAAACAAAACAGGCTCAGAGGCTTTTTTTACTGTTACGACGACCCGATCGCAAACAGGCTTGTGATTTTCGATCACGGTCTCGGAGAAGGACATAAAGCTTATATGAAAGAGATCGAACTGCTTTGCCGTCACGGTTTTACGGTTTATGCATACGATCACACAGGCTGCGACAAATCGGACGGAAAAGATATAAACGGTCTTGGACAGTCGCTCGCCGATCTTGACGACTGCATAAAGGCGATAAGATCTTCAAGCAGATACAAGGATGCGGATATTTCGGTGATCGGACACAGCTGGGGCGGTTATTCGTGCGCAAACATATGCGCATATCACAAAGATATTTCGCACATCGTTGTGATCTCGGGTTTTATTTCGGTTAAAAAAGCGTTGGATCAGCTTTTGCACGGTATTCTGAAACTTTTCGGAAAACCTGTTTATGACCTTGAAAAAAACGCAAATCCCAAATATTATTCGTCGAATGCGGTTGACGCGCTGTCAGAAACAGAAGCAAAAACACTTCTTGTTTACTCTGCAGACGACCCGATAGTAAGCAAAAAATATCATTTCGATGTTTTGAAAAAAGCGCTGTCGGACAAAAAAAATATCAGATTTTTACTTGTTGAAAACAAGGGACACAATCCGAACTACACTGAAAATGCGGTAAAAAGTCTGAAGGAATGTGAAGCAAGACTGAAGGAATGTCTTAAAGAGAAAAAACTTGAAACACCTCAGCAGAAAGAAGATTTCAAAAACGCTTTTGACTGGGATAAAATAACCGAGCAGGATGAAAACGTATGGAAAGAGATTTTTGACGTTCTCGACGCATAAAAAACAGCGTGCAACCGATAAAACTGTTCGGTAAAATTCAATAAACCGACATTTTTCAACGGAACACAATAAAAACGACCATGTAAGAGTGCAGCACTCTTGCGCGGTCGTTTTTTTATCAGATAAACACAAATATCGTAGTAGTTATGAAATGGATCGGCAGCGGGAATGACAGACTGTCAAACGAATATGTTTATAAAAAGCCCTGTGATAAACGAAAACAGCATGACAAACGCAATATAAAGCACGAAGCGTTTGATACCGAATACGATCTTGAGCGCTCCTAAATTGGTTATTTTTGTAGCGGGACCGGTGATCATAAACGCCGCAGCGCTGCCAAGGCTCATCCCTTCCGCAAGCCAGCCCTGTATCAGCGGTATCGTCCCTCCGCCGCAGGCGTAAAGAGGAACACCTATAGTTGCCGCCATAAGCACGCCCCACGCCTCGTTGCCGCCGAACACTTTTACCATCAGATCCTGCGGAACGTATCTCTGAAATACTGCCGAAAGCACGATGCCGAGCAGGAACATCGGTCCTGTCGCCTTGATATTCCTTCCTATGTTTTTCAGAAGACGAATGAATATATTCGGATGGACGTCGCGGCTCTTCGGTTCGTCAAAGCTTTTGAAATCGAAAAACTCCTTACCTTTATAGAACATTCTCACAAGTATTCCGGCAACTATACCGCAAAGAAAGCACGAAACGATGCGCACGGTAAGCGCGGCGGGACCGAGCGCGGCACTGTAAATGATAAGTTGAGGGTTAAGGAGGATTGAAGTCATCATAAAAGCTGCGAGCCAGTCATCACGCATTCCGCTTTTTGACACCGACGCTGCAATCGGTATCGTTCCGTACATACAAAGAGGAGAAGCTATACCGAGAAGGCTTGCCGGAATGATGCCGACAATCCCGAGCTTTGCATCGCTCATCCTTTTGAGTAATCCGTGGATGCGGTCTTTCAGAAAGACTGAGATGCACGAGCCTGCGACGATACCGATCACCCAGTAGAGAAAGATCTGACGGAACTGAATATCAAAATAATACCACAGATAAACAAACTCCCGCCGGACGATCTCCAAAAACTCACTCATCGATGTTTACCAATATATATGTCCGTGAACCGAGTCCGATCTTTTCGGCGTGTTCGAGCGTATGGACTCCGTTCTGCCTTTCAATTCGACGCTGAAGCGAGGCGCTGTCGGGCGCATTGTAAACAAGATCGACGCACGCCTGATCAAGCGCTACGGGATCGGTCGAAGCAAGGATACCTATATCATGCATATCCGGCTCCGCGGGATTTCCGTCACAGTCGCAGTCGACTGACAGACGGTTCATAACGTTGATGTAAATGATATGTTCAGCTCCGACATGATCGCGCACGCCTGTTACCATTTCACCAAGAGCTTCAAGCCATGCGTCCTGATCGTTATACCAGATACTGCCGCTCGTTTTCGTGCCGGCAGTATGAACATAAACCTTACCTGACGGAGATGACATGCCGATCGCCACATTTTTGATCGCACCGCCGAATCCTGCCATTGCATGACCCTTAAAGTGGGAAAGAATTATCCAGTCTGTATAGTTTTCCGCATGACTTCCGACAATCGCGCGGTCAAGACGTGTTCCGCCCGTCACCGGCCATTCCGTTTCGCCTTCCTCGTCAAGAAGATCGAAAGGCGCGATATCTGTAAAGCCGTGGTCCTTTGCAACCTGCTTGTGCATAGCCGCGCTTGCACGTGAACCGCCGTATGCGGTATTGCATTCGACTATAGTGCCGTTTACAAGCTGAACAAGATCTTTTATCAGCTCAGGACGAAGATAGTTGCTTGAAGGAGGCTCTCCCGTTGATATTTTCACAGCAACTTTTCCCGTGGGTGTAAAATTAAGCGCATTATATATCTTTACAAGACCTTCCGGCGAGATATCCGAAGTAAAAAACACGGTCGGTTTGTCGGTATCATCCGCTTCTGACGAATCATTCTGTGACTCTGTCAGGTTTTCTTCTGTGAG
>JAEEJJ010000100.1 GCA_016281805.1 Clostridiales bacterium
AGGTCTGTAGCATAAGATGCCATTTCGGACATCGGAACAGTTGCCTGAACTTCCTGCATACCTCTTTCCTCAGCGGGAGCCATACCGATGATCGAACCTCTGCGCTTGCTTACGTCGCCCATAATATCGCCCATGAGGCTGTCGGGAATAAGAACTTTGAGTTTTCCTATCGGTTCAAGGATCTTCGGTTTTGCCTGCTTGAGTCCTTCTTTATATGCGATCGAAGCAGCCATCTTGAATGACATTTCCGAGGAGTCAACGGGATGGTATGAGCCGTCAACGAGAGTAGCTTTAAGACCTACAACGGGGTAGCCTGCAAGCACGCCCTTCTGAGCGCATTCGCGAAGTCCTTTTTCAACAGCCGGGAAGAAGTTTCTCGGAACTGCGCCGCCGAATACGTTTTCTTCAAAAAGAAGTTCGTCGCCGTTATACGGTTCAAATTCGATCCATACATCACCATACTGACCGTGACCGCCGGACTGTTTCTTATGTTTACCCTGAACTCTTACTTTCTGGCTGATCGCTTCTCTGTAAGGAACTCTGGGTTCTTTAAGATCAACAGCTACATTGAATTTTGATTTGAGTTTGCTTACTATAACGTCAAGGTGCGTATCTCCCATACCGCTGATGACCTGTTCGTGGGTCTCGGCGTTGTTGACATACGAGAAGGTGGGATCTTCTTCTGCAAGTCTCTGAAGACCGAGAGATATCTTTTCTTCGTCGCCTTTTGCCTTGGGAAGGATCGCTCTTGAGAAGCAGGGCTTCGGATATTCTATGGGTTTAACTTCAACATTTGCGCCGGCTGTGCAGAGAACATCACCTGTTCCGGTAGCTACGAGTTTGTTTACAACGCCTATATCGCCGCAGCAAAGACCGTCAACTTCTGTCTGATTTTTGCCTTTGATCGTAAAGATACGTCCGAGTTTTTCGTTTGATCCGCTGCGAGGGTTCGTAAGAGTGATGCCTGCGTTGATATTGCCGGAAAGCACTTTAAAGAACGACATTTTTCCGACGAACGGGTCGGCGATCGTTTTGAATACGAAAAGTGCGGGATCGGATGCAGAGTCGTCTTTCGGAGCAGGAACGTAATGCGCGATGAAATCAAGGAGAGACGGGATTCCTTCGAATGTCATGGAAGAACCGCAGAGAACCGGAACGAGTGTTTCGGATTTAAGACCGATCTCCACGCCTTTTCTGATCTCGTCTTTTGTAAACTCTCCGCCATCGAAGAATTTTTCCATAAGCTCTTCATCAGTAGCGGCTATCGCTTCGTTAAGAACGTCTTTAAGTTTAGTAATTTCGCCTGCTGCATCTCCGGGAACGGGAACATCAACAAGCTTGCCGCCCTCGGATTTACGGCATACTTCATCTATGAGATTGTAATAACCTGCCGCCTTACCGTTGCTGACAAGGGGAATGTTTACAGCGCACATACCTGCGCCGAATTTATCCTGAAGATCTTCGAATACTCTTTCAAAGTCTGCGTTTTCTTCATCGGCCTTCGTTATGAAAAACATTACGGGAACGCCTTTTGCCTTTGCAAGCTTAAATGCTTTTTCGGTTCCGACGTTTACGCCGTCTTTTGCGGAAACAACGATAAGAGCTGTTTCAACCGCGCTGAGAGCCTGACGGACTTCGCCTTCAAAGTCGAAATAACCGGGAGTATCAAGAATATTGATTTTTGTATTTTTCCATTCAACGGGTGCAAGCGCGGTAGAAATAGATATCTTTCTCTTTATTTCTTCCGGGTCAAAGTCGCAAACCGTGTTTCCGTCAGCAGTCTTTCCGAGACGGTCAGTTCCTTTGGTGTAGAAAAGCAGGGCTTCAGCAAGAGAAGTCTTTCCGTCTCCACCGTGACCCATAAGACAAATATTTCTGATCTGAGATGCGGTATATTGCATGTTATCTATATCTCCTTTCGCCCGAGTTTACCCGAGCTTATAATTTTCATATTAACAAACTGCCAATCAAACAGTCTACCTGATAATTATATAACAATTTGCAATAAAATGCAATAGTAAAATTATATAAAAAAACGGTTTTCGTTAAATTTTTTTTGAACAAACCGTCCAAAACCCGCATTTATTCCGTCACCGGAAGAATGCCGCGCATATTTCCGTCGTCTGCGTAGCTTGCATCTCCGTCAACATATTTGCGGATATATTTTATGTTGGTTCCGTCAAAAGCAGTCGTCAGATTGTTTGTGATGTTGCCAAGCAGAAATGCGCCGCCGGCACTTGCCTCAACATGATACGTGCAGTTGTTGTCAAGAAGCAGCGAACCTATGACCGAAACATATGCTCCGTCTGTATAAACAGCGCTTTTACCCAGGCTGCAGAATACCGAGGACTGAACGGAAACGTCTCCGCTCCTCAAAAACACTCCGCCTGTAACATCTCCCGCTCCGAGCAGGTTATATACGTTCACCTTGCCTCTGTTGCCGTAAAAAGTCGTTATATGATACGCATTTGTTGAAAAGACCTTCGGTCTTGAAACCGCATTGATGACAGAAGCATACGGATACCTGCCCACTGCGACCGTTGCGTAAACATCGCGCGAAAAAACATTCATTGCGCAAAAAACCGGGTCTACGGGAACGATAAGCACTTCCGGAGCTTCGATATTGATAACGTAATCTGCATTTTCGGTTGATATGTTACGGAAAACTATGCTTTCGCCGCCCGAAACATATGCGCCTGAATAGTGCGACTGCAGATACGAAACGATTTCGTCGGATGTGGCAAACTCTTTTGAAAAAGATATGTTTTCGGCATAAACATCGGCGCATTCATCAAGTTTTATACCGTTTACAAGCGTTGTGCCGTATATGTTTTTCATCGTTGCAGAACTGCACGACGTAAGCGAAATGCCGTATGCGGGTCTGACAAGGCAGATATCGTGAAGATAAACGTCTTTTCTGTTTTCCGCAAAAACGGCGACGCCCGACGGAGCCTCTTCAGCCGTAAGATCAGGCATACGATAGTAATAAAAAGTTACGCCGCATATTTCCGTTGAATCTTCAAGAGTGAAATACGCTGAATTGTCTCCGGCGTTTTTTTCGGTAATAAAGATCGTTGACGTTATCGGATCCGTTCCGGAACCGACACCCATAATTCGCACGCCTTCTTTTACGCGCACCTCATTGCTCAGCCGGTACTGACCTGCGGGAACGAATACAGTGCCTCCGCCGTTCACATAAGCGTAGTTTATGGCAGATTGTATGGCGTTGTAATTATCGATATTCGCCTCTGAAAGTCCGTAATCTTTGGCGTAAAAAACCCTGTCCTTTATTTCGGGAACAGAAGCTGAAGACCCGACATATTTTTTTTCGATAACATCAAAATCGTATTCGTTTTCGGTGGAAATAACGAAAAGCTCCGGATCGGCAGATAAGGATGCTGCCGAAAGATAGCACGAAGCAAGGATCCCCACTGATTTATCGGAGAGCAAAACAGGGTCTTTGCCCGCATTGAAAGAAGAATTTGCGGAAGTGAAAATAATATCCGAAACACTCAGCGCCGCGTCACGCCATCCTACAAATTTACAGTTCACAAACGAAAGTCTTCCGCTGCCCTCGCTTTTAACCGAATATGTGGGCTGTCCCGGAAAAGTGCAGGAATTGAACACAACGGCGGAATCAAATGCAGTGCCGATCTTTACAGCCGTGGAATTGAGAAGATTGGAAGTGCCGAATGTGCAGAGCGCAAACGCTGCGCCGCAATCGGGCAGACGGCCTATCGACACGGGGGTAAAGGTATTTGAGATATTCAGAAATGAAATAAGAGGCGCCTTATCGCTTTCTTCGGGGATATCTATGCTCAGCCCGACTTTTGCCGTATCTACGGTGATATCGGTAAGACTCATATCGCACGGACATGAAAGCGTTACGGCAGAAAGCTTTGAATAAATCTCGTTATTCAGCGCTTCTATATCGAAATTATCCGGTTTTACGGTCATTTCGTCGTTTATCCAGTATACGGGAGAAACGGAAAGACCGCTTACGGTAAGTTTTTCACTACAGCTTAAAACGCGCAAAGCATTGTTGATCGCGGTAATATATATGTTTTCGACCGTGAAGTATTCGCAGTCGGCAGAATCTGCAGTAATGCCATTATATGCGTTGAGAACGGCGATATTTTTTACAGTCGCTTTTTTTCCCGTCGCATGGCGGACTGTGTATGCATATTTGCTCAGATCTTCAAACGTCTGTCCCTCATACCACACCGTAAGGTCGGAAAGAACGGAATTATCGTGAAGAATAAAGAGCGAAGCATCGTGAAGCATATCAGACCCTTCAACTATTATTACCGTGCCCTCGGATACTCCCTTTTTTGATGTGGGAGAAACAAAATCACCTATCAGAGAAACGTTGTCGGGTATATTTATGGGGCGTGAAACACGGTATTTGCCCTTGGCGATATACACCTTTCCTCCGCCTGCCGCCGCAGCCTTGTCAAGCGCTGCCTGAATAGCCGAAGAATCGTCAAAAACACCGTCTGCTACAGCGCCCGAAAGCGAAACAAAGAAATTTACGGCATTGTATTCCGTTTCTTTATAAAGGCTTTTTACGGCTGACCATTCGCCGTTTGCAAAGGCTCTTTTCTCTTCGGTTTTGGTCTCCGGTTTTGGCGCGGGAACTTCAGACGGACGGTACGGAGCGCAGGATGAAAGGAGAAAAAGCGCCGCAAAAAGAATTATTACGAATTTTTTCATAACTGTTCAGATCATAAAAGAAAATCAAACTCAAAATCGTATACGCAAACCGTGTCGCCGTCTTTTACGCCGGCGGCAAGAAGCTTGTCTATAACGCCTGAAATGCGCAAAACGCGCTGAAAATACTGCAGAGATTCCTCGTCCGAAAAATTAACGGAACGCATGATGCGCAAAAGCCACTCGCCCTCAACGAACCATACGTCGCCCTCGCGCTCGATCTTTATGTCTTCTGCCGTTTCGGGCACTTTCGGCTGCGCAACATACTCAGGTTCGTAAACCGTTACGGGCGGGAGCGTTTTTAGCTTTGCGGAAAGGGCGTTTACAAGCTCTTTTGTTCCTTCGCCTATCGCTGCGGACATTTCATAAAGCTCAAGTCCTTTTTCGGCGATATATTTTCTGAATTTTTCGGCAGACTCTTCATCCGATACAGAATCTATCTTGTTTGCCGCAACTATCATCGGGCGTGAGGCGAGCTGTTCGGAAAACTCCGCAAGTTCGGAGTTTATCTTTTCAAAATCCTCTATCGGATCTCTTCCTTCGCAGCCTGAAATATCGACAACATGCACAAGGATACGGCATCTTTCTATATGACGCAGAAATTCGTGGCCGAGCCCTGCGCCTTTTGCCGCTCCCTCTATAAGACCGGGGATATCTGCCATAACAAAGCTGTCTTCTCCGTCGTGACCGACAACGCCGAGATTGGGAACGAGCGTTGTGAAATGATAATCCGCGATTTTGGGACGCGCCGCTGAAACAACGGAAAGAAGCGTTGATTTGCCTACGTTCGGAAAGCCTATAAGACCTACGTCCGCAATAAGCTTCAGCTCAAGAAGAACTTCCTTTTCTTCTCCCGGTATTCCCGCTCTCGCAAAGCGCGGACACTGTCTTGTAGGCGTTGCGAAATGTCTGTTGCCCCAGCCGCCTTTTCCGCCTTTGCAGAGAATATACGGCTCGTCGTCGGACATGTCTTTTATCACAAGTCCGCTTTCAGGATCTTTTACGAGAGTGCCTTTCGGAACTTTGATAATGAGGTCCGGCGCGCTTTTGCCGTACATTTTTGACGCTTTTCCGTTTTCACCGTTTGGAGCGATGAATTTTCTGCGGAAGCGAAGGTCCGAAAGAGTATTGAGGTTGTTGTCCGTCTGAAGGACGATATCTCCGCCCTTGCCTCCGTCTCCTCCGTCGGGACCGCCCGCAGCAACGTATTTTTCTCTGCGGAAGGATACCGCACCGTTGCCGCCGTCTCCCGCACGGACATATATTTTTGCACTGTCTATAAACATATCTGTTCCTTTATTGTGATTAAAAAAACGGGAGATGATTTTCGCTTGTAAAATCATCTCCGCAGTCTGTTTACCGGTTATTCTTCAATTGACTGAACCGAAACTTTTCTCTTTTCTTTGTTGGTTCCGTAGCGAGTAAAGCTGACTTTACCGTCGATGAGA
>JAEEJJ010000101.1 GCA_016281805.1 Clostridiales bacterium
CAGCCGAAGAAAAAGCCAAAACAATAATAAACGAAGCGATCAAGCTTGCAGACACAAAACAGAAAGAAGCTCTTCTTGAAGCAAAAGAAGAAATACACAAAACCAGAAGCGAAGCGGAAAAAGAAATTCGTGAAAGACGCAACGAGATGCAGAAGCTCGAAAAACGTCTTGTTCAGAGAGAAGAGGTGCTCGACAAACGCGCCGAATCTTACGAACATAAAGAGACCGCACTTGCCAATAAGATGAAAACTCTTGAGGCTAAGGAAGCTGAGATCGAGGATATCAAGCTCGGTCAGCGTGCCGTTCTCGAACGCATCAGCGGTATGACGGTAGATCAGGCAAAAGCATACCTTATGTCCACACTTGAAGACGAGCTCAAGCACGAGCAGGCTCTTATGATCAAAGAGTACGAAACAAGAGCTATCGACGAGGCGGAAACAAAAGCAAAAGAAATTCTTTCCGTAGCTATTCAGAAATGCGCGTCCGACCATGTTTCCGAAACTACCGTATCCGTTATTCAGTTGCCCAACGATGAAATGAAAGGACGCATAATAGGAAGAGAAGGACGCAATATAAGAACTCTCGAAGCTCTTACGGGCGTAGATCTTATTATAGACGATACGCACGAAACGATCGCGCTTTCATCTTTCGATATGGTTCGCAGAGAAATTGCCAAAATAGCTCTTACAAAGCTTATTTCCGACGGCCGTATCCATCCTACGCGTGTTGGTGAAATGGTTGAAAAAGCGCGCAAGGAAATCGACCAGACGATCAAAAAAGAAGGCGAAAGAGCGATTTTCGAAACGGGTGTTCACGGCATACATCCCGAACTTGTCAAACTTATCGGCCGTCTCAGGTTCAGGACTTCTTTCGGACAGAATGTGCTTGATCATTCTATCGAGGTTTCGAATCTCGCAGGTATCCTTGCCGGAGAACTCGGCGTTGATATCACGTCCGCAAAACGCGCGGGACTTTTGCACGATATCGGCAAAGCGCTCGACCATCAGGCGGAAGGTTCGCACGTTTCCATCGGCGTTGAGGTCGCGCGTAAATATAAGGAACATGAAAATATCATTCACGCTATTGAGGCTCACCACGGCGACGTTGAGGCAAAATCGATCCTTGCATGCATAGTTCAGGCAGCCGACGCTATCTCCGCAGCTCGTCCGGGAGCAAGAAGAGAAGACCTTGAAAGCTATATCAAACGTCTTGAACGTCTTGAAGAGATTGCAAACGACTTTAAGGGCGTTGAGCGTTCTTTTGCAATTCAGGCAGGCCGTGAAATCCGAGTTATGGTCAGACCCGAAGAGATCAATGACGATGAAATGATCATACTCGCAAGAAATATCGCCAACAAGATCGAAAACGAGCTTGAATATCCGGGACAGATCAAAGTTCACGTTATCAGAGAAAACAGAGCGATCGAATACGCAAAATAATAAACAAATATATATACCGGCGGCGGGATCATCATTCCGTCGCCGATTTTCATTTTCCGTTGTTTACTCAGATCAGTTTTTATTCCCACAATGTCAAGCTTTTTAATCGTTTTCCGGCAGTCGGTGCTGTTGTAAAAACAAATAAAGAATGAAGTTTAATCATCACAAATACTATTTGTTAAAATTCAACAAATCCCCCCTCCATATACACCGTATTTTCTACATGGTGATTGAAGGAAATTGTTGACAAACCATAACAACCATGTTATAATAATCACAGAGTTAAAACCCGTATTCGGTTCATTCCAATATTTTTATCAAAAAGAAATTTGATTAAAGAGTATAAACTAAAACGATAGGCACGGGTCCTACAGATCGATCGTTTACAGTTAAATCCTGGATAGAAAGCACATCAACAGGCGAGTACAAGTCCCATTATGCCAACAGTCATGGCAGTCCTTCTGCTACTGCTACAACAGACTGGGTTTCTGTTACATACCCAAGCGATATACCTCTTGTAACATACGGTGGTCAGATATATTACTAATAAATTAAACTTTAAGCCATTATCGCCATCTTATGATGGCGATAATGGCTTTGTTAATAGGAGAGATTATGAAAGCCCTTTTTTTTGATTTATTCCTCGGTATCAGAAAGTCTCCGTTCCTTTTCCTTTTTTTGTTCCTTCAGATTGTCGTTTCAAGTGTAATTATTTATTCAGCATTGGCAAATTATAATTGGATTGAAATGGAAAGCAATAAGGCGCAGATTTCCTGGGGCGATAAGGAGTATGCAAGAATTTCTGACAAGAATTCTGTCTTTTTTGATCCGGACCTCCAGCATAAAATTGTGGATTTGACATGGTTTTCAGGATTGGGTATCCGTAAGGATGATCCTGAAAAATATAATGAAATGGTCGATTATTTCAATCAGCTTGATAACTTTTATAATGATCTTACGGGTATAGAAGGGCTGAAGGTAATTATTTCCTTTCCATGGGATATTTTCCTTGAGAAAGAAAAGGATTGGAGTAAAGAAGACAGATTTTACAATCAATATGGGATGTTTGATATTAATAATCGTGAAGGTGAGTATTCGCGTCTGCATGCGGTTTATATCGGTAAAGATTATTTAGATCATTTCAATCTGGTTTTGAGCGAAGGGGAATACTTTAAGGAAGATGATTACCTTTATGAAGGTGATTATATCCCTGTTTTGATGGGTTCAAAATATAAACAGTATTACTCTTTAGGCGAAGAATTTTATGCGGGTTTGATTGGTGATAAGAACTATAAAAAAATGAAGGTAGTTGGTTTTATTGCAGAAAACCAGTATTATTCTACTGCAAATGCAACACCTTCTGTTTACTCCTACGATACGGTTATTCTCCTCCCTGATATTTCAAGAAGTGCGGATGATCTGTTGAATGCCTTTAGTGATTACAGACATCTGTTTGGTATGCGTATAACCGGCTCTTTCTGTGTGATAGATGAAAAAAAATATGATACGGTAAAAAACCAGATAGAAGAGCTTATTGCTTTGCATGATCTTGATGACTTGTTTTATCTCCGCAAGCTCCGCATCCAGAAAGAACTCGCAAGCAACTACAAAGATCAGCTCGTTATCAGCATAGCGGTATGTATAGCCACGCTTTTATTTTCGCTGTTCAGCTTTATCTTCACAATGCTGTATAAGATAGACGACAATATGAAAAACTACGCGATCCGCATGGTAGTAGGGGAAACATACGGCGGAATAGCGTTCAGATATATATTTGAGTCGTTCGCCGTTTTTCTGCTCGGACAGATAACGGGCTTTTTCGCATTTAAGATATATGCGG
>JAEEJJ010000102.1 GCA_016281805.1 Clostridiales bacterium
ACGGTATTTGAAAGAATTACCATATTCGGAACGAGCATGCTGTTATACGTTGTAT
Organism: Clostridiales bacterium; assembly: GCA_016281805.1. Lineage (GTDB taxonomy): Bacteria > Bacillota > Clostridia > Oscillospirales > UBA644 > HGM12619. The sequence goes on from JAEEJJ010000102.1 coordinate 56, forward strand.
CCGTCCACTGCCATGTGAAGGAGAAGAGGAAAACGGTGATCATCATGTTGCCCGCGTTCGGAAGCATTACCGAGAAGAATGTGCGGAACGGGCCTGCGCCGTCGATATATGCAGCCTCGTCGAGCGCCTTCGGAAGTCCTCTGAAGAACTGACGCATAAGGTAGATATAAAGACCGTTTTTAAGACCGAGACCCGTAGCGGACATTACCGCCATCGGCCAGATAGAGTCGATTATCGAGATGTTTCCGATGAAATATCTGAAACGGACATACAGCGGAAGCATGATAGTCTGCGGAGGAATGATAAGAGTGAGAATGATGAGGAAGAAGAGAATGTTTCTGCCCTTGAAGTTGAATCTTGCAAAGCCGTAGCCGGCAAGACAGCTTACAAGCATCTGCAGCACAGCGGTTATCAGTGAGAGGAGCGCCGAATTTATGAGCGCCTGCCAATACTGGATATTCTGTATAGCGCGCTGCCAGAAATACGTTGAGCCTTCGCGGGGGATAAACATAACCGTTTTATCTTCAAGGTCTGCCGTGGACATGCCCGAAACGATGACCTTGACAACGAACGGATAAAGGATCATGAAGGATATACCTACAATGATTATGAATCTTGCGATAGACCAGAGGAATTTGCCTACGCCTTTGAGATTAAAGTTCTTTCTTTTCCATCTTTCCCAGCTGAAATCAGCATATTTGGTGGGATTGAGTTTTGCGAGAAGATTTTCGATAAAGTTGCGCTTTTCGTGTTCTTTACCTTCTACAACGTAGTTGATTTGTCTCATTTTCTTCCCTCCTTAATCCTGATAAATGATGAGTTTGCGGACGAGAAGAACAACGATGCCTACGAAGACAAGAACTACAAGCATGTAGATCCATGAGAACGCGGAGGCGAGAGCATACTCACTCGCGTTGCTCAGCTCTTCATTAATCATCTTGACCGCCGGGTTTTCCGCCTTGAGGAACATATCTATAACGGTATAGATAAGGTTAACAAGAATAAGCGGGCTTATCATGGGGAAGGATATCTTCCAGAAAGTTTCCCATGCAGTTGCACCTTCAACAGTAGCCGCCTCATACATTGAAGTTGAGATCGACTGCAGACCGGAAAGGAATACGAGCATCTGAACGCCGGAAGATGTGATAACGCTGTAAAGTCCGTCTACCGCGCCGAGAACAACGTTTGCAAAGTCGTTATTCTGCAAAACAACAACTACGAGCTGTCTGAGCTGCTGATAGTTGAAGACGTTTGCCATACCCGAAGCGCTGCCTATATCCATCTTTTCCGAAGAGCTGTATACGTCAAGCATTGAGCTCATGTTTTCAAACTGGGCGATAATACCGGTTGAAATAACAACGGGGATGAAGAAGATAACGCGGGCTACGGTTCTGCCTTTGAAGTTCTGGTTAAGAACGTTTGCCATAAAGAACGCGAAGATAAGGATTATCGGGATCTGAACAAGGATGCCGAGCGTTGACTCAACAACGGTTCTGAGGAAGTCTGCCTCAACAAAGAGCGCTTCGTAGTAGTTGTCGAGTCCTACGAAAATTGTGTGGAAGCCCGACGCATCAACCTTGATTTCACTTACGGAATAAATGAAAGACTGGATGATAACGGGGATGTATATGAACGCGAGACCGATAATTACGGGAAGAACGAAGATATAACCGTAAAGATTATGCTTGCGCTCGAGCGAGAGTTTGCCTCTCTTTATCTCTTTTGGCTTTTTTGCCGCTGCTTCTGCGCTCATTTTACTTCACCTCCAAATATCCGAGTGCCGGAACGGTCGCGCCGGATTCAATTTCAACTTCGGAACTGTTGTAGTTGATGTAAAGCTCAAGTGCGCCGTCGCCGTAAATTACGTGGAATACATTGTTGATTTTTACTTTTTCTCCGTTAACGTCTGTTACGCCTTTGATAAACGCATTCGCGGTTTCGTGAAGCGTTATCGGTTCGGACGTTACCTTGTCGAGAACGGAAGCGACTTCCTTATACAGCTCAACTGCTCTGTCGAAGCTGTCGGTGTAGTGCAGCGAGTAGAAATCATAGAATTTGGTGTTGTCAAATACGCCGTTATCGTCATACATCCAGCGGAAGTTTACGCCGCTGCCGGTTTCAAGGCATTTAAGGAGCTGCGTTTCGTAGTCCGCCGAAATGTTGAACGGCTCTGCGGCATACTGAAGATGTCCGTGAAGAACCATCTGCAGGAACGGTATGGAACCGGTCGAGGAGAGGTATTCGCTTGCGCCGATAGGAAGATTTACGATATGATCCGCATATTTCCATGTGTAGTCGTTACCGGTAGAAACGAGGAGCTTGTAGCCGTCGTTATAGAAAAGTTCCAATGCTTCGAGCTGAGCTTCGAGAGCCTCGGTTCTGTTCATGATATGACCTACTCTGTAGTTGGAGTTGAGGTCTCTGCCGATCTCGCCGAGAGAAATCTGCTTGTTATCTATGATCTTTTCAAATTCGGTCTTGTAGGATTTTGCAAGCGACGGAATTATGCCGGGGTTAAGAACGGTTTGCGTGTAATCAGCGTCTGTGCTGGTTCTGCCCGTTGAAAGACTTCTCTTGTATACTCTCGCAACACGCATGTCAAGACGGCGGGCTGCATCGTTTGTATAGTTGAGCGAGTCTGTAAGTTTGTCTTTATAAATGTAGAGGAAATCGGCGGAGGGATAGAAGCCGATGTTGTTTGACTTCATGTAGGAAACGAGGTCGTTAAGCTCTGATCTGCTGCCCATTTCGCTCATAAGAGCGGGAACGTTGGATACCGTGTTGTAGTAACCTTCGTTTGACCAGTAGAGATAACGGACGTTTATGTTCGCTACTCCCGCGCTGACGAGGGACTGAACGATCTCTTTGAGTTCCGAGTAGCTTGTAAGAGCCTTTGTTGCGTCAACGGGAAGACCGCCGACAGACTCGTTTTTGTTTATCGCGCCGATCGCTTCAAGGTAGAACGGTGTTTTTGTGCCTTTGGCAACCGTTTCTGAGGGAAGTATTCCTTTATCTATAAGGTAATCTCTGAACATCTTCGCGTAGTCGGAATATGTCAGGTTACCGGGAGTGAAGAAATAGCTTACCTGGAAGTTTGCGACCTGTTTTTCTTTTGAAAGAACAACGCCCGAAGAGGAGTTGTCGGTCGAAACGACAGCCGACGAGCTGTTCGACTGACCGCCGGAATATGTTCGGTAGTCACGTTCGGAATAAATAAGGTCGTAGTTTATCGAAGCGCCGGGGTTGTTTGTGCTGTTGGAAGGTCTTGCGGTGGCAAACGCCTGAGCGGTGCCGCTTTCAAGAATTTCCATGATTCCGCCGTAGTCCGATCTGTCGTAGAATAGATACGGAGATACGATCTGCATCATTTTGGTCGTTTTTGATTCGCTCTGGAACGTAAGGTCTTCACCGTAAATTCTTGCGGTATATACAGACTGTGTTACGTATCCGGTCGCAGGCATAAACGCGCCCGAACCGTCGCAGGTGATGATATACGGAGGATTGGAAAGCTTAGAGGTGTTTATCATCGAACCGAAAGAGCGCAGAAGCGAGATCTTATACATTTTCTGCTTTGAAGGCGCCTGAATGAGCGATGAATCGATGTTTACCGTAAGTCCTTTTTCCGTAAGGGTAAGATCGAGAGGGATCGTAAACATAACTGCACGTTCCGGTCCGGAATACTCAACAAGTTCCATCTCTTTCTTAAGCATGTCTACCGTAAAGCCGGCAAGCTGCATCGCTTCTTTTACGATCTTTTTCTGTCTCGTGTTAAGAACACGCACGATATACATCGGGATCGCGTCAAGCAGAGGATAGTTTTTGATAAGACGTTCTCTGTCTTCAAGGTCGAGGTTTTCGGGGGTAACGTATTTGTAGTTTGTGATAAGGTCGCCCATCTTTTCCTCACCGAGCGTTTTTGTGCCTTTTTCGTTAAGCTCGGTATGGGCAGCAAGGCGTTCTTCAAGCCACTGATATGTTTCAACGGTAATTACGGGAGGAACAAGGTCTTTATCCGGGTCGTTACCGATGGTGTATATTACCCTTATTTTGTTGTCCGCCATTTTTACTACCTGAATACGAAGATCTTCAAGGCAGTGTTCGCGGAAGTTGAATTCATATCTCTTGTTTGAAACGTCGTAAGCTTCTATTGCAAGGGATGATACTATCGGGTTGAGGACATTCATATCCGGAGAGCCCTTTACGTCCTTTGAAGGAGCTTTTACGTTTGCATAAGTTGAGTTAGGTTCGTAGTTGCCGTTTGAATGGTAAACGTGTTTCGTTTCTTTATCGTAGACCGCAAAGTCCGTTACCGAACCGCCCTGGACCGTGATATCTATCTTGCCGGGGTTGAGGTCCATGTAAAGAATGAATCTGTCGTTTTCCATTATTTTACTCATATTCGTGATACCGAGTTTTACAGCAATGTTGTTGCCGTTCTCGTCGGTATATGAGTAGTTTGAAACTTCTTTGCCTACAGGCGTAGCGTATGCAGGATCGACCGTCCACGTATATTCAACGATATCAACGTCGTTTTCTTCGTCGTGATGAACGCTCTTTACGTTTTCGGCTATTACAACGCCGCCTTCTTCGAGTTTCGCGATATGCTCAAGGCGCATATCCTCACTGATATATTCGGGCGCATCGTCGGCCTTGTCTGTTCCGCACGCCGCAAGGACGGAAACGGATGAAAGGAAGAGGACAAACGCAAGAAAAACAGAAATTATTTTTTTCATTTAATCTTCTCCTCCTTACTCGTTCAATCTGAAGCTGATTTCCGTGTAAAGCTGGATAACAAAGCCTGCTACCTGAGTTACAAGGAATGCTATAAGAACGATTATGAATGCTATAACAGCCATGCCCACTATTGAAAGAATAGCGGTGGCGATAGCCTTTTTAACTGTATACTGATGAGTAACGAGCATGCCTATGAATACCATACCGTAGCACCATACGTAACCGAAGGCAACAACGAAGTTATACATACCCGACTCGGAGATCGTAACGAAATTCGACAGCGGTATCGCAAGAAGATTGCATATCGACATCGGTATCGTTGCGTATGCTGTGGCGGTAAAGATATCTCTGAATTTACCGTCGCCGTCCATAAGAGAGGTAAAGCACCAGTTTGCTATTATAAAGAGGATGAACGGAAGAACTGCTATTGCGATCTCATACGGCACGTTCAGGTTCATCTGAGCGAACGGTTCGGTGAAAAGATAACCGGTAAGCTGTCTTTTCATTATAGATGTAAGCGCAAGAACAAGGAAAAGGAAGACGGCGCCGGGAAGATTATGTCTGCGCGGATCGTTTTTCAGTTCGTAAAAACCGTCGAACGGGTGCGCAAGAATGTAAAACGCAAACGGAAGGCGTTTGAACATCGTAACTATGCCGGTGCCCAGGCTTTTCGCGATCTCTCCGATAGATTTCATTTATTTAGCCCCCCTTTTCTTCTTTTTAAGTGATTTGCGAACGAAATACAATACGATAATGCCTACAATTATTATTATTATGCCTATAAAGATGAACGAGAAGTTCTTTGAAAGCTCTTCTTTTCTGAGTTCGCCGTAGGCTTTTGAATAATTTTCTTTTTCGGTCGCCTTAGAGAAGTAAACAAGGGCGTTTTCGTAATGGTCAAATCTTGTTTCGTCGTAATTTGCCATTGCCTGACGCATTTCAGCCTTGCCAAGACCGATATAGGCGATATACATATTTGAGTTGAACGTTGTAACCTTATCCCAGTAATCGGCTGCTTCTTCAAATCGTCCTGCGGCGTTTGATGAAACGGCTGAGTTGATGAGTCTTGCATATTCGGTCGTTTCGTAAACCGTGATCGACTTGTTGCCGACGTCGGAGATGATTATGTGTTCGCCTCTGATCGCTATCGAGTTTGCCGTTCTGAATCTGCCGTTCTGGTCGGTGCTTGATCCGCCGCCCATGTAAAGCAGGTTTCCGTCGGGGTCATATGTGAAGAAACGGCCTGAACGGGAGTCGATGATCGTGTATCTGCCGCTTTCGTCATCTACGGCAACGTCAACTATCTGAGGCGATGAGTTGAAGAAGAATTTAAGGTCGCCTACGGGCGGATATTTGCCCGTACGTCTCAATACGTCCGAACCTGCCGGCGAAAGTTTCTTGACAGGAGCAAGTGCGCCTGAGACGCTGTTGCCCGCGATAGCCGTCATAAGCTCGGGAGCGCTGATAGTGCTTATGGTAGCGTAAATAAAGCCGCGGTCGTCAATGTTTATGTTGCTGTATTCGGTAGGAACATACTTGACGAGCTGCTTTTTCTGCTCTTCGGTAGCGATAACACGCCAGAACCAGTCTGCAGCGTTGTATGTTACCGGGGGAGCGCCGACAAACGAACGGAATGTGCCGTCATTGTCGATTTCGAGAAGTCCTCTGTTTACGGCATAGCCGATTACGAGGAACGAACCTGTTCTGTCCACAACGATCTTTACGGGTTTGAACGCATAATCGTTTATAACGTCTACGCGAACGCCCTGAATAACACTCTGAACGTTTCCGTCTATGTCGCAAATAACGATCCTTCTGTTTTGCGTATCGGCAACATAAATAAGACCGTCTTCGTCAACGTAAATTCCTTCGGGAGCGTAGAATGTGTTTTTGTTGTGAGAAAGCATTTCGGAGTCCTGGAAAGGAGAACCGTCCGAATTTGTTTTGCCGGGAATGTAAGCGTAAAGCGCCGGAGCGTTTTTAAGCTCTGAAATTATCGAAACTACCTGATAATCCTGGTCAAGAACGATAACTCTGTTTCCGCCTTTATCTACTATATAAAGGTAGTCGCCTCTTACGTAGATATCTGAGGGCTGGAACTGTCTGTCAAGACCGAGATCCTCATAACCGAGAACTCTTATCGCTTTATACGCCAGAGGCGCCTGCACGGGTTCGCCGTTGTAGTTGTAAATGTAGTTGTCGGCGATATCCGAGTTTATCGGAAGCGCAAGCGCGGGAAGAGCGACCGTAACGGTCATTGCCGCAAGGAGAACAAGTGTAAGTGCGGTTTTAAGAAATCCGTTTTTCATCTTTTTTCTCCTTTCATCAGTCTTTCATGCCCGAGGTGGACATCGTTTCGAGAATGTTCGACTGCGTGATGACGAATGTAATAACGGGAACTATCATCATTACTATTGAAACCGCAGTTGAAACGCCGGCTCTTGCGATACCTGCCGCAGCGATCTGAGAAAGAGCGTAACCGAGTGTTTTAAGCTCTTCACGGTAGATGAATATTGAGGAACCCATGTTCCAGAAATCCTGAACCGCGAAAACTATAAGGGTCATCCATGCGGGTTTGATGGAAGGCATAAGTATCTGCCAGAATATTCTGAATTCTCCGGCGCCGTCTATACGGGCGGCTTCGAGAACGGAGTCGGGGAACTGATCGATGAACTGTTTTACGAGATACATAGCGGTCGAGTTGCCGAGCGCCGGAATAAGAATGGCATAATAAGTATCGATCCAGCCGAGGTTGGCCATGATGATATAGTTTGCTATC
>JAEEJJ010000103.1 GCA_016281805.1 Clostridiales bacterium
ATGGACATAATAGCTTACCGCAAAGATTATGCAGAAGCTTATTACCGAAAACGATGTTACGGTTATTATCTTATATATCCTTCCCCTGCTGCTGCCTGTCTGCGTTTTATCTCTTATTACCGAGCTTAAATCTGTATGTTTTAGCCGTATGACTACTATTATGAGACTTATCAGAGCAAACAGCACAAGCATTGCAAGACATATCCCCCAGCCCGAATAAAAGCCGTATTCGCTTTCCGCAGGCATAGTGTTCACATAATTCGTTATGATATTGCGTATTCCGTAAGCGTTTGAGCCGAGGATAAAGCCGAGCAGGGTATATATACATATTTCACCGACGACATAGCTGTAAATATTTCCGAACGTGCCGCCGCTGATAAGGTGAACCGCATAATTGCGTATATTCGACGATATTCTGTTTACCGTCATTAAAACAACGGAAACAAATGCGAACAATACCGTTATATACGTCAGCCAGAGACGGATATTCATGTTTTCTCTGTAATTGTTGGCAATTGATACGGTATCTGTTTTTGGCTTTGTGAAATACAGCTTCTCGTCAAGTCCGTGCTTCTTCAGAACTTCGTTCATCTGTTCGAGAACTTCGTCCTTCCGTTCCTTTTCGACAAGAAGAAACATGTGTGTATATGTGTGCGCAAACGAAATATATTCGTCAAACTCTTCGTCTTTTTGTCTAATTCGTCGAGGTTGATATTCACTGATTCTTCTAAAATTTAAAGGTAAAACTATAACCCTGTCAAGGTCGTTAAGTCTTGTCCCATTTATATCTAAGAACGTCTCCCCTTCAGCTGCAAATCCTACTATCTCAATAGTTACATGATCCCAGAATTCATACTGAACCGTTGCTTCGAACGTATCTCCTATTTTGCAATATTTTTTAAAATCGTATCCAAGAACAGCGGGTACAACTGAACCTTTATCATAAGTCAGCTTAAATTCCTCGTCCGTAAAAAAACGGCCGGAGTCAAGACGCGGTTTCCCAAAAATATCAAAATATGATTTATCTGCAAAAACCTCAGGCCAGTTTGTATGACCATCAGATGCTCTGTATACAAGGCTGAATTCAGATTCGCTGCACCCTTCTTCATCCCAAGAGTCAAGATTATCATAAACATACAGCAAGAAACCATCGCAAATATTAAAGGCAGGGTGAAGACCATTTACTGTAAAAAGATCACTTATTAATGAATCTATTTCTTCAATCAAGTAACCATTACTTTCCTTGTTTTGTCCATAAAGATAATCAGCAGGATTTATTCCAGAATGATTATAGCCCAGACGATAGAAATAATAGTTAGTATATGTTGTATTAACTATATCGAACTGATCCGAATCATATTTTACTTCAAAAGAAGAAGTAAATAAAACAAAAGCGGTAACGGATATCAAAAGAATAAAGAGGAATGATACAAATGGTTCTTTCTTGAAGCTTGTCCAAATATTTATAAATATTTTATTCATCACTTCACCTCATTGAATAATCTCAAAAAAAATCATTCTACATTTCCATCTTGATTGCAGCCTGACCACCAGCTTTGAAGCAACGGAAAAGGTCCGTCAGGATTGCATGATCTGATTGGAGAATATGCACTTCCATCACCTGAAACATAAGCAAAAATATTTTTCGCTTTATTAGTATATCCATTGATATATGCAAAAGGAATCTCTCCCGTATAAGAATAAACCGCAACATATCCACGTACCTTCAATTGATTTTGCCATACGGGATATGCATCCCATGAAACGGTGTTTACCGCAAAGGCGGAAATGAGAGGAAATATCAGAGCGGAAACTACCAGAAGAGCCGCAAGCGCAACAGAAAATACTTTTTCATTTTAATTACTCCTTTTTTGGTTTATTAAGAGTAATTCTCTTTGTAATTATTATACATCATGGCTCATATTATTGTCAATATGTTAAAGTATACAAATATCCGATATAATCAATAGCATATTTTAGCAAAAAAACGAAGGACGGTCAAAGAAAGAAGTTTTCTTAATATAAAAGCCGCTACCATAAGGTAACGGCTTAATTTTATATTTGATATCATTGTGTTGATATGATGGAATGAAAAAGAAGGTTATACGGGATGGACCATATCGTTTTTATCTGAATGCGAGTTATCAACACCGTATTTTGCGCTCTGACGTGCTTTGAAAAATTTAGTTGCGACCTGATCAAACAGAGCGTAGCTGAGGACGTCTTCTTCCTGCTCGTAATATTCCTTCATTTCTTCGCGGAGCTTGTCAAGCTCGGGAGGAATGAGATCAGCGGGACGGCAGGTGATCTGAGGCTCGTCGCCGATGATCTGTTTTACAAACTCGGGTTTGATGGGAACAGGAGTTTTGCCGTATTCGCCGCGGACAAGCGCTTTGAATTCTTTGGAAACGTTTTTATATCGTCCGAAAAGAACGTTGAAAACTGCCTGCGTGCCGACTATCTGTGAAGAAGGCGTAACAAGAGGCGGGAATCCGGCGTCTTCTCTTACTCTGGGAACTTCACGGAGAACTTCTTCGAATTTGTCTTCCTTGCCCGCCTGCTTAAGCTGAGAAACAAGGTTTGAAAGCATTCCGCCGGGAACCTGATAAAGAAGCGTATTTACGTCAACGGCAAGGACTTTAGTGTTGAGAAGCCCCGAAGAAAGATATTTTTCGCGAAGAGGCATAAAATATTTTCTTGCTGCGTTGAGTTTATCAAGATCGAGTCCTGTGGATCTTTCGCTCTCATTGAGAGTAGCTACGATAGATTCCGTGGAGGGCTGAGACGTTCCGCCGGAAAGCGGAGAAATTGCGGTATCGATTATGTCAACGCCTGCTTCGATAGCTTTAAGAACGGTCATTTCTGCGATGCCGGCAGTGCAGTGAGTATGAAGCTCTATGGGTATTTTTACATTTTCTTTCAATGCGCTGACGAGCTCATACGCATTGTAAGGAGTAAGCAGACCTGCCATATCTTTTATGCAGATGGAATTTGCGCCGCGTTCTTCCATATTCTTTGCAAAATCAACGAACGTCTGCGTATTATGAACGGGGCTGATGGTGTATGAGAAGGCTGCCTGAACGTGTCCGCCCTCTTTTATAGTTGCCTTGACGGCGGTATCGAGGTTGCGGGGATCGTTGAGAGCATCGAATATTCTGATAATGTCGATTCCGTTTGCGAGGGATTTCTGAACGAAATATTCAACGACGTCGTCGGAATAATGTCTGTAACCGAGAATATTCTGTCCGCGGAAAAGCATCTGAAGTTTTGTGTTTTTAGCGCCTTCACGGATCTTGCGAAGTCTGTCC
>JAEEJJ010000104.1 GCA_016281805.1 Clostridiales bacterium
CATCGATTTGCGGCTTTTCTTTTCGGAAATGCTGAAATTGAGCGTATTGTATTCACTGTTTGCCGTTTCAAGTTTCTTTCTGGCAGAAGAAACTTTCATTGAATATCCGTTGAATATATTTTTGTTGTCCGCAAGCTTCTGCTCAAGTTCTTCAAGCCTTTTTCTGCCTGAATCCTTGCCTTTGTTGAGTGATTCAAGCCTTTCTTTTGCGTCGGCAAGTTCTTTTTTCAGATTTTCGACAGATTCGTCAAGCGCAATGTTTTTTTCTGAAATTCGTCCTTCGTTTACACGAAGAGAGGTGATCTCGGATGCGAGAGAATCATATTCTTTCGTAAGACGTGAGGATGTTTCGGCATAATTCTTGTCGTCTCCGAGCTTTTCGTCTCTTTCCTCATTGATTTTTTTCGTTTCCGCTTCGATTTCGGCGATCTCTTTTTTCAGATCTTCTGTTTTTTGCGCATTTTCCTCTATTTCTTTCAGTATTTCGGCGTCTGAACGACTGCCTGACTGTATTTCGGAATTGATTCGTTCAATATCTTTCTGTGCGTGCTCGATATCGTTGTTTATAAGAAGGATCTCAGAGTTTTTTTGCTGCAACAGATCGTCAAACTGTTTGCTTTCGGTTCTCATTTGCTCGATTTTTGCCGTAAGCATTGCAATGTCGTCGGCAAGCTGCTCCATTTTATGTTCGCATCTGAGTATTTCAGCATCGTTTTTCTCTGTAGATTCGATCAATGCCGCCTCTGTTTTTTCTATTTCGGCAAACTCCTGCGAAAAACGCTCAAGATCGGAAAGCCACAGCGCGATTTCAAGCTTTTTCTTTTCATCAAAAAGCTCGATATACCTTCTTGCTTTTTTTGCCTGCTGCTCAAGCGGACCGAGCCTGTCTGCAAGCTCGGCGATTATATCGGAAAGACGAACTATATTTTCCTGAGTAGAGTTGAGCTTCCGTTCGCTTTCCTCTTTTTTGAATCTGTATTTTGCGATACCGGCAGCTTCTTCAAAAACGCTTCTTCTGTCTGTGCTTTTTGCGGAAATTATTTCCGTAACGGAACCCTGACCTATTATAGAGTAACCCGTTCTGCCAAGACCCGTATCACGAAAAAGATCGTGTATATCTTTCAGGCGAACGTTTTGCTTGTTTATGAAGTATTCGCTTTCGCCCGAACGGTAATATCTTCTTGAAATAACTATCTCAGAGTATGCTTCGGGCAGAGTGCCGTCGCTGTTGTCAAGCGTAAGCGAAACTTCGGCAAAGCCGAGCGGACGGCGCGACTGTGTGCCGTCAAAAATAACATCTTCCATTTTTACGCCACGAAGCGACCGTGAAGACGTTTCGCCCATAACCCAGCGTATCGCATCGGCTATGTTGCTTTTTCCGCTTCCGTTCGGACCGACTATTGCGGTTATGCCTGAACTGAAGTTTATAAGCGTTTTATCGGGAAACGATTTGAATCCCGTAAGCTCAAGGCTTTTTAACTGCATATTATCTCCTGTTGAAATGCAACATTCTATCAGTATAATTATAGCACATTCACACAAAAATTTCAACCGCATATTGATAAAATTACGGTAAATTTTCTCTTTCAGACAAAAAAAATGCCTCTTGACCGCTTTTTCGGAACAAATTGAGGAGAATCTCGTCTAATATTGCAAACGGAAAAATCGATCGTATTATACGGAGGAGTAAATAATGATAAATAAATCAAAATCCATATGCGTTATCCTGATCGCGGCATTTATTTTCGGTATATTGTCCGTCGGATGTTCTGCGGATATTGCAAAGCCGCATATAAAAAACGACCCCGCTGCAGTGCAGGGCGGCAATGAAAGCGAAAATGTAAACGTCGGATCTGAAGATAATGAAAAAGAAGATGAAAACAACGGGAACGCAGAAAACACTCATGCCTCTTTTACCGTCGATAAAAGCAGTCTTGATACGTTTGAAAGCGAAAAAGAGCTCCTGGAGTATATAAATGACAATCAGCTGTTCTATTTATATGAAACTGAAGTAGCTGAAGTGGCGTACGAGGGTATGGATACTGCGGAAATGCCTACGGCAACTGCGACGAACGCGGCGGGCAATGGCATGAAAACTTCCGACAGCAGAGATGTTTCAACAACAAATCTCGTTGATGAAAATGTTGACGAAGGCGATTACCTTAAAACAGACGGCGACTACATCTATATTATTCGCGATAATGAGCTGATAATAGTATCTGCAAAGGGTAAAGAGACCGAAGTGCTTTCTTATTACAAGCTTTTTGCGCAGGGTGAGGGCAATGTTTCGGAAATGTATATAAAGGGTGACAGAGCGATCGTTATTGCAAACGTTACGTTTTACGAAAAGCCCGATTTCGTTTCCGATACTTCTTTCGGCAAACCAGTAGACGAAATTACCGAAAATGATGTTATCGATGATTACTACTACGACCGCTATTATAACAGCTACAAAACATACTCGGCAGTTTATGTTATAGATATTTCAGACCGTGAAAAGCCAAAAGAAGAGTCGTCGTGCTTTGTTGAAGGTTACCTTGTTGCGACCCGTGAAACAAACGGACAGATTTATCTTATAGCAAATAAGGACATCGGAGGATACTACTGGGGATATTACAGAAACGAACCTGCTGCTGCAGACATCCTTCCGGAAGTATACGATTCAAAAAACGGCTACCGTACGATTGAGGCAACAAATGTTATCCGTCCGATATTCGAAAATGTATATCCTAACATGATGACGATCGCTGTGATAGATTATCTGAATACCGCTGATACCGAAACGCTGTCTGTTCTCGGTTCGGGATCCGATATTTATATGACTGCGGAAAGCCTTTATATCTTCAGCGGCAACGGCAACAGCACATGCGTTGCAAAATACAGTATAGGCAATACTCTTTCTTATGTTGCGTCTGCAGTTGTGCCCGGATATACCGCGACTGATTTTTCATACAATGAATACAACGGAAAATTCCGCATTGCAACCACAACATGGGGCAGCAGCACGGAAAACAATGTTTATGTTTACGATGAAAAGCTTGTAAAAACAGGCGAGCTTACGGGTCTTGCGCCTAACGAAAAGATATACTCGGTCCGTTTCAGCGGAGATGTTGCGTATGTCGTTACTTTCAGACAGGTCGATCCGCTTTTTGTGATCGATATGAGCGGCAATGATCCGAAGGTTACGGGCGAGCTGAAAGTTCCGGGTTTTTCAACATACCTTCATCCGGTAGGCGACGGTCTTTTACTCGGTATAGGCAAAGAAACAAAGGATAATGTATGGACAGATTACAGCGGCGAAAAATATGTTCAGACATATACCGACGGAATAAAGGTATCGCTTTTTGATGTATCCGATCCTTTCAATCCGAAAGAAAAAGATGTTGAGAATTATATCGGCGGCGATTCCGCATCAACGGAAGCATGGTATAATCACAGAGCATTCGTATACTCAAACGCAAAAAATACCGGCTATTTCCCGATACACACGATGGAAGGCGAAGCTGTTGTATGCATAAGTGTTGAGAACGGAGAACTGACATGCAAAACAGTGCCTGCATCTGATAATTACAGTTATTATTCGGGAAACTCAAGGATCTGCTATGTTGACGATATGCTGTATTTTTACCGCTATAACAGAATATCTGTTTACAGCAGAGATACTCTTGAGGAAATAGCTTCGATCACTGTTAAATAGAACTTACGTTTTACAGATAAAACTTAAAATTGACTGAAACAATCCCGTTTTCTCGGTTGACAAAACGGGATTGTATATGTTATAATATATTTTGAAGTAAAATATTCTTATTATTTCGATATATTATGAAAAGAACAGTTTCAGTTATCATTATTATCGCTCTTATTGCGGCGTTTTTGCCGGTATCAACTTTCTGCGACGAAACAGAGCCCGCAGAAGAAAATGCAGTTTTTGATGTTACATCTCCGTTTGCCGCTATCGTGAATGCGGATACGGGGACGGAGCTGTTTGCGAAAAACGCCGACATTCCCTTTTTCTGCGCGTTTCTGCCGCGCATAATGACATGTATCCTGCTTGTTGAAAGCGGACTTGATCTTTCGACCGTAATCACGCTTTCAAAAGAAATGATGGCGGTTTCTCACGATAAGAGCTCCGCAAATCTCGTTTCGGGCAATAAAATATCTCTTTACGACCTGATGAAATGTATTCTTGTGGCAAACTCACAGGAGGCATGTATCGCAGCCGCTGTAACTCTTGCGGGAGACGTTTCAGAATTTATTGTGCAGATGAACAAACGAGCAAGAGAGCTCGGCGCCGAAAGCACGGTTTTTACAAACGTTACGGGACAGTATTCTTCTGCGACGAAACAAACCACCACCGCTCACGATGTCGTTAAAATATGCACGCATGCGCTTTCTCTTGAATATATCGAAGATCTTTCCAACTACCGCTATGCTGATATAACCGTCAATGATTCAAAAAAGAGTATCTACACACATAATTCACTCGTCGACAGAAACAGTTCGTATTACATTAAAAAGGCGTCGGGACTTGCCATCTCCGGCAACAACACAACGGGGTATGCGCTTGTTTCCGTGGCGGTAGACAAGGCAATGAGAATTGTCTGTTTCGCTCTTAACTACGAAAGCGTTTCAAATCTATATGCCGATTTAAGCAATATGATCAATTTTTCGCTTACCGAATATGCATACAGAACGCTCATCCAGAAAAATGCTCCGGTCATTGAAATTCCCGTTGTGTTCGGCAAGGAACGCGACACAGTAACGCTTGTTGCAAGTTCTACCGTAAGCGCTTCACTGCCGTCATCGGTTCCGGACAGTAAAATAGTTGCAGATAAAAATATACCGGATAAAATTGATGCGCCGATAGCCAAAGGCACGGTTCTGGGCAGCGTAACATATTCATATGAAGGGCGTGTATACGGCACTACGGAGCTTATTGCGCAAAGCGATATCTCTCTTGATGTTATTGAATCGTATTCAGCCGCAATAAACGGATTTTTCTCAAACAAATATGTATGGGCTGCAATAATTACCGTGGTTTTCGTCGTTATTTTTTACTCTACAGTCCTTTACATCAAAAACAGAAAAAAAATGAGACGTGAAGAGAGCAATAAACGCAACAGAATAACAAAAATGCCGAGATAAAACAAATCAAAAAAAAGCTGTATTGATTTTTCAATACAGCTTTTTTTATCTAAATTCTGATTTTGATCAGCTTTGCATGCGGAAATACTCTACTATACCTTTTACTATTGCATCCGCCGCTTTTTCCATATTTGCCTCGTCGGTGAACCATTCATAGTCGTAAATATTGCTCATAAATGCCGTTTCAAAGAGTATTGACGGAAAATCGGGGAACATTGAAACTTTATAATAGCCTATCTTATATGAGTTTTTCTTCAGCCCGGTAGCTTCGGTAAATTCATCCAGCATAACTTTTGAAAGCAGTTTTGAGCTTGTGTATGAATAGTATGTTACCGTGCCGCTTGTATTGAGCGGATTGGCTGTTTCGCCGACATAATTGAAGTGAACAGATACGTTTATGTCGGGTTTCCACGCCCTGTATTCAAGAATAAGCGGATCAAGATCTTTTTCAAGTTCTCTGTGATGCGTAAGATAAACCGTTGCGCCGAGATTGATAAGTCTTGTTTCAACAAGTCGTGAAAGCTCGTAGTTCCAGTCCGCTTCCGTCCATTTGATCCGTCCCCACGGACCGAGCGCGCCGCCGTTCAGGCTGTGACCGGGGTCGAGAGAGATCCTTATACCGTAAAGAGGATAATTATTGCTGTCGTAAAGCGAAACAGGATTTTTGAATGCGATTATCAGAGCGCCGTTTTCGAAATAAGCAGTATAACCGAAAATATAAAGCTCTTTTTTGTAAGTAAGCGATATTCTTGCGGTTGTGGAGTTGACTCGGGAAACCGAAGCCTCTTTGAACAGAGGATTATCGGGAAGCGAGAAATCGGCAGGCAAAGCGGAAAGATTGAATAGCGTTATATCCGCTTTTGTGTCGCTCATCCATACGGTGTTCATGGTTTTCGCGTCGGTGGGAATAACGATATTGGTGTATTTGCCGTCCTGACTTTGCGTTACTGATATTTTGCCGATTGCAGAGTAGGGGATAGCGGTATTATCCGTTTTCTTTATGTTGTCCGTTATCGTATAATAGCCGCTGCCCAAAAGAACGTTGCCGTTGTATTTCGATACTACCGTGTCAAGCGCGCCTATGGTGGCATAACGGAAATCTTCGCCCGTGACCTTCAGATCGGGCTTGAGCTGAGAGGGAAAATCTCCTATAAACTCAACAACATAGCTTTCAGGATCGTTGATCACTTCAATTGTGTTGGATCCTTTATAGCGGACGGTGTCGTAACCGTTTTTTTCTATCACGAATTCAGGATTGCCAAGAACTGCGTTCCCGTCTATATCGGGCAAAACGAACGATCCTTCATACCATGCTCTTCTGAAAGAACCGTCGGTTGAATCTTTGTCTGTTGTGGAAAGATCAACAGTATAATCGCCTATTACAACATAAACCTTTGCTCCTGCGGTCGCGGTGCAGGAGAAATTGATCGTTGTGCCGGATTTTTCTGCTCTGTCGTATTTCGGGGCGCATGTGCCGGAAACAAAACCGAATGAAGACATCGTTTTAGGTTCTGAATATGAACCGCTTTTCTTTATGATATAATCTACGGTCTCGCCCTTGTGTTCTATTTCATAATGATTTTCGCCGGTTTTGGGAACTGATACCATGTGCGTGAAATATCCCTTGGGCGAGCGTGTAGTTACTTCTTCCCCGGCTATGTAAAGCGGATAATTCGGATCTGATACGCCGATAATGAATGTTTTGGATGTTGTGCTTTCAACAGTCAGTGAAGAATACGACAAAACAAGCTTATCAGTTGCAGCCTCAACACCTTCGCTGCCGCTTTTGAAATATGTTTTTGCCGTATCACGAATTCCGGCAAGATTTTTTGCAACATCTTTATACGAGAATAACACAACACCTGAAACATGGTCTTTTGTTTTGAGGTATTTGAGCTGATTCTGTATTTCGGACGGTGATTTGTATGCGGCTACCGATGCACCCTTATATGCCGCAATACCTACATAAAGCTTCACCTTAGTTTGTGAAACAAGATCGTTCCACCAGTCTGTTATTGGTTTGAACGGCGCGGTAGAATGGTCGATTTCCCAATAAATCTGAGGACAGATATAATCGATCCACTCGTTGAGCACCCATTTTCTTGTATCCGCATAAACCTGATAGTATGATTCTGACGAGCTCTTTATATCCGTTCCGAGGCTGTTGTTTGTTTTAAGCGCCCATACTCCGCTCGGACTGATGCCGAACGCAAGCGAACTTTTCGCTGCTTTTATTGCTGCTGCTGTCTGCGAAACAAGAGCGTCATTATTCGATCTGCGCCAATCGGCAAGAGATTGTCCTTCTGTTTTATACTTTTCGTATTCTTTGCTGTCGGCAAATTTGGAAGAGTCGTTATACGGATAAAAATAATCGTCAAAATGTATGCCGTCAATGTTATAGTTGTTTACTATTTCAAGTATGCCGTCAATTATAAGCTTACGGACCTCAGGTATGCCGGGATTATAATAAGCTGCACCGTCGCTGTGTTTTACTACCCATTCCGGATGAATTCTTGCCGGGTTCGATTCTGCAAGCTGGGAAAGATTATGTCCTACCTGTCCGCTTTGCGTTATTCTGTAAGGGTTGACCCAGGCATGAAGCTCTATTCCTCGTGAATGCGCTGCGGTAATGAAATATTCAAGACAGTCCAGCGGAAGTTTGTCGCCCTGTTTTTCAACAATACAGTCTGACGACGGGAATATCGAGGAATAATAAACAGCGTCACTCTTCGGACGGACCTGCAGGAATATCGCGTTGAAGCCCCATTCGTAAGCATTGTTTACGATCGTATCTATTTCAGCGCGCAGCTCTGCAGCCGAAAGTCCCGGTTTTGACGGAAAATCGATATTTGAAACTGTTGCCACCCACAAACCTTTAAGTCCGTCGGAAGCAGCGCCTATTACGATCTCTTCTGAAGGA
>JAEEJJ010000105.1 GCA_016281805.1 Clostridiales bacterium
AAGGCAGAACAGCGACAGTTTTGTGAGAGCTGCGCTTTTGTTGAGTATCATAGCAATAAGCAAAACGCAGGCGATTGCGGCAAAGATATACGGAACGACTCCGACCGATACGGAAATGTCGGTCGCCGCAAGTTTTTTCGGAACCTGAAGTATAAGCGTGAAAGCTGCAATACCGCTCAGGACAAAACCGGCAAAAGACGCGAGAAAAGCTGCAAGACGACGCTTGAAGAAATGCGCTGCAAGCGATACGGCTTCAAATATCAGAGCAGATGTGAAACCCAGACATATTTCGGCGGCAGTATCGGAGACCTCAAGTCCGGAATAGACAGTCTGTGCCGTATTGCCGCTGTCAAACGACTGCAATACTGAAATGAAAACGGTTTTGTATTCTTCCGTTCCCGTAAGTGCCTGCCATACAGAAAGCGAAACCTCCGCCCCGTCCGGCAATTTTGCGAAAAATGATGGAATGAAAAGCAAGACTGCGCATGCTGCGACCAATACGCACAAAACCGCGGAAAAGATCTTTCCGCCCGTCGTCCTGCCCATTCCGGATATATCCGTCTCCGTGATTTTTCCGTCTTTCATGAAAAGCATTTTGAATACTCCTGCCATGGCGCCGGCAAGCATCGTTGACAGCGTTATGCCCGGCATGAAAGGACCGAGCGGAACGAGAAGGACGCAGATAAGGTCCTGCACGCCGCCTACAAGAGCGCCCCAGACAGGTCCGTAGAGAAAACCTGCAAGAAAAATCGGGACAAAGCTGATATTGACGGACAGACTTTTTACACCGAAGAGAGGAAACGTTATGCCGAGAAATCTGTCAAGCACAAATCCGGCTCCGGCAAGGATCGCGCAGACGATGATCGTTTTCACATAATCTCTGACGCTTTTTTTCATTTTGATGACCTCGATTTATAATAAATTCAGATCATCCGTAGTAAAATATGCAATTTTACACAGCGGATGCGATGCCAAACCGCAAGACAGGGTCTCTTCGTCCGAAAACAACTTCCCATTTTTCGGCACTTAACGCTTGGCATCTACTCTGTTGGGTGTAATTATATCATACATCATATCATTTTTTCAATACCAAATATTTAAATAAAATGAAAAATATCTTGACATATTGAAGCAAAAGTAGTATTCTTAAAGCAATACAATGCAATGAAAGGATTCAGAATATGCTCTGGCTGACCGTTCTTTATGCCGTTGCCGCAATGGCGATAGGTTTCTGGAAATATCTGCGATGCGGTTCAATATCCGAATATCTTCTCGGAAGCCGGATGCAGTTTTCAAGAATTGCCGGGATTTCCGCGCAGACCGTTCTTCTGGGCTTTTTGTTTACCATCACCGTTCCTATGAAGGCGGCGGAAGTTTCAGGAGGCGCGCTCGGTGCGATTTTTGCTGCAACGGGAATGACTGCGGGCATATTCCTCAGCAGGTTTCTTATCAGCCGCAGGCTCAGGATATATTCGGAGCTTTCCGGAAATTCACTTTCATTTCCGGAATTTCTCGAAAACCGCTTCAATGATAAATCAGGTGTCGTAAGAGCTGTTTGCGCATCGGTGATTCTGGTTTTCGGCATACTGTTTGCCGCTAATCTGTTTTCCATCTCCTCCTCTCTGATAGACAGCATCACCGGTATCGGCAAAATTCAGGCCCTGATAATCTGTGCGCTGCTTGTTGCTGTTTTTGTTTTTCTCGGCGGCTTGCCTGCCATTGCGGTAACAGGCTATATAAAAGCCGGTGCGCTGCTTGTATTTTTTGTTTTCATTCTGATTTTCTGTTTCAATCCGATATATTTCGAAAAAGTTGCGTTTTCGGATTCAAAACCGCTGTTTTTTGCGGCAAATTCCATAAACTCATCAAATATTGCCGGCGACCTTTTTTCAAACATCATGTGCTTTATTTCATATGCGCTGCTGTTTTTCGGCATCCCTTTCATAAACACAGCATACATGTCCACAAAAGAACGCCGTGTCCCGAAACGAAAGATCTTTTCAGAACTTTTATGGACCGTTCCGTCCGCTGCCGGCGCTGTAATGACCGGCATTATAGTTTGCGGTGCTGAAAAAGAACCGATAAACTCCGTTGAACAAATGGTAAAAACAATTTACGAAACTGCCGCAGTACCGACAGGAGCGCTGATAGTAACGCTGATATTCATAATCTGCATCACAACGTCGAATACGGCGATCTTCACTGCGGGAGAAGCCTTTTCATACGATCTGTTTTCTCACGGAAACTCGAAAAAATTCGCTGGAAAAGAAAGCGTGAACACAGTGCGCTTCGGCGTTATCGGGGCTGCGGTAATTGCGATGCTGTATTCCATTTCAGCTCCCGACAGCGATTTTCTCTCGACCGAATTTCTGATAAGCGCAACATCCGCTGCCTTCGGGCCGACAACTCTATTCTGCCTTTTCTGCGACCGTCTGACCGCAAAAGGAGCGGTAGCCTCGATTGCGGGAGGACTCATCTGCTGCTCGGCATTCAACTATTTTGACTATATTTCAGGCAAGCCCGGAATACCGCCGATAATACCTGCCTTTGCAGCGGGAACGCTTTTGCTTTTTATCGTTTCTTTTATTGACAGAAAGAATATTTCGGCAAAAACGGGCAACGAATTCGGCAGAACAAGGGAAATTGCGCGTTTGAAACAGAAAAAAACCCTGTAAAATCAAAAATAACTGAAAAAAGCAGGTCTGGCACTTGCTTTTTTTTTGATTTTGTTGTATAATTATAATGAAAAATAATAATCTTGACTGACCTCATTGTGAAATTCAGGTATAAACACAGAAGCATGAAGGAGAATGATAATGAAAAGTTTAGCAAAACGGATTACTTCGTTCATACTTGTTTTTGCCGTATTGTTTTCTTTATCGGCAATGTTTGTTTCCATACCCGTATCTGCCGCGGGACTTAAAAGTACGCGCGAATTGCTCGGTGAATATATAACCGAGCTGTATCTTAAAGGACCGTCAGTATCTCCTTCGGTCCGCGAAAATCTTATAGCGAAAGGATTCGGAGCCGGCGACCTTTTTGAAAAAAGAGCCGCTTTCGATCTGCGTCTTTGCTCGTCTGACGAATACAGCGGATATTTTTTCACAGACAAGGAAGGATTCCTGAGCTCTGTTTTCGGAGAAAACGGAACTGTTTTTCTTGAAGGAACATACGTATGGTATCCGAGTGTTTCTGCCGCAAAAAAGGCGAATGCGGGACCGACCATGAACGATCCGCTGATAAAATACAACATTTCCAATGCACTGAATTTTGCGATAGACGTTTACGGAATGTGCAAAGAAGACGACGATAACTATTTTTCCGATAAATTCAACGCATCGAGAAAAGATCTTGCTTCATATGCGATCGACTGCATCTACAAGATCATAACAGCCCTTGAAAACCAGATAGGCGAAGGAACGTCAAAACCGACATATTACAAAAACGACTTTAACGAAACCTTCTGTACCGAAGAAAACGGTCTTTACCCGTATCTTGACGAGCGGTTCAGGAAAAACACTCCTGTTATGACGGGATATCTTGACACATCTTCATTTACGAAAAAGACTTTTTCTTACGATGATCTTAATAAATCCATAGATATCGCAGCACGTCTTTCAGCGTTTGAGTCTGTATATGCCAGCTACCGCGCGCAAAAAGACGGAAAAACGCTCTATTACGATTTTCTTACATCTTTTGACCGTGCAAGACAGGCCTACAACGACCTTTGCTCGATCGTTCTGAGCAGCGAAAACACAGTGCCGGATATAAAAGAAAAAGCAGCGGCATATATGAAACTGAGAAGCCTCGGAGAGCTTTTTGCAACATATATTCTGCCGTATTCGGATGATTACTCCACATATCTGAGCGCTATGAGCATAAACTATACAACCATAAAAACTCTGATCTACTTTGTTGATTACAACCCGTATTACCTCAGCTTCATTTCGCTTTCTGC
>JAEEJJ010000106.1 GCA_016281805.1 Clostridiales bacterium
GGCACAGCCGGGTAGCCGCGTATGGATGTGATAAACGCTGAAGGCATCTAAGCGTGAAACACACTTCAAGATTAGATATCCCATAACGAAAGTTAGTAAGGTCACTTGCAGACTACAAGTTGATAGGCCACAGGTGGAAGTGCAGAAATGCATGCAGCTGAGTGGTACTAATAGACCGAGGGCTTGAACCTACAAGGTTCGATATGATGTATACTTGAGTTAACTCAATTCTTATTCGGCTTTCAATGGATATGATTTATCCGTTATACGCACCTATGGGTTTGCACCTTTAGCTCAGTTGGTAGAGCAACTGACTCTTAATCAGTGGGTCCCGGGTTCGAATCCCTGAAGGTGCATCAGTGAAAACGGCATTTACCCGTTTTCTTACCATGAAAACGGTCTTTATATCGTTTTCGTACAGTTAGTGTCTTTATTGCTGAGGGTCCACCCGTTCCCATTCCGAACACGGAAGTTAAGCTCAGTCATGCCGAAAATACTCGCCTGGCGACGGGCCGGAAAAATAGGTCGATGCTAACACAAAAAGCTCGGTAATACCGGGCTTTTTTCATACGTATTTACTTTGCGGCTTACAGTCGCAAATGTTTAAACGTATAATGAATTTTCGATCTCGCGTTCAAAATCATTCATAAAGAATCGAAAAGAAAAACTCTTGAAGGGTTTAACTTAAAAAAATATAGCGGTACTATATATACAGTATTTGTATGCTGTCTTGAAAAGCTGCAAAAACATGGTATAATATAATCACAAAAAGCGCTTTTGAATACATCAAATCGGAGGACTTAATATGTCTATTGGAACAAATATCAAAAAAATGCGCCGTGAGCGCGATATGACGCAGGAAACTCTCGCCGAATATCTCGGTATTAGTGTCGGGGCTGTTTCGCAGTGGGAATGCGACAGAACTTCACCCGATATATCTCAGCTTCCCCTTCTCGCAAATATATTTGACGTTACGACCGACGAACTGCTCGGAGTTGATCAAACGAAAAGCAGCGCCAAAATCAAAACGATAGCGGAAGAAGCAAGCAAATATTATGCAGAAGGTGATTTCACATCTTCTGCGGAAATTCTTCGCAAGGGCTTGAAGGAATACCCGAGATCGTATTATCTTATGGTCAAGCTTGCCGGCTCAGTTCACGGAGAGGAAGCAATAACTCTTTCCGAAAAAGTAATATCGGAATGTACTGATTCGGAATTGCGATACGAAGCGATTCAGAACGCAGTATTGAACAATAAACTTCTCGGAAACATGGAGCAAGCCCGTAAATATACGAATATGATGCCTTCAGCATACTGCTCAAAAGAAGATCTTTTGATGTTTATCTTATCCGAAAACGATGCGTTTGACAATTTGCGTGATTACGCGAAATTTTGCGTAAGCAGACTTTTCATAATTCTTTCAAAGCTTACCGAAATGAAAGATAAATATAACGTTGAAGAGCGTATAAAGCTTTGCAAACAAAGGATAAAAATAGGCGAGACTATTTACTGCGACGGTGATTATAATTATTATTCTGATTTAATGGCTAACGCTTACAGCGATCTGTCGTATATCTATGCTGAACAGAAAAACCGTGACGGCGTAATTTCCAGTCTGAAATCGGAAGCCGAATTCCGATATGTTTTTGACACTTATAACACATTGTCACAGAACACGTCTCCCGCTGTTAAAGGTTACGTTGACGGCGGATGGATACGGAGCAACGGCGAAAGAACTGTTGATCAGCTTTCTGAAACGCTGGAAAACGATCCCGCATTTGATTTTATCCGTTCAGACCCGGACTTTAAAAGCATTATTGACAGTTTGAAGCACTGTAATTAATCAAAGATATCGTTATAAAACTGTTTCCGCTCTCCTTTTCCGCTTAATAAGCGGAATTATATCTAAATATGCGTTATTGACTTTAACGCATATTTTTGATATAATCGAATCAGAAAGAAAAACGCGTTATTGCTTTCAAAAACATAAAAGAGGGATTTTATTATGGAATTAGGTGCAAAAATAAAAGAGCTAAGGCAGAGCCGCGGTATGACGCAGGAGCAAGTCGCGCAGAAGCTGAACGTATCAAATCAGACAGTTTCAAAATGGGAGACGGG
Source organism: Clostridiales bacterium (assembly GCA_016281805.1). GTDB lineage: Bacteria > Bacillota > Clostridia > Oscillospirales > UBA644 > HGM12619. The sequence goes on from JAEEJJ010000106.1 coordinate 2,119, forward strand.
TGCGGCGTGCCCCGATCTGTCGCTTATCGTGCCTATCGCGCGTCTTTTCGGTGTTACGACGGATGAACTGTTCGACTTTTCCGCGACAGCCGACAAACTGCGACTTGAAGAGCTGCAGAAGCAATACGACGAGACTTTCAAAACGGGGAACATTCAGGACAGACTTGAAATATCAAAACAGGCGGTAAAGGAATTTCCGTCAGATATGAAATGGCTTGACAGGTACGGATGGGATATTTGGTGCAGTGCGACCGAGCTTCATTTGAACGGTGAAGACCTGGAAAAAGAAAGAAATAAAGCGATAGAAATTTTTAAGACCGTTATAAACGGAGAATGCGATGATGAAACTAAATGCGATTCCATTATAGGAATAACGTACACTTTATGCAATGCAGGCAAAAAGACCGAAGCGCTTGAATACGTCAACCGATTTCCGGAAATAAGTCCTATAATGAGCCCAAAACAAAAACGTGAATTATATTTATGCTGCCTTGACGGCGAAGAACAAAAAAGAGAAAAGCAAGTGCATATATACGAATTGCTTAACGAGCTTATTAGGTACATAGGCTGGCAATACGATTATGAGGAAGACCAAGGTATAGTGCTTGATACCGTAATTTCTCTGACAAAACTCTTTTTTCCGGACGGAAACTATCTTGACGAATCGTACGGCCTTGCGCACCTGTATATTAGAAAGGCAAAGCACTGTGCGGACGACGGAAAAGCGGATGAAGCGGAGGTTTGCTTCAAAGAAGCGTTCAGATGCGCACATGAATTCGACGGTATCAATGGCAAATATTCATACACCGCACCGCTTTTCAATCTTGTATCGTTTGATAGGAATGATGCCGCTGTAACGGGACAGACGACTTTAGCTGAGGATTTAAAATATGTGATTGAGCTTCCGTATTATTCCGTTTTAAAAAATCTTGACGCATATAAAGAAATGTGTGAAAAAGAATAAAAAATGCTGCTTTAGCCGCGCGCACCGGTAGTTTTTCGACCGACCGGTGCGCTTATTTTATTTCATTGCTCCGCGAAATATCGCGGAGTTTTTCGTTTTGAAAAAATTGAATACATAATATCAAGAATAACAAAAGCGCGCGCGGCTGACGCCGCAGGAAATGTTTATCGTTTTATTTCCTGTATTTTTCTATCATAGCTCTGTATTCCTTGTTTTCAAGTAAAGCGAGGCTGCGCGGATCCTTGCTTCCGTTAAGCAAACAGTCTACGGTATACGCGAGCAGATCGTTTGTTCCGTGACTTCTGACAACGGCGTCGAACAGCGCCGCGTCCGTTTCGGAAAGCTCCGTCAGCTTTGCAGTCGCGGCAAGATATTTGCCGGTTATTCTTATAATATCCTCCTGTTTTCCGCCGCGGGATACACGGTGTTTAAGGTCGTTCTGCAGACGCCCGAACAATGATTCCGCCTGCGTGACAAGATACGTGTCGTTTTGCTCGCAGCCGAGCTTATACAAACCGTCGCCTATCGCCTCGACTTTGTTTACCATTTTTTCGTACGGTATGCTTGTGTCAAAGAAATACGATTTTACGAGCTTATCAGCTGCAACGTCCGCAAACTCATACATATTGTGCTTCGCCCAGTACAAAAACTCCGGTCTGTCCTTTGTGAAAAGCTGTTCGTTCATCTGACCGTAAGTATAATACCAGTTCCCGAATTTTTCGCGATGGATCGCAAGTGCCTGCTCCGTCTTTCCCGCGGCGTGAAGCAGTATAGCCTTCATTTTCCACGCGCCGAGGCATAGCAGAACGTCGGCGCAGCCCTCGATTATTCTGTCGCAGATCGGCTCGATCTCGTCCTTTTCAGCAAGCGCAAGCTTAAGATCGGGCTCCGCGTCGTAAATCCCGCGTGACCATATATAATGATACATTATCCGGTAATCGTTCGGATAATTTTTATACGCTTCCTCAATGATCTTACTGTCCCGCGTTTTGACGTATTTTTCGACCGTATGCTCTATTTCCTCGTCGACCTTTTCTTTGTCATAGCCCATAAGCTCGTCGAGCGACACGCCGAAATAGTATGCGAGCGGCTGCAGCGCGGTTATATCCGGATACGTTTCGCCTCGCTCCCATTTGCTGACCGCCGCGCAGGTGACGTTCATCGCTTCCGCTAACTGTTCCTGCGTGACGCCTTTTTCGCCGCGCAGACGTTTTATATTTGATCCTATATTGATTTTCATAAATTACCTCCGAATTTTATTGAAACGGCGCCTGTTTCTGATAATATTATAACACGTTTTCGGAATAAGTAAA
>JAEEJJ010000107.1 GCA_016281805.1 Clostridiales bacterium
AAAGAAGATACGTTCACTTCAATTCACGTTGAAGAATATGAAATAGACGCAAAAGAAACAAAACTCGGTCCCGAAGAGATCACAAACGATATCCCCGGCGTTTCGAAAGACCTGCTTGCGGATCTTGACGACCGCGGAATAATCCGTATAGGCGCGGAAGTAAGAGCCGGCGACATTCTTGTAGGTAAAGTATCACCGAAAGGCGACGCCGAACAGACTGCCGAAGAACGCCTCCTCAGAGCGATATTCGGTGAAAAATCAAGAGAAGTCAGAGACGCCAGCCTTAAAGTTCCTCACGGAGAAAACGGTATCGTTGTTGACGTAAAAGTATTCACAAGAGAAAACTCCTCAGAGCTTTCGCCTTCCACGAACATGATAGTCCGCGTATATATCGCACAGAGAAGAAAGATCTCCGTAGGCGATAAAATGGCGGGCCGTCACGGTAACAAAGGTGTTGTTTCAAGGATCCTTCCGCAGGAGGATATGCCGTTTTTGCCGGACGGAACACCGCTTGACATAGTTCTTAACCCGCTCGGCGTTCCTTCTCGTATGAATATCGGTCAGGTCCTTGAAGTCCACCTCGGCTATGCCGCAAAAGCGCTAGGCTGGAAAATAGAAACTCCTGTTTTTGACGGCGTAAAGGAATCTGACATATCCAAATGTCTCGAACTTGCCGGCCACGACAAAACAGGCAAAACCGTTCTTTACGACGGCAGAACAGGCGAACTTTTCGACGGTGAGGTCACCGTAGGATACATGTATTACCTCAAGCTGCATCACCTTGTTGACGATAAGATCCACGCGCGTTCCACCGGTCCGTATTCTCTCGTTACACAGCAGCCTCTCGGCGGTAAAGCTCAGTTTGGCGGACAGCGTTTCGGCGAAATGGAAGTCTGGGCGCTCGAAGCTTACGGTTCGGCATACACTCTTCAGGAAATGCTTACCGTTAAATCGGACGATGTAGTTGGCAGAGTAAAAACATTCGAATCGATAGTCAAGGGCAAAAACGTTCCCGAACCGGGAATACCCGAAAGCTTCAAGGTTCTCGTAAAAGAACTTCAGTCTCTCGGACTTGACATCAAGGTTCTTGCTAAAGACCAGCACGAAATAGATCTCACCACCTCTTACGATGACGACGGAGAGAGCACCTTCGATCAGGCGGAGGCAAGAGAGGTTATGAACTCCGACGGAGAACTCGACTTCCCGGCAGCCGACTATATCCTTTCCGAAATAGACGGCGAAAACGATGTTCATGACGATTTTGAAGATGAAGATTACTACGCTGATTTCGACGATGAAGAAGAAAACGACGGCAAAAAAAGCCGCAAAAAAAAGAATGCTGAAAACGACGACGAAGATTTCGGAAACTTCGTTGAAGGCATAGTTGAAGAAAATGAAAATGGAGGAAAAAGTGAATGAGCGCTGAAAAAGAAACATCAATAAACAACAATTACTCCTCCGGAATGGAATTCAATTCATTTGAATCTATAAGAATAGGGCTTGCTTCTCCCGAAAAGATTCGTTCTTGGTCTCACGGTGAAGTAAAAAAACCCGAAACGATCAATTACAGAACACTTAAACCCGAAAGAGACGGACTTTTCTGCGAGCGTATCTTCGGTCCCACAAAGGACTGGGAATGTCATTGCGGAAAATACAAACGTTTCAGATATAAAGGCAAAGTCTGCGAACGCTGCGGCGTTGAAATAACAAAATCAAAGGTCCGCCGCGAAAGAATGGGACATATAGAGCTTGCCGCTCCCGTTTCCCACATATGGTATTTCAAAGGTATCCCCTCGCGTCTCGGTCAGATGCTCGATATCCAGCCCCGTCAGCTCGAAAGCGTGCTGTATTTCGGCGCATATATCGTTCTTGACGACGGCGGAATACCCGAAATAAAGAAAAAACAGACTCTTACCGAAAAAGAATATCTCGATCTTTACGAAAAATACGGCGATGACTTCAGAGTAGGCATGGGCGCGGAAGCGATAAAGGAACTTCTCGTTGAGATAGACCTTGACAAGCTTTCCGAAGAACTCAAAGCCGAAATGAAAGATGCAAACGGTCAGAAGAAGATAAAGCTTCTCAAGAGATTTGAAGTTGTTGAATCATTCAGAACGTCCGGCAACCGCCCCGAATGGATGATCCTTGACGTTATCCCCGTAATCCCTCCGGAAATCAGACCGATGGTCCAGCTTGACGGCGGCAGATTTGCAACAAGCGACCTTAACGATCTTTACAGACGTGTAATAAACAGAAACAACCGTCTGCGCAAGCTCCTTGAGCTTTCCGCTCCCGCAATCATCATAAGAAACGAAAAACGTATGCTTCAGGAAGCCGTAGACGCTCTTATTGATAACGGCAGACGCGGAAAACCCGTAAGCGGCCCGAACAACAGGGCTCTGAAATCGCTTTCGGATATTCTCAAAGGCAAACAGGGTCGATTCCGTCAGAACCTTCTCGGTAAACGTGTTGACTACTCAGGCCGTTCCGTTATCGTTGTAGGACCGGAGCTGAAAATTTATCAGTGCGGTCTGCCGAAAGAAATGGCTCTCGAGCTTTTCAAACCGTTTGTAATGAAGAGACTTTCAGAGCTCGGCATCGTTCAGAACATAAAGAGCGCGAAAAAGATGGTCGAAAGATCGGAAGCTCCCGTATGGGATGCGCTTGAAACCGTAATAAAGGAATACCCCGTTCTTCTTAACCGTGCGCCCACACTTCACAGACTCGGTATTCAGGCTTTCGAGCCTGTCCTTGTTGAAGGACGCGCTCTTAAGCTCCATCCGCTCGTATGCACCGCGTTCAACGCCGACTTCGACGGAGACCAGATGGCAGTTCACGTTCCTCTTTCCGCGGAAGCGCAGGCGGAAGCAAGATTCCTTATGCTTTCCGCAAACAACCTGCTCCGTCCTCAGGACGGTATGCCCGTTGCAGTTCCCTCTCAGGATATGATCCTCGGTTCGTATTATCTTACTATAATAAAATATGACGAACCGGGCGTTACAGAGGTAAAGGAAGACGACGAGGAGCAGGAAGGCATAGGTATCATAACCGCCAAGCCGGACAAATCGGACGTTGAAAAGAAATACAGAGTAAAGATATTCAAAGATTTCGACGAAGCGCTCATGGCATACGACGCAGGCGCAGTCGGTCTGCACGCTCCGATCAAAGTAAGGATCCGCAAAGAATATAAGGGCAATATCGAAACAAGACTTATCAACGCAACAGTCGGTCAGATCATTTTCAACCGTCCCATTCCTCAGGATCTCGGATTTGTAAACAGAGAAGATCCCGAAAAGATATTCGATCTTGAAATAACAAACGTTGCGAAGAAATCCGAGCTCAAAAAGATCATCGACCGCTGCATAAAAGTGCACGGAATAACAAAAACAGCCGAAGTTCTTGATATGATCAAGGCTCAGGGCTACAAATATTCCACAAAAGGCGCGATAACGATCTCAGTCAGCGATATGGAAATCCCTCCCGAAAAGGCGGAACTCGTTCATAAAGCCGACGTTGAAGTCGAAAAAATCACAAAACACTTCAGAAGAGGTCTCATTTCGGACGACGAACGTTACGCTCAGGTCGTATCCGTATGGAACAGCACCACAAACGAGGTTACAAAGGCGCTTCAGCAAAACCTCAGCGCGTTCAACCCGATAAACATGATGGCTGTATCAGGCGCCCGCGGCTCGATCGACCAGATCAGACAGCTTTGCGGTATGCGCGGACTTATGGCAAACACAACAGGTCGAACGGTCGATGTTCCCATCAGAGCAAACTTCCGTGAAGGACTTACCGTTCTTGAATATTTCGTTTCATCGAAAGGCGCAAGAAAAGGTCAGGCAGATACCGCGCTCAGAACCGCCGACTCAGGTTACCTTACAAGAAGACTCGTTGACGTTTCACAGGATGTTATCGTGCGCGAAGACGACTGCGGCTCAACAGACGGAATAGTCGTCCGCGATATCCGAGACGGCGACGAAATCCTCGAAAGTTTCCAGAGCAGACTTATCGGCAGATTCCCGGTTGAAGACGTTATCGATCCGAAGACCGGCGAGGTCATCTGTCCGAACACAAGATATATACGCGACGCTGATGCAAAGCGCATAGTTGCGGCGGGATACAAAGAACTCAAGCTCCGCTCCGTTCTTACATGCGAATGCCGCTACGGCGTATGCGCAAAATGCTACGGTATGAACCTTGCGACATCCGAAACGGTAAACGTAGGCGAAGCAGTCGGAATAATTGCCGCACAGTCTATCGGCGAACCCGGTACTCAGCTTACGATGAGAACGTTCCATACAGGCGGCGTTGCCGGCAGCTCGGATATCACACAGGGTCTTCCGCGTGTTCAGGAACTTTTCGAAGCGCGCCATCCGAAGAGACTCGCGATACTTTCCGAAACAAACGGCGAGCTTTCGTTCCAGGAAATGAAGCATGCAAGATATGCCGTCATCAAAAACGACGAAACAGGCGAGGTATGCCAGTATCTGATCCCCTACAGCGCGCGTCTTAAAGTAAAAGAAGGCGATTTCATCCGCAAGGGCGACGAGCTTACCGAAGGCGCTCAGGATCCGCAGGATATTCTGAGAGTAAAATCGGAAGCTGCCGTTGAAGAGTATATCACTCAGGAAATTCAGAAAGTTTACCACAGCCAGGCCGTTGATATCAACGATAAGCATATCGAGATCATCATTCGTCAGATGATGAGAAAAGTTCGCATCACAGAACCGGGAGACACAGGCTTCATGCTCGGCTCGGTCGTTGACAGGGCAGAGGTCAAAGACGTTAACCGCAAACTTCTCGCTGCAAACCCCGATGCTGTTCCCGCAGAGTATCAGACAATGCTTTTAGGTATCACAAAATCCGCGCTTGCAACCGAAAGCTTCCTTTCCGCAGCATCGTTCCAGGAAACAACGAAGATCCTTACCGACGCTGCGATCAAAGGCAAGACCGATATGCTCGTAGGTCTTAAAGAAAACGTAATTATCGGTAAACTTATCCCCGCAGGCACAGGTCTTGAAAGATACAGAAACGTTGAAATAACGGAACTCGACGGTTCGGAAAACGCAGGTTGACTTAAAATCACCGATTGTTCGGAAAAAATTAAGAATTAAGGCTTGAAAAAAGTCGCATTATATGATATACTAACAACTGTTCACGGCAGAAAAAAGATAGGGAAATTATGCACTTTTTTCTGCTGTGTACCGTAAAAAACAGGATTATATTATTTCATTAATATAAAATAGTGAAGAAAAGGAGGAAAAACATGCCTACATTTAACCAGCTCGTTCGTAAAGGAAGACAGACTCTCACCGTAAAGTCTACAGCACCTGCGCTTCAGAAAGGCCTCAACTCTCTTAAGAAGATACCGACCGAACAGTCGAACCCGCAGAAGAGAGGCGTTTGCATTTCTGTCGGCACAAAAACACCGAAGAAGCCTAACTCGGCTCTCCGTAAAATAGCAAGAGTCCGTCTTACAAACACAGCGGAAGTAACGACATACATTCCCGGTATCGGTCACAACCTTCAGGAACACAGCGTAGTGCTCATCAGAGGCGGCCGTGTAAGAGATCTCCCGGGCGTTCGTTACCACATCATTCGCGGCACGCTCGATACACAGGGTGTAACCGGAAGAATGCAGTCCCGTTCCAAATACGGAGCTAAGCGTCCGAAGGCAGCGAAAAAATAATTCATAACGGCAAAAAAAGCCGCAAGTTACTCGGATTTTTCATCAGCGAAAGCTTTTATATATAAATATATGCAGGCTGAGCGCTGACGGAAGAAAAAATGCTTTCGAGTACCGATGAACTCATTTATCAATAATGAAGGAGGGAAGTAAAGTGCCCAGAAGAGGAAACATACCCAAGCGTGAGGTTCTCCCCGATCCTATTTACGGCAGCCAGCTCGTTTCGAAGCT
>JAEEJJ010000108.1 GCA_016281805.1 Clostridiales bacterium
ACGGCCTTTCCGCCGGCCTTCGCCGCAACCTTCCCGCTGCTGTCCGCCATGCTCCACAACGTCCTTTCCGCAGTGTCCGTAAGGTTCCACACCGCGCATACGCTCACAGCCTTTGTATCCCTGTTGGGGACGACCTTGCACTGGCGGGAGGTATCTTTTGCCGCATCCGTCCCGTAGCGGAATGCGGGGGTTGGCTGTTTGGAAGTGCTGCTCTGGGCGAGAAGCCATCCCGGCAACAGCAGCAATGCTGCTGTCAGAATTAACGTGTCGGAAATTCTTATTCTGTTCATACCTCTTAATATTTTAAATGTATAAATATTTAATTCGTCATATTTTGTTAAAAGCACCGAATCTGCCTACAGGCGGAATGAAATGCAAAAATAAAAATTGATGGATATTCAAAAACGAAGGAGTCTTCCAAAAAAGTTTGGCATGTTTTCCGGGAATGGCCCGACACGCCCGCACAAGTGCCGGACAAAATCATGCGAAGGGGCATGAGCGGGCTTTTAATTCTATCCCATAGCGTTTTATTGTTTCCAACAATCTTGTTCATTTCGTTATTACACATACAAAACTTCATTTGAATGACTATACAAATATACTCATTTATTACATGCGAAACCATTTTATTGAGGGAGAAAAAACAGAAAAAACAGGGGGGTTACACGCGATTCTGAATATTTAGTTTTGAAATGTTTCCGGTAACTTTTTTTCGTTTTTTTCCCGACCAACGGCATTATGCATCGGAATTTCATCTACATTTGCACTCCAGAAATTAAACGGTATTCTTATATGGAAAAAATTCAGATTAAGGAATTTACGGACGATGAGAGGTCGCTTGCCATCCGAATGGACAATAAGATGGTGAACTATTTCGGTGACCAGTATTCCATCATCATGGATCAGCACAAGCTGCTTGAATCAATTGGTATCACCGCCGGACAGCGTTACAGGGGGAAGGATCCCGCTCTTGTGTTTGTCACCGCCGGAGAACAGGAGATACTTGTCAACGGGTTCCCCTGTTCGCTGTCCGCCAATTCCTTTTTGTATATTCCCGAATATTATATTCTGGAATTCAAGGGCATGAGCAAGGAGTTCAACGCCCATGTGCTTGTCTTTTCTGCTGAGATGTTTGAACTTCCGGACAACCTGATGTACCATCTGCTATACGGCGCCCTGACGGAATCGGAGGCGGAGGTGATGGAAAAGTTCTTCCTGCTGCTGGACGCCTTGCGGCGGATGCCGGAGGATTACACGCATCAGACGGTAAAAGTGTTCTTCTCCATGATGGAAAGTATGCTCATCATGAGCCGCACAACGGGACACGACATGGTGACATCTGAACGCACACAGACGGTCTTCAACCAGTTTATGACCCTGTTGCGGCAAAATGTCACCAAAGAGAGGCAGGTGGCCTTCTATGCAGGACAATTGGGGATAACCCCCAGTCACCTGAACGTCATCTCCAAGCAACAGAGCGGAGTGAGCTGCAAGGATTGGATAGAGACAATCCTGATGAACAGGGCGAAGGCGATGCTGAGCAACGGGGTGGGGTTCAAGGAGGCTTCCGAGGCGTTGGGGTTCTGCAGCGCCGCTCAGTTCGGCACATTCTTCAAAAAAAATATAGGCATGACTCCAGGGGAGTACAGGAACGGGAAGGAGATTCCGTTGGGTGAGGCGGAAGAGAAAATTAATAGTTAATAGATTAGAGTTGGTGGCGCGTTGGTTACAGCACCATTTAAAACAGTCATTTAACTATAAACTCTTAACTATTAACTATAAACTAAATTAGCGGGTGGTGGAATAGGCGGAATGTCCTATTCTTCCGCTGTCATTGTGCGCCAAAAATGCCTTTTGTTCTCACCATTGGTATGGTGTTCTATTTCAAAATATCGGAAAAACGTTGTTTGCAGATAGAGAACATATAAATGACTGCTGTCCAAATTTTGGAGTATAATACCTAACGAGGCGTTTATAAATTTGTAAGAATTATAGGAAACAGCATAAAACATAAAACGCCATAAAGCAGTATTCTTTTTGTCCAAATTGCTTTTTTATATAACCTGATATATTTCATCCTTACGGAATCTTCAAATTCATTTTTTTCTATAAAATCTTTAAATATTCTGTATGAAAAATAAATACTGAAATGATTTGCTTTTATTTTATTTTCTTTCAATATCGCCAATATGTTTACGTCTAGAATGATTAAATAAAAAAATAATATCATCCAAATACCCCATACTGACCAAATAATTATTCCTATTATATTCATAATAAACAAGGTGACATCTATTCTTTACTTATTTTCCCCTTTCGTCGCAGTTACCGTAGAGACGCACGGCCGTGCGTCTCTACAATTTCGCCCTGTAATACAGCGTTGAACAATTCGATTCGGTGAATAACTTTTGGGCGGTCTGCTGTAAGGATTCCGCCGTCACCGCCTCATAATAGGCCTCTTCGTCATTGTAGCGTTCGGCCTTGTCCAACAACTCAAAAATGCCAAGGTTCATCGCCTTGTCCTGCACCTGCAGGTCGGCATAGCAGAGCAGCGTGGCTATCTGGTTCTTGGTCTTGCGCAGCTCCTCCGGCTCCACCGGAACACGGCACAACAGCTCCAGCTCCTCCTGAATGGCGGCATCTGCGTCAGCCAACGGTACACCCT
>JAEEJJ010000109.1 GCA_016281805.1 Clostridiales bacterium
ACAGGGTTTCACTGTTTAATTTTCAAGGTCCATCTTTCGCTCCGCTCTCTTTGAGCGAGCTTGATTATTATACCACACTACATTCACTTTGTCAATACCTTTTTTTGTGAACTTTATGTGAACTGATCGCCGCCGCTTCTCTGCGGCTCCCTCCCTTTTTGCGGGAGCTCGATTATTATATCACATTACTTCGGGTTTGTCAAGCGTTTTTTCGCAATATTTCCGATTTTTTCCTGTTTTTTTGAGCATCGGCAAAAAAAGAGGACACTGCAGCTTTATTCTGCCGCAATGTCCCGGTTATTTATCAGATCAATAAATGCTCGGATATTATCTTCCGATATCTTTTCTGTAATAGCAATCTTTGAAATGAATTTTTTCAACATCCTCATAGGCGTCCGCAGCAGCTTCGGCAACAGTCGAGCCTATTGCGGTAACGCCGAGAACGCGTCCGCCCGATGTTACGACCATTCCGTCTTTGATCGTTGTGCCCGCGTGATATATTCTTGACGTTATTCCGTCGCCGAATGAGATCACATACCCTTTTTCGTATTTTTTCGGATATCCTCCCGAAGCCATTACAACGCATACCGCAGCGGCGTCGATCCATGAAAAATCTACTGAATCGAGTTTTTCGTCAACTACCGATTCCATAATGTCAAGAAGATCTCCGTCAAGCAGGGGCAGAACGACCTGTGTTTCGGGGTCGCCGAAGCGTGAATTGTATTCTATTACCTTCACTCCGTCTTTTGTGAGCATAAGTCCGAAATACAAAACACCCTTAAAGGTCCGTCCTTCCGCTTTCATCGCATTTACGGTAGGTATGAATATTTTTTCCATACATTCTTTTGCAACTTCGGCAGTATATACCGGGCTCGGCGCAAGAGTGCCCATACCGCCGGTATTCGGACCCTTATTGCCGTCATACGCGCGTTTATGGTCCTGAGAAGAGACCATCGGACGGAGCGTTTTACCATCAGTAAAGGCAAGAACGGATATCTCCCTGCCGTAAAGACAGTCTTCAAGCACTACCTTCGCGCCGGACTCCCCGAATATTCTGTTGCACATTATTTCGGTCAGCGCTTCCAACGCCTCGTCAACGGTCTGAGCCACAACAACACCTTTGCCCAGAGCAAGACCGTCCGCTTTTACAACTATGGGCGCACCGTGCTTTTTCACATATGCGCACGCCTGTTCATAATCGTCAAAAACTTCAAACGGCGCGGTGGGGATACCGTATTTTTTCATGAGCTGCTTTGAAAAGACCTTGCTGCCCTCTATTATGGCGGCGTTTTTTCTTGGACCGAACGCTTTTATCCCTTCTTTTTCGAGCGCATCGACCATGCCCAGCATAAGCGGATCGTCAGGAGCCACAACAACGAGATCTATCGCGTTTTCTTTGGAGAATTTAACCACTCCGTCAACATCGGTCGCTTTCAGATCGATATTCTGCACATAATCAAGCTGAGTGCCTCCGTTGCCCGGCGCGGCATAAAGAAGCCCCGTGCGGCGAGACTCAATAAGACTTTTTATGATAGCGTGTTCCCTTCCGCCGCCTCCGACGACAAGAACGGAAAGGAGATTGTTTTCGGTTTTGTTTTCTTCTATTATAATATCTCTGACTTTATTTATGTCCTCATCGGCTTTTTCGGGAAATGCACCGGTAACGGAAAGATATACGGCGGCGGCAGCTATTTTGCCGTATAAAAAAGACGGATGGTAATCCTCGGGCAGATGCAGCTCGTCGTAATCGAATATGTTTTCTTTTACCGCTCTGTCGTGGATATGACCGGACGGAATAAAGCGGACAGGCAAAGAACGAAGCTCGTTTATCCTGTTTCTGCCCACTTCCCATTCGGTTAAAAGATAATAGACCTCCGCTCCTGCTTTAAGACGGTTTATTATTTTTTCGACCGAATTACGCGTTGAATAATATTCCGTGCCGTATTCCTGCAAAACGACTGTATCGGCGGCTGCGAGTTCGTTTTCAAAGTCGCCCTTCGCAAAATCCGCGTCATGCATAGCAAGCGTGTAGCCGTCTTTTTTGCATGCAGAAACGTTTATATCCGCGCCGTTTTCCTTAAAAAGCTTTGCGGTGTTTTCGGGAACAGAGCCTGTCCTTATAAGACTGTTGCCTATAAACAGTAGATTTTTCATTTGCTGCCCTTTCTTATACGTTAAATCTGAACAAAACAACGTCTCCGTCTTTCATTTCATACGTTTTTCCTTCGCTTCTCACAAGACCCTTTTCTTTTGCGGCGTTCATCGAACCGCACGCAACAAGATCGTCAAAGGCAACAACTTCGGCGCGGATAAATCCTTTTTCAAAGTCGCTGTGTATTTTTCCTGCCGCGGCAGGCGCTTTTGTGCCTTTTGTTATCGTCCATGCGCGGACCTCGTCGCGGCCTGCGGTGAGATAGCTGATGAGACCGAGAGTTGAATATGATACTTTTATCAGTCTTGAAAGACCGCTTTCTTCAAGCCCTATATCTTCAAGAAAAATGAGTTTTTCTTCTTCCGAAAGCTCCGAGATCTCTTTTTCGAATTTGGCGCATACGGGAAGGATCTGAGATCCTTCTTTTTCCGCATATTCCTTTACGGAGCTGAAATAGGCATTCGTTTCTCTTGCGGCGAAATCGGCGTCGCTCATATTTGCGGCGTAAATAACCGGTTTCAAGGTAAGAAAGCTGCCGGCGGATAAAACGGATTTTTCATCGTCTGTCATTTCCATTGCGTGAAGAGGTCTGCCGGACTCAAGAAACGTTTTCGCGCGGGCAAAAAGCGCGGCTTCGGCGGCAAGGGTCTTATCGCCCTTAGCATTTTTTTCGGCGCGGATGCACATTTTTTCCGCCGTTTCCATATCGGCGTAAACGAGTTCGAGATTTATCGTTTCTATATCTCTTACAGGGTCAACGCTGCCGTCAACATGGACGATATTGTCGTCGTCAAAACAGCGCACGACGTGCACGATCGCGTCAACTTCTCTTATATGCGAAAGAAATTTGTTGCCCAACCCCTCGCCTCTCGATGCGCCTTTTACAAGGCCTGCGATATCAACGAATTCGATTACAGCGTGAGTTGTTTTAAGAGGCTCATACATTTTAGTCAAAACGTCAAGTCTTTCATCGGGAACGGCAACTACCCCCACATTCGGCTCTATTGTGCAGAACGGATAGTTTTCTGCGTCCACATTTGTGTTGGTTATGGCGTTGAAAAGAGTGCTTTTGCCCACATTGGGCAAACCTACGATGCCGAGTTTCATATATGATCTCCTTATTTTTCCATACAGTAAATGAATTATACCACAAAAAACCGTCTTTCTCAATAGAAACGGCGAAAAAACCTGCAAATAATTTGTAAACTTTTGTTCCGCGCGCCGAAATTGCGGCGGATTTTCAAAACTACGTAAAAAAGACGGCGGCATCACTTGATTTTTTTCGTATTTTATGCTAACATATTATATATAGGTATTCGGGAGGATCGAAATGATAGGCGTAAGAATAGTCTGCGTGGGAAATCTTAAAGAAAAATATCTGAAAGACGCCGCGGCGGAATACATAAAACGCCTTTCGAGATTCTGCGACCTTGAGATCATTGAAACGCCCGAAAGCTCGCCCGAAAAGGAAAAGGACGCCGTTATAAAAAGCATAAAGGGTAAAACCGTAGCGCTGTGCGTTGAAGGGGACGGAATGTCCTCGGAAGACCTTGCAAAATTCATCGAAAAAACCGCGCAGACGTCTCAGAAGATAACGTTTGTTATCGGCGGCTCGGACGGACTTGACAAAGAAGTGAAGGCGCATGCCGATCTGAAGCTTTCATTTTCAAAAATGACTTTTCCGCATCAGCTCATGCGCATAATTTTACTCGAACAGATCTACAGGGCGTTCACGATAAACAACAATATAAAATATCATAAATGAGGTGATTTGATGAAAACAGTAAACTACAAAACAAAAGGCACCTGCTCAAGAGAGATAAACATTACCGTAAACGACGACAATAAAATAGAGTCTGTTGAAGTCATAGGCGGCTGCAACGGAAACCTCAAAGGAATATCGAGTATTCTTGTAGGCATGGATAAGGACGAGGTTATCAGAAAGTTTTCGGGCATAACGTGCGGCGCGAGACCGACATCCTGCCCCGATCAGATCGCAAAAGCGCTTTCTCAGATATAATCTTTACTATATAAATATAACGGAGGACAGAAAAAATGGACGTAAAAACATGGATAGACAGCCCGTTCGTTGATGAAAACACAAAAAAAGAGCTTGAAGCCGTAACGGATAAAGCGGAGCTTGAAGACAGATTTGCGGGACTTCTCGAGTTCGGCACGGGCGGTCTTCGCGGAACGATAGGCGCGGGTACGAGAAGAATGAACGTATATACGGTCCGCCACGCAACGCAGGCGCTTGCGGATCTTATAAATTCAAAAAATATAAAGGACGCGCACGTTGTCATCGCTCACGACAGCCGTAATTTTTCTCGCGAATTTGCAGAGCAGGCGGCATGCGTGCTTGTTGCAAACGGGATAAACGTTTATCTTTTTGACGAACTCCGTCCCACTCCCGA
>JAEEJJ010000110.1 GCA_016281805.1 Clostridiales bacterium
AAAACAGCTACTGCTTTGAGCCCTGATGCAAAAGCGTATATCCCGATGGGCGAGCTTGTAGACATAGAAAAGGAAAAAGCACGTCTCGAAAAAGAAAAGGCACGTCTCGAATCCGAAATCGACAGAATAGACAAAAAGCTTTCAAACCCCGGTTTTGTATCAAAAGCTCCCGCTAAAGTAGTTGATGAAGAAAAAGCAAAACGTCAGTCCTACAGTTCGCTTCTTGAAAACACGCTTAAGGTTCTTTCCGAACTTCACTGAAACGATATAAAACAATATGAAAGGTGAAATTATGCAATACAGAAAATTCGGTTCAACTGGGGTCGATATTTCCACGCTCGGCTTTGGCTGCATGCGCTTTCCCACAATAGAAGGCACACAGGAGATCGACGAAGAAAAAACGATCCCCATGCTTCGCCGCGCATACGAACTTGGCATAAACTATTACGATACCGCATTTTATTATTGCAACGGCAACAGCGAGGTCGTTCTCGGCAAAGCCGTGAAACCTTTCAGAAATAAAATAAACATCTCCACTAAAATACCTGTAGACAGGATCTCTTCCGCGTCAGATTACCGCTCCTTCCTTGAAAGGTCTCTTAAAAAGCTCGATACGGACTACGTCGATTTTTATCATTTCTGGTCGATCAACAAAGAAATGTTCGATAATATCATGCTTAAATACGATCTTTTGTCTGAATCGCTGAAAGCGAAAGATGAAGGTCTTATCAAGCATATTTCATTCTCTTTTCACGGAAATCCCGACGATCTTGAGTATATCATTTCAAAGGCTCCGATGCTTGAAACGATGCTGATACAATATAACATTCTTGACCGTTCAAATGAAAAAGGGATCGAATATGTTGCTTCGACCGGCAGGGGAGTAGTGGCTATGGGACCGGTCGGCGGAGGAAGGCTTGCGGCGCCCACAGCTCTTGCCGATAAAATAGGTTCTGTTTCCGCAAAAGCTACTTATGAGCTTGCTTTGCGTTTCGTTCTCGGTAATCCGTCGGTTTCATGCGCTCTTTCGGGAATGAGAAGTATTGAAGAGGTCGAAAAAAACGTTGCGGTCATGTCGTCAGATATTCCGTTTACGGAAAAGGAAAATTCAGAAATCAAAGAAAGTCTTGAAGAACTTAAAAAGTTTTCCGATTTATACTGCACCGGCTGTCGGTATTGCATGCCGTGTGTGAAAAATATCGATATTCCGCATATCTTTTACCTTTATACTCTCTATAATGTATACGGATTAAAAGATCATGCTGTTGCGGAATACAAAAAATATTGTGATAAGCTAAGCGAAAACGGAAAAGAGGGGCTTGTTTCTTCCTGCATCGAATGCGGCAGCTGCGAGAAAAAATGCCCTCAAAAGCTGAAGATCCGTGAAAAGCTTAAGTTTGTTCATTCCGTTCTTGGCTGAAAACGCAAATAATACTTTGCGGACTGGAGAAAAATATGGCAAATTCATACGTTGCTGTCGTTGGCAGACCTAATGTCGGCAAAAGCACTCTTTTCAATAAAATCGTGGGCGGAAGACCGTCTATCGTCGAAGATACGCCCGGAGTCACAAGAGACAGGCTTTACCATGATACCGAATGGGCAGGCGTTCCCTTTACGCTTATCGATACGGGTGGTATAGAACCTCATTCAGATGATGTTATCCTTTCGCAAATGCGGACCCAGGCTCTGCTAGCAATAGAAACAGCAGATGTGGTTATACTTGTAACGGATATTACCACCGGCGTTACTGCGGCTGACAGCGAAGTTGCTGACATGCTTCTGAAAGCAAAAAAGGATGTCGTTTTGTGCGTAAACAAAGTTGACCGTCCCGGAACTCCGCCTCCCGAGCTTTATGAATTTTATAATCTCGGGCTTGGAGACCCGTTTCCGGTTTCAGCTGTCCACGGCCTTGGCACAGGAGACCTTCTTGATGAAGTAATTACCCGATTGAAGGATCATCCGTCTGAACCGAAAGACGAAAACGCAACATATGTTGCCGTTATAGGTAAACCGAATGTCGGCAAAAGCTCGTTTGTAAATCGTGTTTTCGGATCGGAGCGCACTATCGTTTCCGATATTCCGGGCACTACGAGAGATGCAGTTGACGCGGACGTTGAAAACGAGTTCGGAAAGTTTGTTTTTATTGACACGGCAGGCCTTCGCAAAAAAAGCAAGGTAGAAGACGAAATCGAAAAATACAGCGTTTTGCGCTCCTATATGGCAGTAGACCGCGCTGATGTCGTGTTGATAATGATCGATGCGAACGACGGCGTTACGGAACAGGACACCAAAATAGCAGGCATTGCGCATGAAAAAGGCAAAGCGTCTGTAGTCGTTGTCAACAAATGGGATTCGGTCGAAAAAGACGACAAAACGATGGATAAGCTGAAAAAAGATATCGCTGAAGATCTTAAATTCATGTCTTATGCTCCCATCGTGTTCATTTCGGCAAAAACAGGCTTCCGTGTGGAAAATGTTTTTAAAATGATAACATTTGTTAAGGAGCAGCATTCAAGACGCATCACAACAGGTGTTTTGAACGACGTTCTTGTTGAAGCCACAACAAAAGTTCAGCCGCCTACCGATAAGGGTAAACGACTGAAACTGCTTTATATGACTCAGGTTTCGATAAAACCTCCCACATTTGTTATTTTTGTTAACGATCCCGAGCTTTTTCATTTCTCATACCAGCGCTATATCGAAAATCAGATGAGAGAAACATTCGGGCTTACAGGAACGCCGATAAATATAATAGTCCGCGAAAAAACAAGAGAGAAAAACGTTAAATAAACAATGATCCCCGATATTCAAATCGAATGTCGGGGATAGTTTTTTTAATTGATGATTTTAGGCGTATCGGCATTTTCTGCGTTTCGCATATATACAGTTACAGCTGTGAACGCAGCGGCAAATACAGTGGCTGCAAGCACGGTGAGCCATACAGATGCTCCCGATTGCGAGATAAGTGAAACCGTAAGGTCATAAACCGTATGCGCCGCAAGACATATCGCAAATCCGGTAGCGGACATATTTTTTTTGATAAAATACGCTATTATGACCGAAAGCCCGATATGTATCAGAATAGCAAGAAGTCTCTCCGTTCCCGCAGCAAAAAAGGAAGAGATCGGTTGAGATGAAAGGGTTTCGGCTATCGTTTTATATTGCTCTGTATTGGGAAGCGAATTTGTGTTTATCATTATGCTTACAATTAGATTTACTATGACCGATATGCCCGTGTAGGCGATCGTCTCACTTAAGCCGTGACCGAAGCCGGTTCCGAGCGCCGAATTGAAACGTATATTCTCTTTTACGGCGAATTTCAGTATCAGAAATCTTGCCAATGTATCAAAAAATCCTCTTGTAAACGAAAGAAAAAGAGCAAATAATATGGGATTGTTGTTCGCAAAATCGGCAAACCGGTCCTGTGTGCTTAAAATCAGAAGCAAAGGGTCTCGTATAATTATCTGCGCAACAAAACAACTGAAGAGACCGAGCAGAATAAACCTGTTCATCGATCCTGTTTTGTCTTTTTTTATAAGGTATATCCACACTCCTATGGGGATCACGAGAGAACATATTGCCGAAAAAATAATGCCGGCAAAAAGTATTGGAGAAATCATCTGCGGCTCCGATCGTAATTTATTATTTATATTGTATCACAAATAAAGATTTATTGCAATAGCATTATTAAATTTTGTCAGTTAAAACAAGGGATGCCCGACTTTTGCCGGACATCCCTTTATGGAGGTACTGAATGAAAAGTTTTATCTGTCCAT
>JAEEJJ010000111.1 GCA_016281805.1 Clostridiales bacterium
AACCGATGCAGTCGTTCAGCTTTTTGATTCTTCTGCAGGCATGAATCTTGCCGAAAGCTCCGTCCGCTTTCTCGGAACAGGTATAGAATTCGGCGTTTCTCCCGATATCCTCGGCAGAATATTCGACGGTCTCGGCAGACCCATCGATAATGCCGTTCCCGTTATCGCTGAAAAAATGATGGATATAAACGGTGTTCCCATGAACCCTGCGGCAAGAAACTACCCTTCTGAATTCATTCAAACGGGCGTTTCCGCCATTGACGGATTGAATACTCTTGTCCGCGGTCAGAAGCTGCCGATATTCTCCGGCTCCGGTCTTCCCCATGCCAATCTTGCAGCTCAGATAGCTCGTCAGGCAAAAGTTCTGGGCACCGACTCGAAATTTGCAGTTGTTTTTGCCGCTATCGGCATCACGTTTGAAGAAGCGGATTTCTTTATCTCCGACTTTAAGCGCACAGGCGCGATCGACAGAACGGTTCTTTTTATAAACCTTTCTTCAGACTCCGCGATAGCCCGTATTTCAACGCCGCGTGTTGCACTTACCGCAGCTGAGTACCTTGCTTTTGACCTCGGTATGCATGTTCTTGTTATAATGACAGACATAACAAACTACGCCGAGGCAGTTCGCGAAGTTTCAGCCGCAAGAAAAGAAGTTCCGGGCCGCCGCGGTTATCCGGGATATATGTATACGGACCTTGCCACAATGTATGAACGCGCAGGCCGAAGAAAAGACAGCGAAGGTTCGATTACAATGATCCCTATCCTCAGTATGCCCGAGGACGATAAAACGCATCCCATTCCCGACCTTACGGGCTACATCACCGAGGGACAGATCATACTTTCAAGAGAACTGCACAAAAAAGGCATAACTCCTCCTATAGATGTTCTTCCGTCCCTTTCACGTCTGAAAGATAAAGGTATAGGCGCGGGAAAAACAAGAGAAGACCACGCAAATACCATGAACCAGCTCTTTGCATGCTACGCAAGAGGCAAAGAGGCAAAGGAACTTATGGTTATTCTCGGAGAAGCGGCTTTAACGCCGATAGACCGCATTTATGCGAAATTTGCCGACGACTTTGAAGAGAAATATGTAAATCAGGGTTACAATACCGACCGTTCCATTGAAGAAACACTGAATCTGGGCTGGGAGCTTCTTTCCGTATTTCCGCGTTCCGAACTGAAACGTATCAAACAACCTATATACGATAAATACGCAAAGAAAAAAGAGGATTGAACCCCGTATTCTAAAATCATTTTCCGGAGATCGAAATGGCAACAGTAATGAAGGTAAATCCAACGCGAATGGAGCTGTCAAAGCTGAAAAAAAGGCTGAAAACAGCCCGTCGCGGACATAAGCTTCTGAAAGACAAGCGGGACGAAATGGTAAAGCAGTTTCTGGAGCTTGTCAGAAAAAACAGAGAACTTCGCACGGAAGTGGAAGAAAATCTGAAACAAGTTCAGACTTTCTTTTCCGTTGCCGCCGCAACAATGTCCTCGCAGGCAGTCGAGGAAGCTCTTATATGCCCGAAACAGGAAATAGTGCTTGAAACAGATGCAAAAAACATCATGAGTGTTATAGTCCCGAAGTTCAACTACACCATGACGGGTAAAGACTCCGATATTTTCTCTTACGGCTTCGTTACTACTACTGCAGAACTTGATGTTGCCGTAGGCGCACTCGCAAAAATCGTTTCACAGCTTGTGGAACTTGCCGAAACCGAGAAAAGCGTTCAGCTTCTCGCTTCCGAAATAGAAAAAACAAGACGCAGGGTAAACGCTCTTGAACATGTTATGATCCCAAATCTTGAAGTTACCATAAAAAGCATTGTGATGAAACTTGATGAGAACGAAAGAGGCAATATTACGCGCCTGATGAAAATCAAAGATATGATGCTTGCCGAGGCAAGGCACGAAAACATAACATGATTCGTCTTATCACTCTTGACTCTCATGACCCCGCAATCAATCTGGCAACAGAAGAATATCTTTTTTCTCAAAATGACGATGCGGTCCTTCTCTGGCAAAATTATAACGCTGTTATAGTAGGCAGAAATCAGAATACCCTTGCGGAAATTAATAAGGAAGTCATCGATAAATACGGCATCTCCGTCGTTCGCAGAATAACCGGCGGCGGCGCCGTTTTTCATGACAGGGGAAATGTCAATTATTCCGTCATCACTACAGAATCCGAAACCGCTTCGATCAATTTTGCAAAATACCTTACTCCGGTCATCAATGCGCTTTGCGATCTCGGCATTCATGCTGAATTTTCGGGAAGAAACGATATTCTTGTAAACGGTTTTAAAATATCAGGCAATGCTCAGCATATTTCAGACAGACGCGTTCTTCACCACGGCACTCTTCTTTTTTCTTCAGATCTTGAAATGATGTCAGAGGTCCTTAATGTCAGCAAAGAAAAGATCAGATCAAAGGCTGTTGCCTCTGTCCGCTCGAGAGTGGCAAACATAAAAGAGTTTTTGCCTGAAGACGCGGCTGTAAAAACTGAAGATTTTATGAATGTCCTTAAACGATACTATATCGAAAATCTCGGTTGTGTTCTCTCTAAGCTCAGTGAAAAAGAGCTGTCTCACGCGGAAGCGCTCGCAAATTCAAAATACCGCACCTGGCAGTGGAACTACGGTAATTCGCCTAAATATACTTTTTCTTCATCTGCATACTTATCGTGCGGAACGGTCGAGATCAGGCTTGAAATCATCGACGGAAAAATATCGGACGCTGCCGTATACGGCGATTTCTTTTCTGTCAAGCCGAAAGAAGAGTTCGTTTCGGCAATAAGAGGTGTTGAACACAGCGAAAGCGCGCTTCTTTCTGTTTTTAAAAAGATAAATGTCGCCGATTATTTTATCGGTGTTAAAGAAAATGAATTAATTAGACTGTTTTTTTAGGAGAATGAAATGGACAGAAATGTTTTGGAAAAAGAGTTGAATTCCCCTGTACGCGAAGTGCGTATGCAGGCTGCGGAACAGCTCGGTAAAATGATCGCGTCGGGTGAAATCGTCCCCGAAAAAGGTCAGAACGATGTTAATAACCACATCCACACAACATATTCGTTTTCTCCCTATTCGCCGTCAGCCGCTGCATATTTCGGCTTTATGGCAGGACTTTCGACTGTTGGCATAATGGATCATGACAGCGTAGGAGGATGCGAGGAATTTATTTCTGCCGCAAAGAATATCGGAGTTGCGTCAACATGCGGCGTTGAATGCAGGGTCAGCGTGAAAAATTCACCTTTTGCCGGCAAAAAAATCAATAATCCCGACCAGCTTTCCGTAATATACTGTTCTCTTCACGGAATACCTCACACTCAGTTCAAAACTGTTGCGGATTATTTTGCTCCCATAACCGCCGCAAGAAACGAACGCAACAGAAAAATGACGGATAATCTTAATAAGATATTTTCAGCTTTTGATATTTCCGTTGATTTTGATAACGATATAGTTCCATTGTCCGAGTTAAAAAACGGAGGAAGCATAACTGAACGTCACGTTCTCTTTGCTGTAAGCAAAAAAATAATCGCCAAATTCGGAAAAGGCGAGAGGGTAGTGGATTTTCTTAAAAACAGCCTTAATTACAATGTATCTCCAAAAATCGAGGGATATCTTTCCGACCCGGATAATAAATGCTATGAATACGATCTTCTCGGTGTTCTTAAAAGCGACGTAACTCGTTTTTATATCGATGCAAATGAAGAGGAGTGCCCTGATGTCTCGAAAATAATCGATCTTGCCGCGCAAACAGGTTCGATTATGGCATATCCTTATCTCGGAGATATCACAAACAGCGTAACGGGAGATAAACGCGCGCAAAAATTTGAAGATGATTTTCTTGAAGATCTTATAGCATGGCTTAAAAAAATCGGTTTTAACGCTATAACCTATATGCCGTCAAGAAATACGATCGAACAGCTCAGACATCTTCGCTCACTTTGCGATAAATACGGATTTTTCCAGATTAGCGGTGAGGATATCAACACACCGCGCCAGAGTTTTATATGCATGGCTCAGAGAAATCCCGAATTCGCAAATCTTCAGGACGCCGCATGGGCTTTGATCGGTCACGAATCTGCTGCAACGAAAAACATCGAACGCAGCTTCGTTTCCGAAAAAACCGACCTTGCGCTTCCGTATCTTAACGACAGAATTGCTTTTTATGCCGCAATCGGAAAAAATACCGTAAACAGGAGCTGAAAATATGAAACTTACAGATATCAATATCCGCGATCCGTTCATTCTTACCGAAAACGGACAGTATTATCTTTACGGCACACGAGGCGCTTCATGCTGGGGAACGGCTACAGGTATAGATGTTTATACAAGCCAGGATCTTGAAACATGGAGCGAACCTCACGAGGTCTTCAGCGCGCCCTCAGACAGAGAATGGAAATCACATATGTGGGCGCCGGAAGTTCATAAATATAACGACGCATTTTATATGTTCGTTACATTCAATGACCCTGAAAATGCAACATATATCCTCAGAGCGGATGATCCGAAAGGCCCGTTTGTGATGCACAGCGAAGGTGCGGTAACACCCAAAAACTGGGTTTGCCTTGACGGTACTTTTTATATGGAAAACGGTCGTCCTTATATCGTATTCTGTCATGAATGGGTCCAGATCAAAAACGGAACTATCTGCGCTCTGGAACTGTCGTCTGATCTTAAGCACGCAGAAGGTGAACCTTTTCAGATCCTTGCCGCTTCAGAGCATCCCAAAGTTAAACTGTTCAGGGAAGACTGCTATGTTACAGACGGTCCGTTTATGTTCAGATCTGCCGACGGCAGACTGTCAATGATCTGGTCAAGCTTTGCCGAAAACGGGTATCTTGAGGCAGTAACATATTCCGAAAACGGAATAAAAGGGCCGTGGAAACATTCTTCCGATCTTCTTTTTGAGCAGGACGGCGGCCACGGTATGATTTTCAGAACACTTGACGGTGAAATGAAGTTTATTTGTCACCAGCCCAACAAAACTCCTCTTGAAAGACCGGTTATTGTGGATATAGAAGAAAAAAACGGAATGCCTTCACGCAAAAATTCATAAAAGCTCAAAAATCATATATAATAAATTGCCGGTTTTACCGGCAATAATTCTGTGAGGAACATTGGATGTTTTTACTCGTCTAAATATACGGGATCTAAGTTTCGAGTTCACAAAATGTTCATTGTTCAATCATTGTAAAAATTATTATATATGTTATAATAATACGGTTAAGGAGTCGAGTGAATATATATGCGCAGAACAGTAAAAATAAACCATATTCTGAAATTATTATTGCCAATGGCGTTCATGATATGCGTCATTGTGCTGTTTTCATTTTCCGCATTTGCCGAAGCTGAGCCGTTTCAGTTCGAAATGACAGAAGAACCGGTCTATATAGATGTAAAAACCACTGAGGAGGTAGTGGAATTTTATGAAAACGCCACTACCGAAGATCTATTGTCGCCATCGACAAATACATTTGTGAAAAGACAGATAGTTCTTCCCGAAAGCGCAAAACCGGTTGAAAAAGATGTTGTCGTGCATACCTTCAGCTTATCGGATATTGTCGAAACGGATATTTCGTCCGCTCAGGAAAGTATAAATGAAATAATGGATGAGGTTTTTATTGAAATAACCTCAAGCCTCGGAAAAAAATATATTTCAACGCTTGTTTATCTTTACGGCGCAAACTACAGCATGAGCTACGATACAGAAACAGGTGAGGTTTCCGAAACACTTCTTCACGTAGCTCTCGCTTTAGGTGAAAATGCCGGCGATTATAAAAATATTGTGGAAAATTTTGTCCGCCCGAACGCAGATAAATGGCGCGACCTTCCTTCCGCAAACAAGATCATAGAGCTTAACAACTTTTTGCTTGACGGACGTTTCAGCTATGATATATCTCTGAAGCAGCGTAAAAGCACCTATGCGTTTATACGTGACGGCAAAGGCGTTTGCGAAGAGTATGCCGGTCTTACGTCTCTTTTCCTTGACGAACTCGGTTTCGAGAATATCCTTGTTCGCGGTTACACAAAAAACGGAACGGAACTGGAAGATCACGTATGGAACCTTGTAAATGTCGACGGGGAGTGGTATAACCTTGATATCCTTTGGGATGGACCGATAGATGAAAACGGAAATCATACTGATATCACAACAGATTATCTGCTTAAATCAAAAAATGCCGTCAAGTCCACACACCTTGTAAAATCAATATATAATCAGTATACCGAACTTGCAAAAAAAGATTTCGACCTTTCGCCGTATCTTGTTCCCGAAGAGCCCGAAGAACCTGAAACACCCGAGGAACCCGAAATTGTCATAACTCCCGAGCAGGAGCTTAAAGATGCCAGAGCCGCTCTTGCCGCAGCTATCGATGCCGCATATGATATTGTATACAGAAACTATTTCGTATATACCCCTCAGTCTGTTGAAAAAATAATGCCGTATTATACGGAAGCTAAAGCAGTATACGACAATAAAGACTCAACCATCGACGTGATCAGAAACCATACTGATACTCTTTCATATGCCGTTGAAAATTATGCCGAAGTTTTTACTCCGGCAGACAAAACATCTCTCTACAGATATCTCAGCCGCGCTTACGGCGTTTTGCTTTACGACTATGAGCTTTACGATCGTGCAACGGTAGAGGCACTTATAGAACCCTATGAGGCGGCCGTTGATGTTTATCAGAATGAATACGCAACGCAAAAAGAAGTTGACAAAGCAAAAAATAATCTTAAAACATATGTAAATCAGCTTATTTTACTTGAAACTGAAAATGCGGAAGAGGCTGACCAGGGTACTTCATCAGGCACTACCGGGATAATTAATCCGGAAGACTTTAAAATCATTCCCAATCTTCCGTTTACTCCGGGCACACGTCAGGAAGAAACGCCCGATCCTGAACAAGGCGGGCAGGAAAGCGCCGAAACAGCTGAGAATATCGAGGATAATCCTCCGGATACAATTACCGATCCTCCGCAGGACGAACAACCTGATGAACCTTCTCAGCCCGAACCGACCGAAACTTCACCCGAAAATACCGAAACTCAGCCCGAATCTTCAGAAGAAACTCCGATCACTGAACCTGAAACAAATGTCGAACCCGAATCATCAGATACGCCTTCTGTTCCCGAATTTGAGCCTGCTCCCGAAAAAGAACCCTTTTCATGGGACGCTTTTTTCAGAAGCGATATTCCTTTTTATGTCCTTATAGCGCTTGTTGCATTCGGCGGCATTTTATATCTTTTGATATCAAGAATCCGCGCAAAAAACAATGAGATCCACTATATAGATATCGACGAAGAAGACGACGGCGACGATTTTGAAGATGACGAATTCGAGAATAAAGAGGAGCCCGTCGAATTCCATGATGATATTGTCGAAAACAGCGCTGAAAGTCAGAATGTATCTGCAGAAACAACTTCTTCGGAAAATTCCGATAGCGCAGATACCGATGAGGTAAAACCGGCGACCACTTCAGAAAATACCGATCCTGAGGCTGAGACTGAATCGAAAAATCCCGAAAATAAACCTTCGGAATCAGAAGATACTTCTTCCAAAGACCTGCCCGGGGAGGAAAAAATTGAAAACGACTCCGAAGAGCGCGAAGCATCCGATCAAACAGCTCAAAGTGAAACGGAAATAAGCGATTCCGACAATACGGCTGAAAACAAAGAAGAAGAGATAAAAACCGAATCTTCCGCGGAAGAAAATCCGGAAATCGATTCCGACTCTGCTGAAATACAGACAAATAACGAAAAGGACGAAGAAAAATGAGTAATGATTTAACATCCGTTTCTACCCCTCATATTTCAAATCCGCCTGTTCCGTTTGCTAAAACCGTTCTTATGCCAGGCGATCCTTTAAGAAGTGAGTATATGGCAAAAAAATACCTTGAAAACCCTGTTCTTGTCAATAATGTCAGGGGAGTTCAAGGTTATACGGGCAATTACAACGGTAAGCCGGTATCTATAATGGCAAGCGGAATGGGAGTGCCTTCTATCGGAATTTACAGCCATGAACTGTTTTCGTTTTTCAGCGTGGAAAAAATTATCAGAATAGGTTCTATGGGCGCGTATTCGGCTGCGTTACCTCTTCGACAGGTCGTTATTGCAATGTCTGCGTCAACAGATTCCTCGTTTATAAATCAATATTCTCTGCCGGGATCATTTTCGCCGACAGCCGACTGGTCATTGCTTAAAAAGGCGGCAGAACTTGCCGATAGCAAAAAAATAAAATATACAGTCGGGTCTGTTTTAACAAGCGACCGTTTTTACAACGATGATTCGGAAGCAAATAAAAAATGGGCAAAAATGGGTGTTCTGGGCGTTGAAATGGAAACTGCCGCTCTTTATTCCGTTGCAGCACGTCTCGGAAAAAAAGCTCTTTCAATTCTTACCGTATCAGATAATATCGAAACGGGTGAAGAGCTCCCCGCATCAGAACGTCAGACATCGTTTGATGATATGGTCATCCTTGCTCTCGGCCTTATATGAATAAAAAGCGGCGATTGCCGCTTTTTTGTTGTTATTTTCAAATCGCGTTTTTTTATGCGCTTTGACTGTTTTTCTTGTCTATCAGCTCAGTGATTATTTTATAAATCACGCCGAATGTCGGCACAGCCAGAAGCATACCGAAAAATCCTTCGAGTCCTCCGCCTGTAAACAATGCAACAAATGTGAGCCACGCAGGCATTCCCATCGGGCGGACCGTCAGTTTCGGTGAGATGAGGTGTTCATTCAACTGCTGAAGAACAATTATCATTATTATAAACCACAGCGCATCTATCGGCTTGCTTATAAGAAGTATAAATGCAGATGGGATCGCCCCAATAAACGGACCAAAAAAAGGAATTACGTTTGTAAGAGCAATTATCGTTGAAATCAAAATCGCATACGGAAGCCCTATAACTGTCATGCATACAAAGCAAAGCACTCCCACTATAAGAGCGTCAAGAAGTCGCTGTCCGAGATAGTCTCCGAAAACATCAGATGAAATACTCATTATCCCCGATATTTTTACAGCGGCTTTTTCCGGAATGTATGCGTAAAGCAAACGTCTGCACTGACTGAGCAGCATATTTTTGCTTGCAAGCATATAAACAGACATTGCAAAACCCATCAGAGCATTGATTACTCCGGACGCAATATCTCCGGCTGCGGCAAATATTTCCGGTATTGCATTCATAATGTTTTCAGGCATTTTTTCAATCAGATCGATCGTGAATTTTTTCACTTCATCGGCAATTGAAACATTAAGTCCGAGAGCATTCTCAAACCATTCCGTAATTGAAGTAAAATTCTTTATATATTCGCTTCTGTTATTGTAAAGATTTACTACGCTTGAGATCGTCTGCGGCACAATAAGTCCGAAAAGGATCGCTGTAACAGCAAGAAAAATAATATAGACCGTCAAAATGGCAAATGCTTTTATTGCTCCCGTATGAGGTTTTTTTGCTTTTTTAAATATTTTACCGTCAAGATTTCCAAACACTTTTATGAAAAATCCCAAAGGTCTGTTAAGTAAAAATGCGATGCAAAAACCTACGATTATAGGGTTCAGTATACCCCATATAAGTGTCAGAATACCCGATATTTTATTGATATTTATGATTATCGCAACAAGAAAAACCGCAAATGTTATGGCAAGAAGAATGCTTCTTAAAAGCTTTTTATCCATCCTTCTTTTCCGCCTCCTTCAAGGCGAGATTTTTCTTTTGAAGCCTGTCAGCGACCGCTTTGCTCATAAGTCTGTAAATGACGGCAAACATCGGAACGCCGATAAGTATGCCGGGCACACCCATCAAGCCGCCGCCTATCAGAATAGCTACCATTACCCACCATGCCGGCATTCCGATAGAATCTCCGACAATTTTCGGTCCTATCAGGTTTCCGTCGATCTGCTGTAAAACGATAATGAATACCGTGAACCATACTGCCTGCATCGGGTCAACAACAAGCAGAAGAAAAATTGAAGGAATAGCGCCTATGAAAGGACCGAAGAAGGGAATTATATTCGTTACTCCGACAACTACAGATATTAGTAGAGTATATTGGAACTGAAAGATCGTCATACCGATGAAACAGAGAATCCCGACAATAAAAGCTTCGAGCAGACGACCTGATACAAAATTGCTGAACATCTCGTTGCTTATTGAAAGCACTTCATATGTTTTGTCCGCCACTTTTTTCGGAATAAAAGCATTGAAAACACTTTTAAGCTGTTTTATCAGAGATTCTTTGCTTGCAAGCATGTAAATAGACATCACAAAGCCCAGAAGTATATTCATTACCGAGGATGCCAGGGATCTTGTAAAGTCAAAAAGATTCGGGATCCAGCCTGAAATAATTTCAGGGAAATTCTCAAAAAATTCTGCAGTCTTTTGTGAAATAAAGTCTGAAAGCGGAACTTTTTCTACTTCAAGCACATCTGTAAGCGCTTCTCCTTCAACGACCGGAGCGGAAAACGAGAATTCAAACGGCAGCCAATCTTCTATATCTGAAAGCAGTTTATTGAGGTTTTTGCTGTAAGTTTCAAAGTTTGATGCTATCTGAGTAACGCTTCTTGTAATCTCAGGTATAACAAGCCATAAAAGAAGAGAGATAATAGCAAGAAAGAGAATATAAACAGTCAGCAGCGCAAGCGCCTTTTTGAGATTCAGTATTCGTCTTTTTGCCTTTTCGGAGCGTTCCTTGACAGGTTTTTTGTTTGCGGCAGCCTTTTTTTTCAAAGGGGTAGTGTAGACTTTGAAAAAAAACATATACGGCCTGTTCAAAACGAAAGCAATGGCAAAACCTATCAGTATCGGCGAAAGCAATCCTATAAACCAGCCTACTGAACCGATTATCCATTCAATATTTATAATAACTGCCACAAGCAGAACGCTGTAAGCAATGATAATAAGTATATGCTTGAAAAGTTTTTTATCCATACCAAAACCTTCTTAAAGAATGCATTTCGATATTAATATCTATACATTATAAATTATAGCACAAATAATCCCTGTTGTCAATTCTAAAAACCGCAAAAAAGCGGAGGAAACGCAAAAAGTGACGAACGAAAATTTTATAGAAGCGATCGAAAGAGTCCGAGAGAACGGAAAAACAGTAAATGGTATCGGCACATATTCCGAAAGCACCCTTCACGCCGTTTTGAAAAATTACTACGAGCCCGATCAGTCAAGACACGAGCTGAAACTTGGCAAATATGTTGCGGATATCGTCGGACAGGAAGGAATAACAGAAATACAGACACAGCAGCTTTTCAGACTTAAAGAAAAAATCAGGCAATTTCTTTCTGTTTCACGGGTTGCGGTTGTATGTCCTGTCATAAAAGATAAATATGTAATATGGATCGATGAGAAAACAGGAGAGATTTCCGGAAAAAGAAAATCGACGAAACACGAAACTGTTTATACCGCAATTTCTGAACTTTACCCGTTGCGCGAGTTTATATCGAATCCCTCATTTCGCTTCATTGTTCCGATTATCGCTGCGGAAGATCATAAATGCTGCAAACAAAACAAATACGGAAGAAAAACAGATATCCATCGTATGAACTGCATTCCCGTTGACTTGATTGATGAAAGGGTGTTTGCACATCCGGAAGATTATGAAGAGCTGATACCTGCTGATCTGCCAGAAATATTTACATCGGCAGATTTCGCGCGGGAAACATGTATTCCCAAAAGCGAGGCGTCAATTGTGCTCAGATTGCTGTATGATGTGGGAGTTGTTGTACGTACGGGAAGAGACGGAAATGCGTGGAAATATTCAAAAGCTGTAAATGATCGATAGGGGACATCATATCAAGCCTTTGAAACAAAAGTTTTTTATGGTATAATATAAAATAATAGGAAGTGACTTTATATGAATGAAAATCTGGAGAAGATTTTTGAGTTTATTGTTGAGCTTGACAAGCTTAAAACAGTATTTCGTCAAACATATATTCTGGGTGAGGACAGACCGGAAAACGATGCGGAGCATTCCTGGCATATTGCAATGATGGTCCCGCTTTTGAGCAGATATTCAAATCAGATGATAGACGAAGGAAAAACGATCAAGATCTGTCTTGCTCACGACCTTGTTGAAATATATGCCGGCGATACATACTGTTATGACCCAAAGGCAGCAATGGACAAAGAGGAAAGAGAAAAAGCAGCGGCAGAAAAACTGTTTTCAAAACTTGACGAACCGCTTAAAAGTGAAATATATTCACTTTGGACCGAATTCGAAGAAGGAAAAACTCCGGAGGCAAAATTTGCCGCTGCAATGGACAGAATTCAGCCTCTTTTACTTAATTTGGAAAGAAACGGACGAAGCTGGATCCAAAACGGCGTTCATTTTTCTCAGGCGGAAAAGAGGATTTCCAAAATAAAGGACGGCTCGAACATCCTTTATGACGCAGCATATAAAAAAATAGAAGAAGCAAAAAACAAAGGATGGTTTAAAACGGACTGAAATAAATCAAATTACTGCAATATATATAAAAAAGAAACAGATGCTTTTGAAAATAGAAAAGAAGGAACGAAATCTGCCAAAAAAAATAAAAAAAATGATGAAAACCCTATTGACAAACCCGAAGTAATGTGATATAATAATCGAGCTCCCGCAAAAAGGGAGGGAGCCGCGGAGAAGCGGCGGCGATCAGTTCACATAAAGTTCACAAAAAAAGGTATTGACAAAGTGAATGTAGTGTGGTATAATAATCAAGCTCGCTCAAAGAGAGCGGAGCGAAAGATGGACCTTGAAAATTAAACAGTGAAACCCTGT
>JAEEJJ010000006.1 GCA_016281805.1 Clostridiales bacterium
TATTTTTGTTAATTTATCAATGAAATAAACAGCGAAAACTATTGATGTGAGAATGATCAATGCAATAAAAATATTCAATACATACGAACTGATACCGATATCAATAACCGAGCTGTAGGGCATTTCGGAATAATCGCATAAAGATTCAAGCTGTTCGCGAAATACTGCGAGCGCAGCGGAAGATTCTTCGGCAGAAGGCGCATCAACGATATATGTCCCCGTTGCGCCCGTCAGCATTATTGTGGGCAGCGTAAAAATTGCCCAGTTATCAAGCGTTGTGTCATGCCCTTCCCTGCCCATAACACCTATAACTTCATAATCGACATTGTTATAATTAAAAATCATTTTACCGTCGATTTCAGTAACAAAATCGTCCACAACATTTTTACCTACAACCACTTTATGCTGAACACTTTTTACCTCATCGGGCGTAAAATATCTTCCCTGTGTCATTTCAGGAAGTTCATAATTTCCTTTGAAATAAGTTCCTCTCACCGCGGGGCTCAGAATAGAATCATAGGTTTGTTTAATAATGCGATCTATGGCGTAGTCCGCAATGTCGATATCATACTGTATCTCGGGAGATGGGGCATCCTCAGTCATAAAACGCTGAACCGTAAAAAGATACGCGTTTTTACCGTAAAAGTTGCGTTGATATTTATCTATATTTTCAACCTGATAATTATAACTTGTAACAAATGTTATACATATACTTACAAGTCCGAACATAAACAAAGTTATAATTTTATATGCGGAAAATCCTTTTCCTTTTTTAACATCGTTGCCTCGAACAAGTGAAACAAGATTATAACTTTTCATTTTAATCAGAACAAAGACAAATGAAAACAGGCCTGCAAGTAAAGAAAAAATAACGGAGACAATAACTGATTGAAAAACAGCTTCACCGTATGAAGAAAGACTCTTTACAGAAGGATCGATAGATACTATCAGGGTTTCAAACCACAAATATCCTCCGAAAATACCGAGTGCGCAATAAATCAACGTTTCAAACATTGACCAGAATACAATAGTCGGCTTTGTTGCGCCGACAAGGCTGTGAATGGCATACGCTTTTATATTGCCGGATATTTTATTGATCGAAGTAAAGATAACGCTCAGAAGTGTTAAAATGAGCATGATGATAAGCAGATACCTCTGAATCAACGTGCGCTCCGCATATCTGTCCGCAAGCTGTTCTGACGCGTATGCTTTACCTGCAGAATAGCCTTCAAGACCTGATTCCTGCAAAAGAGCATTGATCTCATTATATGCCGCGCCTTCGTTTTCCGGTAATGTTATATAGTGTTTTGAAGTTCCTCCACCTATTCCGATTTCATACATATAATAGTTAACGAAGCGTGAAATGCCGCCATAGCTCGGATTATCCTGCTGAAACTGCAGCCATTCATCAAGCGTCCTTTTAAAATACGGTATTACGACATATTTGTTTAGCGGACAAGGCTCAGAACTTCCGACAGGAATTACATATTGATCTTTTTTTATGAAGCCTACTACTTCAAAAGTCATATATTCATAGTTTTTTCCGTTATGATTTCCGGGGAAGGCAAAAATGCTT
Source organism: Clostridiales bacterium (assembly GCA_016281805.1). Lineage (GTDB taxonomy): Bacteria > Bacillota > Clostridia > Oscillospirales > UBA644 > HGM12619. The sequence continues at coordinate 1,577 of JAEEJJ010000006.1, forward strand.
CCCTTAAAAGTATCACCGATGGAAAAAAAGTCTTTATAGTCAGAGCCGAGGATAACGGGCACATGATCCGGGTTGAAGTTATCAAAATCTTCATCTTCAAACATTCTGCCGCTTTCGAGCTGAAATCCGAGATAATCGCGGAAATTCTTATCTATATTCCATGTATTCAGCTCAAATTTTTCTCCGTTTTTCGAATCGTAAAAAGAATACGTCCCTACACTTTCGTCTTTAATGCCCCATTTTGAAATCGGATAATCAAGATTGATCCTGATGAGATTAGTCTGTATTGCCGTTTTAGTTATTTCTGAAGCATTTATTTTATCATGAAACATGTAATAATCGGAATAATCCGTATCTTCGGGAGTGCTAAACGTAAAGCCCTGGCTTTTTATTACTTCCTGCATATCGCTGCCGCGGTAGGTGACATAAAAAAACTTATACTTTCCAAACATATTCTGAACATATCTGTTGTTGCGGTCAAGCTCGGTTTGATCGTATATCGCATAAAAGATAAAAAAACCGGTAAGAACAAGCTGAATAAAGATAATGAGCGAGATTATCGGGGACTTTTTCAGATTCGACCAGAGATTCAACAATAAAAGTTTCATACTTCCTCCACACATTTGCAGCGCAATGATATTTATTAGGGTCGGGAGATAAGCAAGCTATCTCCCGACTTGAAAAAACTTACACCGGGTATCAGTTACCGGTATAGACGGCATAGCCATAGTTACTGACAACAAACGGAATGCTGCTAAGACTGTATTCTTTCCACGGTCCGACAAAAGACGCGGAAACGGCGGTATCCCATTTGGCGATAACTGAGATATTGCCTAAATTTGTTTCTGCACGCGCATAAGCAAAGACCTCTTCGCCATTTCCTCCGCTGTAAGAGAGGGTTGCACGAGCGTTGAACAGATGCGGAAGATCGGTAGCCTCCCATCCTGCGGTGGCGCTCAAGGCGTAAACATTCGCCAAAGCAGGAACAGCGATTGCAGAAATGATCACGGCAACAACGGAAATCGCAATAATCCGAAAAATGAGTTGAGTTTGTTTTCCGAATATAGTATACTATGAAAAAGAACGAAATGCAACTACAACTTTTCGCAAAAGTGTAGTACTACTACACTTTTTATAAAATATGTATCGATATCTTCTGATCTGAACGATGCGGCTTTGCGTATATTATGCTGTGTTACACTCTGTATTCGTTTGTTTTGCCGGAAGTGAAGGTCCTTGCTATAGCTATTACGGAAAGAAGGACCGTAAGCGCGACGACTGCTATAAGCGATATGATTATTACCTGAGGGTCAAGCATGTATATCGAGAAAAGCTGAACCTCTTTGAATATTGTTTCTTTCAGAAGTATAACTATCGCATTACCCGTTACGAACGCTCCGACGGTAAGAAGTAGGAA
>JAEEJJ010000112.1 GCA_016281805.1 Clostridiales bacterium
TGATAACGTAACAGCTGTATCCATCCTTATCGGACGCTGCTCCGAAGCATTTATTTCAGACCTCGCAGAAAGGGCATATGCTCAGAAAAAGGCTGAAAAGGATTATGAGAACGAGCATGAAGACGATGAAGATTATGAAGAACCTGATTATCACAGAACAACGGGACTGTTTTCGGTGATAATACAGCATGATAACGATACCCACAGACAGGAACTGTTCAAAAGAGCTGTGAAGGATCGCCTTTCGTCGTTTATATCAATTCTGTTACCATATATAGGATAAAATAGCAATTATGGGAATGCGGCTGGATTAATCAAAGTCAAATATCTCTTTTGCGAAAGATGTGATATTTCGAGCTATAGTTTGAAGAGATATTCTATCGACTCAAACGGAGCGAAGTGCAATTTCATCCTGCTTAAGGCAATATAACTGTGGAGCAATATTAGAACATCCCCTGAGAGCAGAACTTTGCTATAAGACCAGCCCATATGCAGAACCTTGTAACTCGCCGAAAGAGAATAGAATTGAAAAAGGACTTGCAATGCAAGTCCTTTTTCTGGTGGGGGAAGGTGGATTCGGACCACCGAAGTCACTGACAACAGATTTACAGTCTGCCCCCTTTGGCCACTCGGGAATTCCCCCATATATTCAATTTTATCGGATGAATACAGTCCGGTGGAGCTGGTGAACGGAGTCGAACCATCAACCTGCTGATTACAAATCAGCTGCTCTGCCATTGAGCCACACCAGCGTTTACATTCAACCGTTTTTCAACGCTTGATTATTATATCACATTTTAAGTAAAAGGTCAATATGTCCGGTGTGAACTTTTTGTGAATTCGTTGATTTCAGGTGCACGAAGCGCGCCATTTTTTTCTTTTATCCGACCGACGTTATTTATTGATTAAATAAAGGATTCCTCCTCAACAGAGGAGGAATCCTGGCATTATGATTGCCTGTATGCATTTAAGCTTATTATGTGCAATGTTATCTTAAATGCCTTGGTCAAACAGTGCTATTATTTATAGTATTTAGTGAGTACTTCGAGAGCTTTATCTACATTGGATTCGAAAGCTGCTTCGCTTACGTCGTAGTAGCCGTCAAAAGCATCGTTTGTGCTGTGCGCTGTCTTATAGAACTGAGTTCCGTCGGGATTCGTCATACCCATTGCTACGAACGAAGAAGCGGGAACCTGTCCACCCTGAGCTATTTCGTTTACAATGTAGTTGCGGTCAAAAAGAAGTGAGATAGCTCTGCGGATTTCAGCCTGAGCTGTTTCAGCTTCAACGCCTTCGAGAGTGCTGTCTGCAGGAAGAATTTTTTCATTTATGTTCCAGCAAACGTAGTAAGTGCCGATCTGACCCGCTACAACGAATTCGTTGGGGTAATCTGTTTTGAGAGCTGCGATTTCGTTTGTGGGAACGTCATCGATAAGCAGCCATGTGCCGTTCTTGAAGTTAGCAAGCATGTTGTTCGAGTCATCAGAAAGATGGCATATGATCGTAGGCATAGTAACTTCTGCGGCATTATGGAAGCTGTCGTTTTTCGTAAGGGTTATTATACTGCCGTGTTCCCAACCGGACATTGTGTAGGGACCGTTGCAAACATATGTAGAGGGATCTGTTGCCCATGCTTCAGAAGCTACTGTTGCCTCGTGAACAGGGTAGTATGTCGGGAACGCAAGAAGTTCATTCCAGTAAGAGATTGAGTTTGCAAGGGTTACTACAAGAGTTTTGTCGTCGGGAGCTTCTACTGCAAGTTTTGCGCCTTCAACACCGTTGGCAACATCTTCGTAACCTTTGATAACTTCGAACATATATCCGTAGTCAGCGCCGAGTGCTGCGGAAGCAGCGCGGTTCCATGCAAATACAAAGTCGGATGCTTTGAGGGCATCGCCGTTAGACCATGTGAGACCGTCTTTAAGTGTGTATGTGTAAGTTACTGTTCCGTCGTCATTTAAAACGCCTTCGGGAAGTTCAGTTGCACAGTCGGGAAGTATCGTAAGCGCGCCACTGCTGTCCTGAGCCCATTTAGCTATACCGGAGAACAGGTGAGCAAGCATTGTCGCACCGTCAACAGCGCTGTTGAGAGCAGGGTCAAGAGTGTCAGGTTCAGAAGCGAGACATACATCGATAGCGTCTTTGCCTTCAACCGTTGTATACATGAAATACTTATATCCGAGGGGATTCGAGAAGAAGCCTTTTACGGAGTCGTCGATCATGTAAAGGTCTGTGTAGAAGTAAAGAGGAACAATGCATCCTGTTTCCATCAGCATATCTTCTGCAAGGTGCATAAGAGCATAACGTGTCTCGGTATCGGTGCAGCCTTTGATGGTTGAAATGAGCACGTCATATGTCTGAGCCCATGTACCGTCTTCTACTTTTGTATCATATCCGTAAGGAGTGAGGTCGAGGTCATACATAGCAAGGCTTGCATGGGCGCCTTTACCGTATTGGATATCGTTGTTGCCCGAGTTGCTTGTCCACATATCGAGGAAGCAGATCGGATCGTTGTAGTCTGCGAGCCAGCCGTTACGTGCAATTGAGTAATTACCGTCTTTACGGGTGTTGAGGAATGTTCCCCATTCCTGGTTTTCAAGGTTAATGGTGATGCCTGCATTTGCAAGAGCAGCCTGGAGGTATTCGCCGATAGCCTTGTGTCCGTCACTTGTGTTGTAAAGATAAGTTAACGTAGGGAAATTGCTGATTTTTACGTCCTGCTTGTTGCCTTCGCCTGAACATGCTGCAAGAATGCCAAGGCACATAATTAAAGCAAGCGCAATTGCTAAAATCTTCTTCATGTAGTTTTTTCCTTTCTTTTTAATTATCTTATAAAATGTATCTTCATTATACACGGGAAGCATTGCACCCCTTCCCGCGCGTAAAGAACTGAATTAATTGATTTCCGCTGTGCGGTGACAGGCAATAAAATGATTTTTTGAAACTTCTTCAAGCGGAGGCATGGATTCTTTGCATGCATCCTTTGCGTAAGGACATCTTGTTCTGAACGGACAGCCGGACGGCGCATTAAGCGGACTCGGAATATCTCCGCTGAGAGCGATCCTTTTATTTGCTCTCGCAATTTTCGGGTCGGGCATAGGAACAGCCGACATAAGAGCTTTTGCATACGGATGAAGCGGGTGGTCGTATATTTCTTTTGCGTCCGCAAGCTCAACAAGTTTTCCGAGATACATTACCGCTATCCTGTCGCTTATATGTCTCACAACAAGAAGGTCATGCGCTATAAAAAGATAAGTAAGACCGAGTTTTTTTTGCAGTTCGCCGAACATATTGATCACCTGCGCCTGAATTGAAACATCAAGCGCCGAAACCGGTTCGTCGCAGACTATAAACTCCGGGTCTATGGCCAATGCTCTTGCTATACCTATTCTCTGTCTCTGACCTCCGGAAAACTCATGAGCATACCTTGAGGCGTGCTCGCTTGTAAGTCCGACATTTTCCATCAATGAAAGGATTTTATCACTGCGTTCCGCTTTGGAAGAATAAAGCTTGTGAATATCGAGCGGCTCCGCAATAATGTCAGATACCGTCATTCTCGGATTAAGCGAAGAGTAGGGGTCCTGAAAGACTATTGAAGCTTTTTTCCTGAATTCGTTGATATCCTGTTTTGTTTCGATTTTTTTGCCTTTAAAAATAATTTCGCCGCCGGTCGGCTTGTATAGATGCATTATGGTTCGTCCCACAGTCGTTTTACCGCATCCGGATTCTCCCACAAGTCCAAGCGTTTCGCCTTTATTTATCGTAAATGAAACGCCGTCAACGGCTTTCAGCGGCTTTGAACGGAACATTCCGATATTTATATTGAAATATTCTTTCAGATCTTTTATTTCAAGAAGGGGAGTGCCGTTTTTTTCTGTTTCACTCATTTTCGGTAATCTCCTCTCCTTTGTTTATATCGTCAAACGTAATACTTCCGTCCTCAACGGCATTTTTTACATTCATCCAGCACGCCGCGCGATGGTTTTCGTTTATATCCATCGGTTCAGCGCTGCATTTTATACAGATTTTCATAGCATTGTCACATCTCGGTGCAAACGGACAACCTTCGGGCATATTCAAAAGGTCTATCGGAGTTCCGGATATAGGCTGAAGCTGCTGATCGTCATTTTCCGTCGTCGGTATGGAACGCATAAGCCCCTTTGTATATTCATGCCTCGGGTTGTAGAATATCTCATCTGCCGTTCCCTGTTCGCATATAGATCCTGCGTACATTACAATAACTTCATCGCACATCTGCGCAACAACGCCAAGGTCGTGTGTTATCATGATTATTGCCATTCCGAGTTCTTTTTGCAGAGATGACATCAGATCAAGTATCTGAGCCTGAATCGTTACGTCAAGAGCGGTCGTCGGCTCGTCTGCAATAAGAATATCGGGCTCGCATGCAAGTGCCATAGCAATGACAATACGCTGACGCATTCCACCGGAATGTTCAAACGGATATTGCTTCATTCTTTTTTCAGGTTCGTTGATATTGACAAGCTTCAGCAATTCTATTGCCCGCTCTTTCGCCTGTTTTTTGTTCCTCGGCGTGTGGAGCATAATTGCTTCTATAAGCTGATGACCTATTGTGTATGTCGGATTTAATGATGTCATGGGGTCTTGGAAGATAATAGAAACTTTATTGCCCCTTATGTCTTTCATAACTTTTTCGCCGGCACCAACAAGCTCCTGACCATCAAGTTTTATTGAAGAACCTTCTTTTATTTTAGCTGTCGAGGCAAGTATCTGCATAATCGAATATGCCGTAACGGATTTGCCGGAGCCTGATTCTCCAACGATTCCCAAAACTTTGCCTCTGTCAAGCTGAAAAGATATGCCGTTTACCGCACGCACTTCACCCGCGTCGGTGTAAAACGATGTCTGTAAATTTTTAACTTCAAGTAATGCCATATCGTACCGCCTTCCTAACCGTTTATCTTCGGGTCGAACGCATCGCGAAGACCGTCACCGAATAAGTTCAGTGACAGCACGATCAGCGAGATTACAACTGCAGGTATAAACAGTCTGTATGGATAGGATGAAACTCCGTTCAGTGCGTCAGAAGCAAGTGAACCGAGAGAGGGCATAGGAGCGTTTACGCCCAGACCAAGAAACGAAAGATAGCTTTCCGTGAAGATCGCGCTCGGTATCTGCAAAGCGGTGGAAATGATTATTACGCTTATGCAGTTAGGTATAAGATGCTTTTTTATTATCCATCCGCTTTTAGCTCCGGATGCGGTTGCTGAAAGCACATATTCCTGTTCTCGAAGCGAAAGTATCTGCCCGCGAATAAGTCTTGCCATAGAAACCCAGTAAAGTAATGCAAATACAATAAAAAGACTGAGTATGTTGCCGCCTATTTTTTCAAACACCGTTCCGACAAGCGCATTGCCCAGGGTAAGTTTCAGTACGGAAGCAAGTAAAATGACCATCAGCATATCCGGAAGTGAATAAATAATATCAACGATCCTCATAATAATTATATCGACCGTGCCTCCTACATATCCTGAAAGAGAACCGACTATAATGCCTATTATCAAAACTATTATGCTTGCAAAGAGACCTACTGCAAGCGATACTCTCATACCGTAAACTATTCTGATAAGATAGTCTCTTCCGTGCGAATCCGTCCCGAATATGTGCGGGAAAATCTTTTCGCCGTTTTCGATCCTCTGCAGTTCCGTAGTTCCGTATTGAAAAGGAGCAAGATTGTTGTAGGAAGGATCCATTTTACCGTATTTGCCCATTCCGAGCATCTGTTCATAAGAATAGGGCCAGAAAAACGGAAGAATTATGCATGTAAGAGTAAGAATAACTATAATGATGAAGCTGATAACGGCAACCTTGTTTTTCATCAGCCTTTTAAGTCCGTCCCTGAAAAATGTAGAGGAAGGACGCATCTGAACCATATATTCCTTTTCTTCGTTTGATGCGGGAAGGAACGAATCCACATCTATATGAAGTGAAAACAGATTCTTTTTCATTGATCGTTCCTCCTTTAATCAAGATTTATGCGCGGGTCAACAACTTTATATAAAATATCGCTGACAAGGTTCATAATTACTATCAGTGCAGCAAGGATGATTGTTGTTCCCATGATAAGCGGATAGTCTCTGTTCGTTATACTCGTTACAAACGCTTCTCCAAGTCCCTTTACTCCGAATATCCGTTCAACAACAAGTGATCCTGTTACAATATACGCAAGCATCGGACCGAAATAGGTGATTACGGGTATCAAAGAGTTTTTGAGCGCATGTCCGAATATTATTTTTGCGCCGGAAACGCCTTTTGCTTTTGCCGTGCGAATGTAGTCCTGTCCAAGTACGTCAAGCATTGATGAACGCGTCAGACGCGTAATATAAGCTGTAGGGTAGAGGGCAAGCGTTATTATCGGCATAACGAGTCCCGCAGCAGTTTCACCGTTTGCAGGAAAAATCGGCCATAATACGGCAAAAAGCAAGAGAAGTATCGTTCCCATTATGAACGAAGGCATCGAAACAAATGCGGTCGTGATGACCATTATGATACGATCTATCAGCTTGTTTCTGCGAAGCGCTGCAACCGAACCGAGAACGACACCTACTGCAAGTGCGGCAAATGCGGCTATCAGACCGAGCTTCGCAGACGTTTTCAATCCGTCTAAAATTATATCCAGAACCGTTCGTCCTCTGTGCTTGAGTGACGGACCGAAATCAAATTTAGTTACAATATCTCCAAGATATGTTCCGTATTGTTCAAGAAGGGGTTTGTCAAGTCCGTATTTAGCTTCAAGTGCGGCAAGAGCCTGCTCGGAGATAGCCTTTTCCCCAAGGAATGGTCCTCCCGGAACAGCATGCATTACAAAAAAAGTAACGGTAATAACTACCCATACCGTAAGTAATGCCAGAAGCAGACGTTTTACTATATAAATCAATGTCTTTGTATTCATAAAACCCCTCTTTTTGTATGATATCAGCTCAGAATCGAGAGATGTATTGTGCCTGTTGCAGTTTCATCATACTGTCATATTGTTGTATATTTATACCATACCTTGTAATATATCATAAAAATGCAAATTTGTCAATAGTTTTATTATTATTCGGATATTTTCGTATTATTTTTAGCAAAACGGATCATATTTTTCGCAAACGATCTTGTGAATACCGTTTATTTTGTGGATTTAGTGTTTTTGATTACATGATATGCTATTTTTGTGAACAGTTTGATTTGCATTGTCATGTGAATATTATTCGATAATTGTCGAACATCTGTTCGGATACAAAAAAAAGGACCTCTTTTTTAAAGAGGTCCGAATTATTTGTTTTGTTTCAGCTGTCGGAACTGTCTCCGAAATACTTTGTTTCAAAATAACGGTTTATTGAAGCTATCTGATCTTCACTCAGTGCAGAATCATAAATTAGCAGTTCAGCTATATCTCCGTTAAAGCCGCTTATGCCTGTGCCTATCCTCAGTTCGGTATTGTTTGTATTGTATATCTTATCTCTGCCGTTTTCTTCAGAGTATATCAGCTCTCCGTCGGCATATACAGACTGCTTTTTGCCGTCTTTTACAAATACGGTCGCAGTAAATCCGTCAGTAGGTGCGTTACGTTTTGCTTTTACGATATACGATTCAAAACTTGTGCCTGTTCCGATACCTATTCTTGCCCGAATATCTTCACGGTATGAGCCTACGAAGATCGCACCGTATCCTCCGGTCTCATCGATCATTATCAGGCTCTGTCTGTTGCACCAGTCATCTCCGCCCGCTGATGATTCGTTTGATCTGCTTACGGCAGCTACGGTAAGACCTGAATGACCCTCAAGATTCAGAAAATCATTTACGATCATCATATCGTCGCCGTCAAAGCTCAACGCATAAAAACCGTCGCATTCGATCAGCGTAGGCTTGCTGCCTGCATTGCTTTGCTTTGCAACATATTCATTAACTCTTGATTTAAGCTCATCGACCTTGTTTCCTGCTTGCACGGGTGAGTCTGCTGCGTCAAGATGTAAAATCAGGTTTTCATTCGGTATATTTGCGGAAACACCTATGACCTTGCTTATCGACCGGCTGTCAGTCCATCCGTCCTTAACGGCAACAGCTCTTAAAACAGCTGTTCCTTCAAAAGTAAATGTTCCGTCATATTTCAGTGAGTCTTTATCGGGTTCCGATCTGTCGAGCGTATAATAGACAGTAGCTCCGGGTGTTTCGCAGTCGATAGTTACCGTGCTCTGAGCCGATGCTTCATCATATTCGTAGTCGATCACAGGTTCCGCGACCGCAAAATATTTGTTTTTCAGGTATTCGCTCAAAACAGATATTTCTACTTCAGTCAGAGCCTTCGAAAATACTATCGCCTCACAGATTTCTCCGTTGAATCCTCCAAGGGTTATATCACATTTGTCACCGGTGAAATAAAAATCGCTGTCCTCGCCTGATAAGGCCATTTCGCCGTTTATATATATTGCCTTTTTTGATCCTTCATTGACAATTATCGTTGAGGTGAATCCTTCTTCCGCCTCGTCTCTTTCTACTTCGGCAAACAAACTGCTGTTTTTACCGGTTGTGGTAAATTTTACTCCTTTTTGCGACGATGAAACAATCGTTTCTGTTTTGCCGTCGTCACTTTTGATAAGCAATAGTTCAGCGTTGTCGTTTTCATTGTTTTCGGCGTCTCTGCTTACAAGCACGACCGTCAGACCCGATTCTCCGTTCAATCCTTCAACATCACTCAGCGTAAGTGTTTTTTCGCTGTCGAATTTTACAGCCTTATAGCTTCCGTGGTCAGTCACGGAGGGCATTTTGCTGTTGTCGCTTTGTGAGAATGTGTATCCGCCTGTTTTTGACGTCCATGTGCTGATCAGCCCATTTTCCGCATTAACATCAGAAGAGTTCAGCATAAGTATTGCCTCAGACAATATACTGTCCGGTGTCGTCTTAACAGCACCCGGCAGCACGCACTTCCATTCGCCCGCTGTTTTGTTTATAAAAGCGCGAAGTTCAAGGTAACCTTCGGGAAATTCATCGGGAGTTATAATATTTTCCTTCCATGTATTGTCGCTCAGGGTATCATCCCACACGTCAAGGTCTGTTTTTCCTCCGTCGCCGCGACCGCCGTTCGTTCCGTTTGTATGACTGTTGTCTGTAGCGCCGTTTGCGTGGAACAGGTTTTTATATAAATAATTCAGACCGTCGTAGTCATCCATATGTATTGCGCGAACAGCCCAGTCGTCTGTAAATTCCCTTGAACCTACATTGTACTGCCATGTTTTGTCTCCGCCTGAACACCATGCATAAAGCGAGCCGCCGTCACGCATCGTTTGCATATAGTCGTCTATAATGTTGTATTGCGTAATATTATTGCCGGAATGCATATACTTATGTGAGTCAGTATATGTTTTTATCGAATTTCTGTCAATTTCCTCCCAGCGGGGATTATACATCGTTTTATTGTCGCCATATGTATTAATTGTGTCTCTGTAACCCGGACCTTCTTTCATCTGAGACCAAGCCATTCCTATTATCGACACGGCAGCGTAGGGGAGATCGTGGAAATAATTGTATTCAACCGTATTGTTGTTGCTGCCGTACATCTGAACGGCGCAAGAATGCATATAGTCAAGTCCGATATTGTGAATATGGTTTTTTGCAATATAGTGATTTTTGTTTAGATCCGTCGTTCCAGGACCGTAACCCGTAAGAAATACGCCGCCTGAACACGACTGAGCGATCTCGTTACCTACTATTCTGCAGTTTTGAGCATAGTGGTTTAAAACAATTCCCTGTGCTCCCGAATATCCTATAATGCAATCCTCTACAGCGCAGTTTTTAACGCCTTCCATAAA
>JAEEJJ010000113.1 GCA_016281805.1 Clostridiales bacterium
CGGCATCCCAACACCAATCGCCGTCAAGAAAAACACTGTTCGGCAACTCCTTTTTCAGCTGCTGACTTACCGTCGTTTTACCGACGCCCATTGTACCGCCGATCAGATATATTGTTTTCATATCTGTTCCTCACAAATCCCGATTTATCTTCTTCTGATCTCAACACTCCCCGCAGCCGATGATGGCAGTGTGGGAGCCATGTGGCATCTACAGTATTATTCAAATCACAAAATACACGCCACTTAGTACAGAAATATTACCGAATAATCCATTACGCAGTGCAGCAACACCGGCAAGCCAAATCGAGCCGGATTTCTCTTTGAGCAATTGAAACATGCAAAATATCGATTTTTTCGAAGGCAAATCCTGCAGGTTACTCTGCAAATAAGACATCGCCGTTTTCCAACCTTCCCCATAGGATTCCGTCGGGACATGTCAGACCGATTTCAATGACATTCGACCATTCCGATACTTTGTCGGCGAAACTGCAGCCACAATCGGAGGGGACAAGTACAGTGCCGTTTTTAGATAATGCTATCGGATATTGATCAGTATAAACATCTATAACAATTGCATACAGGACATCATGCCAGTTTTCAATTTCTGATATGTCATGCATATAATCGCCCGCAACGAAAACTCTGCCTTCATTATCAACGCCTACTGTTATACCTGCTCCATCTGTACGATTTGTATCTATAAAAACTATATCTGACCATAAAGAAGTATCATTGCCGGAACAGTTATCGTTGACAGTTCCATTTTTATGCAGCGTAACGATATGTCCGTTTTCATCTATTATATATGTTATATCGTTACCGATCTCTTCTGTCTTGCCTTCAAAAGAGACTCTCATACATTTCCCGCTATCTGTAAACGCATATAGTTTTGGACGCAATAATGTATCACCATATAACCACTCCTGTGAAAAATACCTAATCTTGTCTTTTGTATTCAATTGATTAAGAGCTTCTGTTATAACAGAATAATCGCCAAAATATTCAGCCCATTCTTCCTCATCATATTTCGCATATCTGGCAATACCCTCTTCTGCAACAACAAACAAATTGTCTTTTACATAAATAAAGGAATCCACGTTTTGTATAGAGGGATTATTAAAAACAAAGCCACTGACGGAAAGGGAAGAATCAGTTAAAACGATACTGCAATCTTTTTTAATATACGAGGGAGAAAAAAGAGCAGAATAGACTGAGGAGTCTGAGCCAACAGATTCATTCGTCTTATCAGTGTCGGTATCGATAATAATGTGATTCTCATCTTGATTAACATCGATGTCTTTTCCTGTATTATTTGTACATGCTGTAATAAATAAACAAAAAACCACAAACAGTAAGGCAATAATTCTTTTATTCATATTAAAATCCTCCGTATTTATGTGGATCTAATGATTCAATCAATAGTAATATATCCGTTAATGTCCCCGAAGCTCATGGGAGTCGATGAAGATGTGATGTAAGTAGACAGAGACTTCCTATATCGTGCTGATTTATTATTTGACCATGGGTCATAAACATAATATGATCCGTTTTCGCATGTTACAACCAACGTGTGGGACGAGCCTACAAGAATAATGCCTTGCGGACGTGAAGAGAGAGCTGAACTGATTTTAGAGACTAAATCGCTATAACTTGTAACAGTACTGACTGTATAATAATTGGTTGTTAGCGCTGAACCGCTACTTTTTGTGAAGCGATTAGTAAGCGTCGAATAATTTGAGACATATGTAGACCAGTTGCTAGAATTGTTGTAATAAAAGCGCGAATTCGCAGTGTCATATGCAACATAATACCCAGTCAAACCGTTGTTTGCGAGAAATACAACAAAGGGATCAGGGGACAATATGCCTTCAAATTTATAATCGCTTGTTGCTGCGGAATATCGAAAATCATACATAGTTGAGTAGGATTGAACTTGAAGATTCGCCAAAACCATTGAAAATGCAGCGATAAAACACCCAGAAGACATCACTCATGTGTCATCGTAAGATAGAGTTGCAAACGGCAAAATAGATGTCGATGTTTTATAAAGAATACAAGAAATATTCTGCCATGTCAATAATAAATCGGTATTCGGTATCGAAATAAATGTGAACGGTTAAAAACAGGCTCACTGCCGCCAGTGGTGGCAGTGCGGGAGCCTTGATGTGTCTTACTTACTTTTGTTTGATCGGGTGGCGAATTACGGTTTTCAATTTCTCCGGTGCAACCTTTCTGGCATCGCTCAGATATATTTCGTGATGTAAGCGCTGATCGGTAATATCCAATGTATAGCCATGCTGCTCCATGTACTCATGCATAAGTGCGACAGTGGCAGGCTCATCATCATAAGAACCAATGTGCATGCACTGAACGCACAAGCCCTCGTCACAGGTCAGGAATTCAACCTTTGAGAAGTCTGCCTTTTTCTTATTAGTAGCCTCCTCGACCGCCCATTCAAAATCTTCTTTTGTCACGAAATCAGGAAGTCGGATGACAGATATCAACTCGAAGTTTTCCTTGTGAGCATAATCGATTCCTTCTACACCATCCTGCCACCAGAATCCTTCCAGCGGAGGGACTACATAATCGAAATAACCATCAATCTGATGGTCGCCTTTTTTACTCATCTTGATCGTAAAGGCAATACCATAAAGCAGGCCGATAGACTGCTTGTACTCTCCATCCACTGCGTTTGGATCGCCATGTCCGCGAACCGCTATATAGTTCATGCTCGGAACCGTCACGATGGATGGCTTATTCTTTGGCATATAGAATTCCTTATATTCCTTTTTATAATCAAAAGCCATTTTACGACCTCCTTATCTGACATCTGAATCACAGCTTCAACCCTATCACAAAAATATCAATATCGCTAACTCAACCCTCTGACATCTGAATCGGCAACTCAACCCTCCGCACATTTCCTTTGATATGTTCCCACGAAGCGGTTTTTGCGATCATTTCCACACGTCGCCGCCGATAGCCAAATCCCAGAAAAGCCTATAAATCAGGCACTTTTTCGGCGGTCAGTCCTTAACCCTTGACATCAATACTACCGTCTCGATAGAATTCAGATCCAGAAACAAATCAACAAACGGATATTTGTCAAAGTGCATTTTTTGGACAATTCTTCACACATTCCATGCAAAGAATACACTCTGTTCCGTTTTTCCGCTTTCTGGAGTTATCTGTCACATCCACCTCCATAGGACATACCCGCTTGCATTTCCCACATGAGATGCACTTATTTTTATCGCATTTTACTCTCAGCAG